>JBAUBR010000223.1:0-52945 GCA_049676965.1 Occallatibacter sp.
AGATGGTGATGCCGGGCGACAACGTGGCGCTGCAGATAGAGCTGATCACGCCAGTGGCGCTCGAAAAGGGTCTCAGGTTCGCGATCCGCGAAGGCGGAAGGACCGTAGGCGCGGGAACGATTTCGGAAATAGTGAAGTAAATTGCAAGCTGGCAGCGGACAGCTGGCAGCTCACAGCAAGGATTGAAACTGCCAGCTGTCGGCTGCCAGCTTGAGGATTCGAAAATGCGGGAAATTGTGACATTGCAGTGCACTGAGTGCAAGGAGCGCAACTACACCACGACGAAGAACAAAAAGACGACCACCGGCCGTCTCGAGTTCAAGAAGTTTTGTAACCGCTGCCGCAAGCACCAGCCGCACAAGGAAACGAAGTAGAAGCAGCAGTTAGCTAGCAGCTGACAGCAGACAGTTTGATCCGATTCGCGGTCCGACGATGAAACTGTGAGCTGTCGGCTGTTAGCTGCTTTCAGGGGCGTAAGCTCAACGGCTAAACTGCCGGTCTCCAAAACCGGACTTGGGGGTTCGAATCCCTCCGCCCCTGCCAGATTCGAACGGAAGTGCCAGGCGCGACGCCGGGCGCAAAGGATTGGAAGTATGGCAACAACAAAGCCAGCGATCGTTAAGACCGAGGAGCGGCCCGCGCCCAAGCGGCGGGAGCCGGGTGCGGCAGCCGACGCCATGAGCAAAGTGACCGATGTTTGGAGTAACTTTACCCACTTCCTCACCGACGTGCGTTCGGAGACGCGCAAGGTAGTTACACCGTCGCGCAAGGAGGTGCAGGCGACCACTTCGGTGGTCATCGTCACCGTCTTCCTCTTTGGGATTTTCTTTTTCCTGCTGGACACGGTATTTGGCCGCGCCCTGCGAGTACTGCTGGACAAGATGGGCGGCGTGCATTAAGGCATTTTCCGAACGGCTGTGAACTCTCCGAAAGTCGAGGATGTCGATTTTCCGGGGGAAAATCGACTCGACTATGGTGGCTCCGGTCTACATCGATTCGGAAAATGCATTAGCGCCGGCACCCGCGAAACGAGAAACAGATGGCAGAAGAATTGGAACAAGCGGCCGAACAGGCACAACCGGAGCGCAACGAGCGCTTCCGCTGGTACATCCTGCACGCCTACTCGGGCTTCGAGCGTAAGGTCAAGGAATCCATCGAAAGCCGCGTACAGGCCTTCGGGCTGCGCGACAAGGTTGGCCGCGTGATGATTCCCACCGAGCCCGTGACCGAGATCGTGAACGGCAAAAAGCGCACGGTGGAGCGCGTGTTTCTGCCCGGCTACGTGCTGGTGGAGATGGAACTGGACAATCACCTCTGGCACGTGTTGAAAGACACGCCGAAGGTGACCGGCTTCCTGGGCACGGGCGACAAGCCGGTGGCGCTGTCGGAAGAAGAGGTGAGCTCGATCCTCTTCCGCTCCGAGACCGCCAAAGACAAGCCGCGGCTCAAGATCAAGTTCGAGAAGAGCGAGCAGGTGCGCATCACCGACGGCCCATTTGCCAACTTCAACGGCGTGGTCGACGAGGTGAACGAAGATCGCGAGACAATCAAGGTCATGGTGACCATCTTCGGCCGCTCCACACCGGTCGAGCTCGAGTTCGGCAAGGTGGAAAAGATTGAGTAACTGCAGCCTCTAGCTGCTAGCTCCTAGCTTCTAGCCGGTGATCCTTTCTAGCGGGTGCCGGTTGGGGCAACGCACTGGGCCGTGGCTCAAAATCAATTGAAGGATGAACAGGCTAGAAGCTAACAGCTAGAAGCTAGCAGCTAGTTCCGAAGGAACCAACATGGCGCCTCCAAAGAAAGTTACAACCTACGTCAAACTGCAGATCGAGGCCGGCAAGGCCACGCCGGCGCCGCCGGTAGGCCCCGCGCTCGGCCAGGCGCAGGTCAACATCATGGAGTTCTGCAAGCAGTTCAACGCGCGCACGCAGAACAAGGAGATGGCCGGGCTTATCATCCCGGTCGTCATCACCGTCTACGCCGACCGCAGCTTCACCTTCATCACCAAGACGCCGCCCGCGGCAGTGCTGCTGAAAAAAGCTGCGCGCATCGAAAAAGGCTCGGGCACGCCCAACAAAGAAAAGATCGGCAAGGTGACCGAAGCGCAGGTGCGCGAGATCGCCACGCAGAAGATGCCCGACCTGAACGCCGCCTCGGTCGACGCGGCCGTCAAGAGCATCAAGGGCACCGCGCGATCGATGGGAATCGAAGTGGTCGCCTAGGTAGAGCGCAGAAAGATCATCCAACACGAAGGCCCTCCAATCGGAGGGCCTTTTCGTGTCGGGTTGCGAGTGCCGGTGGAGCGACGAGCCTTTACTTCGGCGGGGCCGGCGTAAACACTTCGCGCTTGCTCGGCTCGGGTTTGGGCTTCGGCTTGGGCGCCTTCTTCGGTTCTTTCCTGCCTTTGTCTTTGCTTCCCATGCCTCAAAGCATGACACAAAAGCCCCGCAATCGGGAAGATGAAAAGCGCACTCGCAGTGAAGTGCGGGCGGGATCCGCTCGGTCGCCGATATCACCTTCCTAAGGCAGCCCGGCAACAAATGCGCGCAGGTCCCTCAACACGTCGGCCTCGTTTGACAGGAAGACAGAGTGATTCGCGCCCGCAATCGTAATCACTTTTGCCGACGGCACGCCGTTCCTGACCGCATTTTCCTGCCTTTCGACCAACGCCGATAGCGCCGTGGAGTAAGTTGCGGCTTCCGCGCGCAGTTTCGCGTCAGTGGTGTGGTCAATCCAGGTTCCGAGGCTGTGGGGGTTGGCGAAGATCACCAACGCGGGCGCGGGAATGCTTGTGTACTTCTCCATGCCGTCCAGCAGCTTGGCGGAGCCGGGGAAATCGTGCCCCTTCAAGACGCGTCCATCGGGCCCTGCATCCCACTGCTGGCGCAACTCCGCCTCCGGATAGGGGAATCCATCGGTCCTCACATAATACTTTTCAAGCGCGCTGAAGCTGGCCAGATCGTCTTTGCCGGGAGGCGGCGCTTGAGGTCCGTGGAGCTGCGCGAGTTCCTTAAAGCTCGGACCTGTGCCGTTATCGAAAGCGTAGGGATACGCCGCATCGATGTAAACCAGGCCCGCGATGCGGTCCGGATGCCGATTCGCGACGGAACTCATTTCCTCGCCGGCGAGGGAGTGTCCCACCAGAACCGGCCTGTTCAATTTGAGCGCATCGATCACAGCCACGACGTCGTCGCCAAGCCGGTCAGCCCCATAGGAGGTGGCTGAAAAACCGGACGCGCCAAACCCTCGCCGGGTAATTCCGTAAACGTGATAGCGACTAGTGAGTTTGGGCGCGAAGTCGTCGTATACGTGGGCGGTGTAACCGCCGCCGGCGAGAAGGACGAGAGGGCGGCCCGAACCGCCCCAATCCAACACTTCCAGGCGAATGCCTTTCTCAACCTCGATGTAACGGGTGGTGTGCGGCGACGGGTCTCTCCATTGGACAGGCCATTGGGCAGGCTGCTGGCAGAAAGTGGGAGCAGCGAGGGAAACGAACAGCAAAAAAGCAACCGGGCGCCCGAGTGGAACCATGGAATCTCCTCCGCAACATTCCTACGCGATGAAGATCCCCTCGGTTCCCCATTTGCAGCTTTCCCCATCTCCAGCTCAAGCTGCGTACTCCTTCACTCTGCCGGTTTCGATTCCGATGATGCAGGAACTCCGGTCCGCGCCAAGTGCTCGTAGTTCATGATCGCGCTGAACACCAGCGGATAGGTTCCCACCGTCTCGCCGCGATAGACAGGATTGTTGCCGAAGAGGAGCACATTTCCCTGGCCCAGGTGCGCGTCCACCACCACGGCGTGCTCGGCAATTGAATTGGATTTATCGAGCAGCCCGTCGAGCAGCAATGTCTTCGCATCGGAGAAGCGGAGAATCACTTCCGGCCGCTCCGCAACCGGAATCACATTCGGATTGTTCCGCGTTTGCTCCTCATTCAGCTCCCGCGCCTCCCACGGCTGCTGCTTCTTGAGCGGCTCCGCTTCGGCAATCTTTCTGCCTTGCGGTTCATCGCTGTCTTCCACGCTGCCGCGACCGGTGGGGCGCTGCGCGTATGGATCCATCAACACTCGTCCGCCGGCTCGGCCCAGAGTGTTGCTCACGTTGAAAGCCATCCCCGCGGCGCTCATCACTGGAACGCCCGCGCCAAAGCCAAACGCAATCGGACTGCCCTTCCCGACAAACACCGTGTTGAGTACCGTGCCGACCACACGCGCGTCGCCCGCGGGCGCAACGCTTACACCGGGCGCGAGGCCCGTGTCGATAGCAAACTGCGCCGTGTCTTCGCAGGTGATGAGCAGCCCGCCCTTTTCGACAAACTCCTTGAGGTGCGCCAGCCCATCGTAGCCCAGGCCCGGCCGAATGTCGGAGGTGCTGTCGACTCTGCCCAGGTTCGGCGTGATGTCGGATTTCTCCCACGGCATGGCGTTGTTCCACGACGGAATCCCGTCGAGAATTTGCTGCGCTGAGGCGCGGCCCACCGGCGCGAAGACAATCACGTCGTATTTCGAGCGCAGGTCCGGCTCCTTCGCCACGGTCTGCGTGCTGATGTAGTCGAAGGGAACGCCCTCGGCGTCGAAGGCATAGCGCCACCAGCCCTCGGTCTGCGTGGAAAGCCACGTGTGCATGAAGGCGATTCGCGGTGCGGTAATTACGTGCGACGCCACGGAGGGCCCTGATGCGAGACGCGATCCGTCGAGCGACAGATCGTGCAAAACGCTTGCAGCGTTATCGCCCGCTCCCGAGATCAGCAGCGAGCCTGCCGGATAATTCTTGCCGTCGGCGTCAAAGGGCTTTTCGGTCACTTCGATCTTCGCGTCCTTCAGTTTGTAGACCAATGAAAGCAGCGAAACCTGCCCGGTATTGGCGACGGCCAGCACCGAGCCCTCGCCTGCAACTTTGCCGGCCAGCCCAGCCGGGTCGTCGAGCGGCGTCATGCTCGCTTTCAGGATTGATGCATCGGTAATGCGGTCGACCTTCACGTTGAAAAGATGCGTGAACGACCAACCTGTGTCGTCATACGGATGCTTTTGCGGATCGTCCGGCGCCCAATACTGCCGGTCGAGCAGCGCATCGGCTACGCGCGAATAAGGTTGATCCATGCGCACCACGATGCTGCCTGCGGGATACGCCTGCTGCTTCGGCTTGTCGCCGCGCTTCTCCGCGGGCAGCTCGCAGGTTGCCGCGGCAGAGAGCTGCTGGATCTCCACGTGCTGGCGCTTCAGCACCTTGAGCAGCTCAACCTCGCGATTGGTCTGGGCGGAGTCGGCGGCAATTACATACGCCGCCGGTCCCGAGAGCGTGGGCTTTTCCACCGAGCGCTTGCTCTTGAGATAGTAGTTCTCTAGAAAGTGATGCGTGTGCTGCGAGAAGTAAGTGATCGTCGACAGCAGCGCACTCTCTTCGTAGTTATTGTTGTCACGCTGCGACCACGTGACCACGGGCAGCGGCGGATTCTGCCGGTACCAGGTGCGCGAATATTCCTCCGGCGTGAGAATTCGCTTTTCCGTATCCGCGCCGCCATTGCCGAAGGTCTCATAGAGCCGGCTGATGCCGTTGTGCATGGCGGCAAGAAACATCAGATAGCCGGGGCTCCAGGTGTCGAAATCGCCGTGAGTAAACACGCCGGGCATGCCGAGGGTCTGCATCTGTGCTACGTTATTCCAGCCCAGTTCCGCCCATTCGTCGGCGACGATGGGATCGACCCACGCGTTGTAAGGCCCGTCACCGACCGTGTTGTCATATAGGAATGGGACCGACTCGTGCAGATCGTGCAGCACCTGCGCGTGCCAGTTGAGATAAGTGTCGAGCACATTGCGTGTGAGATCGAGAGTCATGCCCATGGCGTCGCGGTTGTTATCGTGCGCGACATAATGGCCCCAGTAGAGCAGGTGCGGCCACTCCTCATTGGGATGCGCCTTGTGCCACCGGTAAATGTCCACCATGCGGTCGCGTCCGTCCACTTCAACCACCGGCGTGATGAGCACGATCATGTGCGAGCGGATGTATTTGATATAGGGCGCGTCGTCGACGGCCAGGCGGTAGGCAAGCTCCATCAGCGCGGTCGGCGCGCCGGTCTCCGGCGAGTGGATCGTCCCAGTGATGTAATAAACGGGCACCGATTGGTCGATGAGCGCGCGCGCCTTCGTGTCATCCAGGCCGATCGTCCGCGGATCGGCGAGCTGCGCCAGCCGCGCATCGTTCTCCTTTACCTTGGCCAGCAAATCCGCGTCGGCAACGGCCACCGCGATCATCTCGCGGCCCTCTTCCGAGTGGCCGATGGTGACGACCTTCACGCGCGGCGTGCTGGCTTCGAGCATGCGGAAGTACTTGTACACATCTTCCGCATAAGGCAGCATGTCGGGCGCGCCGGAGACGTCGCCCAGCACCTTCTCCGGCGTGGGAACGGTCTTCGACGCGGGAAGATAATCCACCAGCGGCGAGATGAACTGTGGATCGGTGGTGTACTTCTTGATGTGATCGGTGTACTGCTGGTCGATGGCCTGATTGGGATCGCGCGCGTAGGTCGAGTTCAATTCCTGCGCGTGCAGGCCCGCTGCGGCGAGCAACGAAATGGTTGAAACAGCGGCCAGGGCAACTTTCGCGGAACGCAGGACTCCTCGATCCAAAAACAAGCGGCGATTCCCCATGCGCGCAAGCATTTCACAAAAGGCCTGCATGGGGAAAGACTGAAAAGCGGCGCCATCACTGACCGCGCTGCGCTCTGTTGCCTATAATCGGGGCACGGCACCAACCATCGTGGCGGGCGCAATCCGCCGTTCCCGGAGGTCCGGTCTTGTTTCAACTAAAACGCGCGGCGCTCGTCCTGTGCCTTGTTCCCATCGCCATCTGCCCGTCGTTCGCCGCGTCCCCTGACGGCATCCCGCCGCAGCTCGCGCAGCAGTTGGACGCGATCTTCAACAAGCACGAGTTCATTGGTAGAAATCCGGAACTTGCCTGGCAGAACGGCGGCGACTCCTACTCGATTCTGGAAGCTGCGAGCGATGGCAAGGGCGTCGAACTGGCGGTCTACGATACGGCCACAGGCAAGCGCGGCGTGCCGGTTTCGCCGGCGCAGTTGACACCGCCCGGCGCCAAAGGTCCGCTTCAGATCGAGAGCTACGCCTGGTCCTACGACAACAAAAAGTTGCTGATCTTTACCAATTCGAAGCGCGTATGGCGCGAGAACACGCGCGGCGATTACTGGGTCTTCGACACCAGCGCCACAACGCCCGAGGCGCGGCTGACCAAGCTCGGCGGCGATGCGCCCGAATCGACGCTGATGTTTGCCACGTTCTCTCCCGACGGCAGCCGCGTGGCCTATGTGCGCGCCAACAATCTCTATGCCGAAGATCTCGCCACCAGGAAGATCACTCAGCTAACCACCGACGGCTCGGCGGACATCATCAACGGAACCTCGGACTGGGTGAACGAGGAAGAGCTGTTCCTGCGCGACTGTTTTCACTGGAGCCCCGACAGCCGGTCGATTGCCTACTGGCAGTTCGATCAATCCGGCGTGGGCGAATACACGCTGATCAACGACACCGAGGCCGAGTATCCGGTCACCGAAAAATACAAATACCCGCAGCCGGGCACCACCAACTCCGCCGTGCGCGTGGGCATTGTGGCCGCTGCGGGTGGGCCCACACGCTGGATCAAGCTGGCCGGCGATCCGCGCCAGCATTACGTCGCGCAGATGGATTGGGCGGGCAACAACGGCGTGGTCATCGAGTATCTCGACCGCTTGCAGAAGACCAACCAGTTCATCTGGGCCGACGCCCGCACCGGCGACACCCGCGTGATTACCGACGACACCGACAAGACCTGGGTCGACGTCTTTCCGCTGACCTGGATCGGGCAGATCTCGGTTCAGAACTCGAATCCGGATTCAGCGAAGGACTTCATCTTCCTGAGCGAGCGCGATGGCTGGCGCCACGCCTGGCGCGTCGATCCCGCCACCGGCCAGCCAAAACTCATCACCCGCTTCGAGGGCGACATCCTCGAGAAATCCGCGGTGGATGAAAAAGGCGGATGGTTCTACTTTCTCGCCTCACCCGGCGACGCAACGCGCCAGTATCTTTACCGCTCCCGGCTCGATGGGCAGGGTGTTCCGGAGCGCGTGACGCCGGCCGATGAGCCCGGCCACCACGATTATCAAATCGCTCCCAACGGCCGCTGGGCTGTGCACATCTACTCGACCGCAGACCGGCCGCCTCGGGTCGAGATCGTGAGCCTGCCCGATCACAAGCCGGTGCGCACTCTGGTCGATAACGACGATCTTGCCGCCAAGGTTCAACCGCTGCTGGGATCAAAGACCGAATTCTTCCAGGTCAAAATCGATAACGGCGTCACGCTCGACGGCTGGATGATCAAGCCTCCCGACTTCGACCCCGCGAAAAAATACCCGGTGCTCGCAAACGTCTACGGAGAGCCCTGGGGCGCGACAGTGCGCGACGGGTGGCACGGTGCCGGCAGGCTCTTCCATGGCGCGCTCGCCGAGCAGGGCTACATCATCGTCAGCTTCGACAACCAGGGCACGCCTGCGCCCAAGGGCCGCGAGTGGCGCAAGTGCATCTACGGCGCCATTGGCGTGCTGTCGTCGGCGCAGCAGGCCCAGGCCATCCAGGAACTGGCGCGCGAGCACAGCTACATCGATACCACACGCATGGCCATCTGGGGCTGGAGCGGCGGCGGGTCGAATACGCTCAACGTGATGTTCCGCTATCCCGGCGTGTATTCGACCGGCATCGCCGTCGCTCCCGTGGCCGACGAGAGCCACTACGACACCATCTACCAGGAGCGCTACATGGGCCTGCCCAACGAGAACAAGCAGGGCGACCACGACGGCTCGCCCATCAACTTCGCCCAGGGTCTGGCCGGCAACCTGCTCGTGATTCACGGCTCGGGCGACGACAACGTCCACTTCCAGGGAACGGAGCTGCTGGTGAACAAGCTCGTCGAGCTGGGCAAGCCGTTTACGTTCATGGACTACCCCAACCGCACGCATGGGCTCTTCGAAGGCAAGGGAACTTCGTTCCACGTCTACAGCCTGATCGCGCGCTACCTCGAAGAACACGTCCCGCCGGGCGGCGTGGCGCAGTAGAACGAGCCGCCGAAAACATTCAGTGTCCGGGAGATCGAAGTGGGCCGCGAAGCCAACTGCAAATGCGACTGGGCCGGCACTACTGGGAACGTGAAGGCGCTGCTCGAAACCAGCGAACTCATCCTTCGCGGCGAAATCCGCAAACGCATTCCGTTCGCCGAACTCAAAGGCGTGAAGGCGCAAGCGGCCCGCCTGTGCTTCACCGTCGCCGGCGAGCCCGTTCAGCTTATATCGGAGCAGCTCACGCGGAGAAATGGGCGGCGGCGCTCAACGCCGGCCCCGCACCGTTATCCCGAAAATTGGGAATCACCAGCCAGACCATCGTTTCGACCATCGGCTCTGCTACCGACGAAGCGCTTCAATCCGCGCTCGCTCAAGCGTCGCAAATCCCGGCCAGTAAACCCGACCTCATCGTTGCCTGTGTCGAAACTCCGAAGGACCTGGAGGGAGCAATCAAATCGGTAGAATCCCAAATCTCAAGATCCCTGCCCGTCTGGGTCGTCTATCCCAGGGGTCCCGGTCACCCGCTCAATGAATCGCAGGTCCGGTCCGCTTTCCTGGCCAAAGGGATGGTGGATACGAAAGTCGCAGCGGTGTCGGCTAGGTTGACCGCGATCCGCTTCAACCCGCGTCGGGGGTCGTAAGGGGTCTCTGAATCAGCGACGCAGAAATGAAAGCGCAAGCGCCGCGATGGAGAGCAGCAATGCAAGCGCTGCTAGCATCGCCGTGTTTCTGCCGACATGGCCCTGCGACGCTACCTCAGGCGAGACACTCGAGCCGGTGCCTTCCTGCTTCGGCGCCGAGTCGGAAGGATGAACGGAATTCGAGCTGGGCGCGAAGGCAAAGACCGCGAAGGCGATCTCGTCCGTGTGGCTCACGCTGAGCGAACCCGGAACTAGCGCTTCATTGAGCGCGATGCCTGGCTTGCCGCGATCATCATGGATCACTTCGAGCTTTTGCCAGTCGACCTGGGCAAGCGATGGATCGGCCTTGCGCACGGCTTCTTTGGCGCACCACATTGCCGCGAAGCTCGCCTGCGGCGAAGGCTGCAGCAGAGCGTAGCCGATCTCCCGCGGCGTGAAAGTCGACTTGTAGAATTCGTCTTCCCAGTAGTCGGCTGTCGTGGGCATGGCCGTGATCGATTCCACATCCGTGCCAATACGGATTCCGCTTCCCGCGCCTTCAACCTGAGCCTGCGCGACCGGCGCAAAAGGCACCGCCGGCTCAGCGGCGTTCGAAGCAGGTGCGACGCCCAGCACGCTGCAGAGTTCCCCGAACGTTGTGGCGGAATAGATTGCCGGGTTGGCAATTCCGAATCTGGATCGTAAATTCGCATCCAGCCGCGCTCGGCCGAGCGAGTGGGTCAGCGGGCCTGTCAGCGGAGATTCTGCGGTAAGCTGCCCCCCGTCGATCCGGCTCAATGTGGAAACGATCTCCCGTAAGCTCTCTTCGGTCATGACCTAATACCCCGTTGCACACAGCGTGCACAGATATCCCTTCGGCACCGCCGAGAGCAGAAGGTTTCCGTCCAATTCGGTCAATTGCTTTGCGGTGCGTCCACATTGGGAGCAGGCAATCTCCGCCTGCGCCTCGTCGGCGCGGCCCTCGTAGCCGGCGAGACGGCTCTTCAAATCGTTGAGAAAAAGCGCAGCCGTGCGGCCATCTGCAAGTTGATGATCGAAAGCCAATGTCAATATGAAGGTACCCAACGCGCTGCCGGGAAGAAACTCCTCCGCGCCCACACCCAGTATGGCCCCCTGATTCTCGCTGATCAGTGGGTAGAAGCTGGAAACTCCCAGGCCCGACAAGTCGCTGACGGTGAAAGTTGCGTTGGCCATTTGGGCGGGGGTCAACCGATCTTCAATATATGCCACCGTAAGATCGTTCATCCGCGTCGAGATCTGCTGGACCGGCAGAGCGTCGCACTCCCGGAAAACCGCAACCTTCAAGCCCCGTCCATCGTCCATGGCGTAGCCCAAGTTCACTTGCTCGTACTGCAGCATGACACCGTTGCGGCAGGTGGCATTGAAGGTCGGATATTTTCGCAGCAGGCGGCTGGTTTCGTAGACGATTACGGCCGACGCGTTCAAGCCGGGCAATCTGGCGGCCAAGCGCCGGCGCAAGCCCCTGGTCACGCAAGTGACCGAAACCGCGCTTTGGATCGCATTCCCCGTGCCGGCAGCCAGCGAATCGGCCTCGCGGCGCTTCATCTTGGAAAGTGGAAACTCCTTGTAGGGCTGGGAGATTATGGGAACCGGCCCAGAGGACCGGGCATGGATGCCCGCCGGCTGGAGCGGTGCCGGCGGATGCAGGATGTCCAGGACATCCTGCTTGCGCACAACCGATCTGCCGGGAAAATCCTTCGCTGTCAGCCCATGGGTCCCCATCATCTTTGCAGCCAGGGGCGAGATGCGCTGGCGGTACGGTGTCGAAATTGGGAATTCGACCCCCGCGGTTGTGGGCGAAGCCGCCGGTCCACCAACCCGCGCCGCAGCCGCAGGCTTCCCATTGGCCTCTTGCGGAAGCGTAGCCCCCGATTTGGTCGCGGAAGCGTCGGCAAAGGTTGGTTCCCCTTCCGGCGCGACTGCCGAAATCTGGCCAATGGCCGCGGAAACCGGAATGGAGGCGCCCTCGGGGTAGCTCCAGATCAAGAATCCGGCCGATGGCGAATGGACCTCGACATTTGCCTTGCTGGTCTCGATCTCGGCCAGCAGCGTGTCCTCTTCCACCCTGTCGCCATGGCGGGCAAACCAGCGGACCAGCACTACCGACTCGTCATTGATGTTTTCGCGCTCGAAAAGGAGGGGCACGGTCTGGCTCATTGCACCAGCTCCAGAGTTTCCGCCACAATGCGCCCGGTATCGGGCAAAACCATAAGCTCGGCCGGTTTGGCCGACGGGATGTGCTGCGGCCGCGAGTATACCCGGCGCATCGCCAGCAAAGGATCCCGCTCGAAGAATGAAGCCATCAACTGCGCCGTGAATCCGCAAAAGCCGTGTCCCTCCTCCACCAGGAGGGCCTTGGAGCTGCGTTGCACGATCGGCAGCAGAGCATTCACATCGAGAGGGTAAAGCTGCATGGGGCAGAGCACTTCCACCACCAGATCGTGCTCGGTGAAGAGCTGTTCCACGGCCTTCTCGACATCCGGCAGCATGCCTCCGTAGCATACGATGGTGGCGTCGGGACGGGTCTCCGCGCGCAGATAGCCGATGGGAAAGTCGTGGCCGCTATGAAACCACTTGAACCCGTCGATGGCATCGGCGGAAGCCTTTTCGCCGTAAAGAATCTTGTTTTCGATTACCAGGGTCGGCAGCGCGGGAACGCCATCTGAAAGAAGCCGGTCATACACCTGGGCAGGATCGAAACGATGGTGAAGCGCGAGGACTCGCGTTCCGGGCACGCCAAGGACATGCTTTTCCAGAGACTGGCTATGCGTGGGGCCATAGCCTCGCTTTCCGCCCATCGGCGTCCGCACCACTACGGGACAGTTCACCTGGCCGGCATACATATAGTTGAACTTGGCCGCGTGATTGACGAACTGGTCCGAAGCCAGCATGACGAAGTCGCCGAACATGATCTCGACCACCGGGCGCATGCCGGAAAGCGCCAGGCCGTTGGCGATACCGGTGATGGAAAGTTCGCTGATGGGAGTGTTGCGGACACGGCCGGGGTAGAGCTGGCTGAGGTCCTTGGTTACTTTGAAGGCGCCCCCGTAGGGGCCCTCGATATCCTCGCCGAGCAGAATCACTTTGGCGTCGCGTTCCAGGGCCATGTGCAAGCCCGCATGGATGCGGTTGACCACACGTTCCCCGCCGGCGAACAGCGTCTCGGTCCAGGCCGCTGCGGGTTGCTCCGAAAGAGGATCTTCAACGGCGCACATCGGTGAGCGTTCAGCTTCGCTTAGCGCGGCATCGATCTTCGCCAGCATTCGCTCTTCGATGGGCGCCATGATCTCGGGAAACTCCTTGACTGCCAGGTGCAGAAAGTCGCGCTCCCAATAAGCGTCCACTTCGGCTTTGTCGCGGTTGTCGTCGCTCTTGGAATGGGCCATCAACCGGTCCGTGTCAACGCGCAAAAACATCGGTCGGCGCTCGGAGCGCACGTATCCAGCCGCTTGAGCCATGGTCTCCATCAACCCGATGGGATTCCAGGTGTCGCTCTTCGAGGTGCGGATGCCGAAGGCCGAAGCGCGCGCTTCAATGTCGCCGCCGAGGGTCTGCTCCTGCGATGTGCTCTGCGCATATAGATTGTTCTCGAGCACGAACAGCAGCGGCAGGCTCCAGACCGACGCGATGTTGAGCGTCTCGTACAGGGCGCCCTCGCCCAGCGTGCCGTCGCCGATGAAGACAACCGCAATCGCACGATCGCCGCGAAGCTTTTTTGCGAAGGCCATACCCGCGGCAACCGGAACAATCCCTCCCTGGATCCCGTTGCTGAAGAAATTGCCGTCGCAGATATGCTGGCTGCCGCCTCGCCCGCGGCAGATGCCTGCCTCGCGGCCCATGATCTCGGCAAGAAGGCCGGCGTAGTTTTCGCTGCGTGCGAGGTAGTGCCCGTGGCAGCGATGATTGCTGAAAACCGTGTCGTCCGGCTCAAGGCATTCCGCCAGCGCAACGCCCGTCCACTCCTGCCCGATGCAGGTATGGACAGTACCGAAAAGTCGTCCTTCACTGAACAGTTTGAGCAGCCGCTGCTCGAACAGGCGGATGCCCAGCGCCTTTTCGAGCAGCCGCCGGTCCGGCAAGCCGGACTGGAGAATTTCACGGGTCGAGGTGTCGGAGGTAGGAGTCAGAGACAATGGAGGAACTAGCCTTTTCCCGATTGATCGTCTTTTTCAAACGCGAAGTCTCGCATCATTATAGCCAAAACAGTGTTACCTAGTTTGCGACCGAGACGGCGCGATGGATCGGCGGGCGAATCTCGAAAAAGTCGAAGGGGACAGGCGCTTCCACTTCGACCGGCGTTGGTCTAGCCCGCGGTGGCCGCCTCAAGTCGCGCGCTCGCCTCGGCGATCTTGGCCTTGGCCGTGGCCAGATTTATGTCGGCGCGCTCCTGCAGTCGCGCGCGGCTTTCGATCAGCTTCCCATTGACGACCGCGGTATCGGCGCTCATGCCGGGGTCGCGGTCGCGCAGAACGCGGATATCGAGCTCGGCCTTGGTTACGAAGTGCAGCGCGGAGCCCATGTATCCGGCTACAAGGTGGTCGATCCTCTCCGCGTTGGAGATAGTGCTGTTGAAGTTGGGCGGCAGGATCTCGATCAGGTCGGGCAGGTCGGACGATTCGGAGTGGATGCGCTGCTGCCATTCGTCGATCATCTGCGCCGCCGCGCGGAGCTGGAACTTCACCGTGAAGACGTCCGTCTTTGCCTGCTGCTCCTTTTCCTTGAGCAGGAGCTCGAGCGTCCGGATCGCCGCATCGGCCTGGCGGTTGGAGGCGTCAACCTGCTCCTTGCTGGCGTCGGCCTGGCGCTTGGCGTGGGAGGCGTAGTACAGGGTGACAACCGCGAGCACCAGCGCCAGCAGCACGTTGGCAATTGCGGCGTAAGCCGTAATCTGGCCGATGGAGAGACCAAGCACCGTCTGGGACATTTTTGCGGATCACCTGGCGCCAGTATAGGCGGGCGCGGGATCTGGGAGCGATGGCGCAGCCATTGAAGATCCTGAGATTGTGAACTATAGTTGACGGGTGATCGAGGTTCGCCAGACTCAAGCCTTCGCGGATTGGCTTTCTAAGCTGCGGGACGACAAAGCCAGGTTTCGCATTCTGGCTCGCATCCGGCGCGTGTCGCTGAGCAACTTCGGAGACGTAAAGCCAGTCGGCGTGAGTTGCGAATCGATTACGGCCCGGGTTACCGGGTCTACCTGCAACAGAAGGGCAGCGAGCTGGTTTTGCTTCTCGCCGGTGGAAGCAAGAAGACCCAGGATGCAGATATCGCCAGGGCAAAGAAGCTGGCAAAGGAGTTGAATGATGGCGGTTAGGACGACTGTGTGGGATGCGTCAGAGTATCTAGATAGCCCGAAGGCAATCGCGGAATATCTCGAAGCGGTCTTCGAGGATGGCGATCGGGCGCTGATCGCGGCCGCGCTCGGCGATGTGGCGCGGGCCATGGGGATGACCGAACTGGCCGCCAAGGCGGGCGTGACGCGCGAGGCGCTCTATAAGGCCCTTTCGCCCACCGGCGATCCGCGGCTTTCGACATTTCTCGGTGTGATGAAGGCTCTTGGAATCAAGCTCACGCCGCGGGCTGCGTGAGCCAACGGGACTCAGAGCTTGGCAGGCCACTCTTGAGATTAGCCTTGATCGGCCCACGGAATTGAGTACAATAAGGTTATCCCCCCGGTCGCTTCGGTGACCGGGCGCGAAGCCGCTCCTCGCGAGCGGCTTCTGCATTTTAGAGGGCCCGCTTGATCACAAATGTCTACATCGATGGATTCAATCTTTACTACGGGGCCCTTCGCAATACTCCCTATCGCTGGCTCAATCCAGAGGCGCTCTGCCGGCTTCTCCTGCCGAAGAACCCAGTCGGGAAGATCAAGTATTTCACGGCGCTGGTATCGGCGAGGCCCAATGATCCGGACCAACCCATGCGACAGCAGCTCTTCCTGCGGGCGCTCGGGACGCTCCCGTCGGTGTCGGTTCACCTTGGCCACTTCCTTACGCACACGGTCACCATGGCGCTGGCTGTGCCGCCCGGACAGCCGCAACAATATGCGAGGGTCATCAGGACGGAGGAAAAGGGTTCGGATGTAAACCTGGCCACACACTTGCTGCATGACGCGCATATGGGCAGGTTCGACGTTGCGGTTGTAGTCTCGAATGACTCGGACCTTCTGGAGCCCATCAAAATTGTGCGCAATGAGCTTCATAAGCGGGTAGGCATACTGAATCCACATCCGCGCGCAAGTCGCGCCATCTTGCCCCACGTGGACTTCATAAAGCAGATTCGATCCGGCGTTCTGCGCGCGGCGCAATTCCCGGCGTCGTTAACAGATGTCCACGGCACATTTACCAAGCCCGCGAGTTGGTAGGCGAGCCGGCACAGGTTACAACGAACCAGCCGCACCTTAAGGCGATTGTCATTCCTCGTTGCTTTTCGGACGCCGTTTCGTTAATATCGAGCGATGCGTCCCGAGTTCCTGCTCGGGCCGTCATTTGCACCACGGCTTTTGACTCCACGGAGTCCGCCAACGGCAGCAAGAGCGCTGCCCGTCCGGCTAGGACCCAGGAGTCCCGCGACAGGCGGGCTGGCAACTGCGGTGGGAGACGAGGAACTGGATGTCAAAACCCAGCAAGAATATTGCGAAGGCGCGCGCGTCTGTGACTGAGCTGGCCTATCCGCTGCCCGCGGCCGTGGATCTGCTGAAAAAAGTCAAGTACGCCAAGTTCGACGAGACGGTCGACCTGACCATGCGCCTCGGTGTTGATACGCGGCACGCCGACCAGATGGTGCGCGGGACTGTTGTTCTGCCGCACGGGCTGGGCAAAAGCAAGATTGTGGCCGTGATTGCCACCGGCGACAAGCAGAAGGAAGCGCAGGCGGCGGGCGCCGATTTTGTGGGCGGCGAGGAGATGGTGGAGAAGATCCAGAAGGAAAACTGGACCGCCTTCGACGCGCTGATCGCCACTCCGGACATGATGAAGGTGGTGGGCCGGCTGGGCAAGGTGCTGGGCCCGAAGGGGTTGATGCCCAATCCCAAGACCGGGACCGTGACCCAGGACGTGGGTTCGGCGGTGAAAGAGATCAAGGCCGGCAAGGTGGAGTTCCGCGCCGACAAGACCAGCCTGGTGCATGTGCCGGTGGGCAAGCTGAGCTTTCCGCCGGAGAAGCTGGTGGAGAACGCGACGACCGTCATTGTTTCGATCGTGCGCGCCAAGCCTTCGGCGGCCAAGGGCAAATATATCAAGAGCGTGACGCTGAGTTCGACCATGGGCCCCGGCGTGCCGCTCGATCCGGCAACGGCCGAGGCGGCGGGAAAACACTAGAAGCAGGGATCAGGGTTCAGGGGTTAGGGATCAGGCGGTTTGGTGGTCCAATTGGCCTCGGAGTCCTGCCCGCGAATTTCAGAGAGTTGGATTGGGAACAGCAAGCGCAAATTGAGGGCGCGGAACGGGGAGCAGGGCGCAAAGAATGGGAGCAAGGGATTTGTCGGGTTTTGGAACTGACCCCTGACCCCTGATCCCTGACCCCTGTCGCAGCGGAGCGAAGACAATGGCTATTTCAAGAGCGAAGAAGACAGAGAAGGTTCAGTTGCTGGCCAAGGAGCTGGAGACCTCGACTACGGCGATTGTGGGCACCTTTACCAAGCTGACCGTGGCGCAGGATTTCGCGCTGCGCAAGGTGATTCGCGAAGCCGGCGGCAAGTACCGCGTGGTGAAGAACAAGCTGGCGGCGAAGGCCGGCGAAGGCACCAAGGTTGAAGCGGCGCTGAAGGGGCTGAAAGGCGTGAGCTCGGTAGCGTTTACCTCGGGCGACCCGGTGGCTCTGGCCAAGGCGTTTTCAAAGTGGGTGGGCGACAACGCCGAATTCCAGTTCAAGCTGGGAATTGTCGACGGCAAGCTACTGAAGGTTGAGGAAGTGAAGGCCCTGGCGACGTTGCCGGGCAAGGAAGAGATTTTCGCCAAGCTCCTGTTCCTGATCAATGCGCCCGCGCAGCGGCTGGTGACGGTTCTGAACGCAGCCGGACGCGATCTGGCGGTGGTTCTGAATCAGGGAGTGGAAAAGGGGAAGTTTGCGGGAGCGGCGTAGATTGAAGAGACTAGGGGACTAGGGACTAAGGAAAGCCAGTCGCGAAAGCGCAATCCTCAGTCCCTTAGTCCCGAGTCCCTAAGTCCCTCGTAGAGATCTGGTCGTACGACATGCAGGAAGGGCGCTGGTCTGGGCGCATCGGAAACTTCCGGTTTGGCAGGGCGGCCGCAATTCAATTCAAACGGTTTGATTGGAGAAGAACATGGCTGATTTGGCACAGTTGGAAGAACAGATTGTGAGCCTGAGCCTGCTGGAAGCGGCTTCGCTGGTGAAGAAGCTGGAAGAGCGGCTGGGGGTTTCGGCGGCAGCGGCGGCTCCGGTGGCGGTTGCGGCCGGGGGCGGCGCGACGGCGGCTCCGGCGGTCGAGGAGAAGACCGAGTTCCAGGTCATTCTCAAGGACTTTGGCGCGAATAAGATCAATACCATCAAGGCGGTACGCGAGGTTACGTCGCTGGGTCTGAAAGAAGCCAAGGACCTGGTGGACGGCGCTCCGAAGCCGATCAAAGAGAACGCGACCAAGGACGAGGCCGAGGCCATCCGGAAGAAGTTCGAAGGCATCGCGACGGTCGAGATCAAGTAGCGGGAGCGATTCAACGGCAAATCCGGGCGAAATCCGGGTTAGGGACTTGCAAACGCCGCGGGGACGCGCTACGATATTCGTTGCGCGTCTTTTCGGCTGTCTGGTTTCTCAAGGAGCGAATCCGGAGGCGTGACGGCGCATCCAATAAGATGACAAGGGGCACGAAAGCGTTTACCTCCCGAAGCCGTGCCAGGCGTTTCGGGACCGGCTGAATGCGGTGAAAGGTGCCTTGGTGCCAAAGCAGGCGAGGGCGGGCTGGGTTCCTCGTTGGGCGTTGGCGAGCGGTTGGCGGGCGAGCGACAGAAGCGAGCTTTGGGATCGGCGAGAGCAGGGATAAGAATTCGGATGGGAGCATTGGCGACAAGCCACGCTCGTGAGGCACTGTGTCCTCACGGGCTTTTCGTGTCTCCCGGCCGCTGCAGATAAGGCGTTTCAGACCGGAGTCTGCTTGATTGCGCAAAGGTCAACAGTACGGCAAAGTCCATTGCGCCTGCTTCTCCAATTGTGCGCAGAATAGCGCACCGGCCGGGAATCCGGCAATGCCCAGATCGCGATTTTGACGCAACTCTCACATGCAGGCTCTCGCCCTGCGCCGCTACGCACTTGAGCGGTTTCCCAGCCATGGGTTGGGACTGGGAAGTGATTCCAGTCCGGTTTTTCTCGAATTTCTACCGTTGATCAGCCGTCGCTATGAGACTCAGGCGGCGGCGCGGATCGGGTTCCCCTCTCGCGGCCCGGATCCGAAGCAATGAGGCTCAGGAGTGAACATGCCTAACGAGAAGCGCGCGATCCGCAGCCGGCTCGATTTTTCAAAGATTCCTACAGCAACTCAGATTCCCAACCTGATCGAAGTGCAGCGGCGTTCGTATGAGCGTTTTCTGCAGATGGACAAGCTGCCCAACGAGCGCGACGACTCGGGGCTGCAGTCGGTGTTCGTGTCGGTCTTCCCGATCACGGATTTTCGCGGCATCTCGCAGCTCGACTTCGTCGACTTCTCGATCGGCAACTGGGAGTGCAAGTGCGGCCACCTGAAGGGGCTGCACCACCTGCGCACCGCCTGCATTCATTGCGGGGCGATGGTGATCACCGATCCGTTTCATCCCGGCGACGTGCTCTGCCAGAAGTGCGGCACCTATAACAAGAACACGCCCGACTTCTGCAACAAGTGCGGCGACCCGGTGAGCCTGCAGTTGAAGTACGACCAGCAGGAGTGCGAAGAGCGCGGCATGACCTTCTCAGCGCCGCTCAAGGTCACGGTGCGCCTGACTATCTATGACAAAGACGCGGAGACCGGCAACAAGACCATCCGCGACATTAAAGAGCAGGAAGTCTTCTTCGGCGACATTCCGCTGATGACGCCGAATGGCACGTTCATCGTCAACGGGACGGAGCGCGTGATCGTTTCGCAGCTTCACCGCTCACCCGGCGTCTTCTTTGAGACGGCGAACAACCGCACCTACTTCCTGGGCAAGATCATTCCCTATCGCGGCTCGTGGGTGGAGTTCGAATACGACCAGAAGAACACGCTCTACGTGCGCATCGACCGTAAGCGCAAGTTCCTGGGCACCATCTTTCTGCGCGCGCTGGGGCTGCGTTCGGACGAAGAAATTCTCAAGACCTTCTACACGGTCGATCGCATCAACATCGCCGACGGCAAGCTGAGCTGGGCGGTTCAGCAGGATACGAAGCTGAGCACACACCTTGTCGGAGCCAAGCCCGCGCACGCCGTCATCCACAACGGAGAGGAGATCGCGCACTCCGGCCGCAAGGTCACCGCGCACACGCTCAAGGCGCTGCGCGCGGCCAACATCGAACGGGTGGAGATCGAAACCGCCGAGCTCGATGGCGCGCTCACCGCGGCCGATGTGGTTGATACGACTACCGGCGAAGTCATCGTCGAGGCCAACGTCGAGCTCACCGCCGACCGGCTGCACAAGGTGCTTTCGAGCGGGGCATCGAGCTTCGAGGTCTTCTTCCCCGAGCGCGACGACGTGGGCAACATCATCACCAACACGCTCAAGCGCGACTCGGTGCGCAAGCCGGAAGAGGCGCTGATCGAGATCTACCGCAAGCTGCGTCCGGGCGATCCGCCGACACTGGATACGGCGACGGCGCTGTTCGAAGGCATGTTCTTCGATGCGCGCAAGTACGATTTCTCGCGCGTGGGGCGGCTGAAGTTCAACATCAAGCTCTACGAGAACCAGGACGCGACCAAGCTCGATCACCGCACCCTGACGCCCGAGGACTTCTACGCGACGATCCGTTACCTGCTCAAGCTGCGCAAGAACATCGGCGTGGTGGACGATATCGATCACCTCGGCAACCGCCGCGTGCGCGCCGTCGGCGAGCTGATGGAGAATCAGTTCCGAATCGGCCTGGTGCGCATGGAGCGCGCCATCAAGGAAAAGATGAGCGTGTATCAGGAGCTGTCGACGGCCATGCCGCACGACCTGATCAACGCCAAGCCGGTGATGGCCGCGATCCGCGAGTTCTTCGGCTCGTCCCAACTCTCGCAGTTCATGGACCAGACCAATCCGCTTTCCGAGATCACGCACAAGCGGCGTTTGTCGGCGCTTGGGCCGGGCGGTCTCTCTCGCGAACGCGCGGGATTCGAAGTTCGCGACGTGCATCCCACGCACTACGGCCGCATCTGCCCGATTGAAACGCCGGAAGGTCCGAACATCGGCCTCATCAGCTCGCTGAGCTGCTTTGCGCGCATCAACGAGTACGGCTTCATCGAGTCGCCCTATCGCAAGGTGAAGGACGCGCGCATTCTGGACTACGTGGAGATTGCCAACGCCGGCGAAAGCGGCCTGCGCGTGGGCGACCACATTGAGAAGGAAGAGGCCGAGCGCCTGAACGCGCAACTCACGAAGGCCAAGAAGCGCACCATCGACTCTATTCCCTACAGCTTCTATCTGTCGGCGTGGGAAGAGGACCGTCACACCATCGCGCAGGCCAACATCGAGTTCAACGACCAGGGCTTGATCACTGAGGATCTAGTCAACGCGCGCCGGCAGGGCAACTTTGTGCTCGTCAACCGCGCCGAAGTGGACTACATCGACGTCAGCCCCAAGCAGCTTGTTTCGGTGGCCGCTTCGCTCGTTCCGTTCCTTGAGCACGACGACGCCAACCGCGCACTGATGGGCGCCAACATGCAGCGGCAGAGTGTTCCGCTGCTGGTGGCCGAGGCGCCGCTCGTCGGAACCGGGATGGAAGGCGTAACCGCGCGCGACTCGGGCGCCGTGGTTCTCGCCAAGCGCAACGGCATCGTGGATTCGGTCGACTCCGAGCGCATCATCGTGCGCGTCGAAGGCGAGCATCACCCAACGCAGTTGTCGCGCGAAGTCGGTTCGGATATTTACTCGCTAATCAAGTTCAAGCGGTCGAACCAGAACACGTGCATCAACCAGAAGCCGGTCGTCCGCGAAGGCGACCGCGTCATCAAGGGCCAGGTCATCGCCGACGGTCCGTGCACGGAGCAGGGCGAGCTGGCGCTCGGCCGCAACGTGCTGGTGGCCTTCATGCCGTGGCGCGGTTATAACTTCGAAGACGCGATCCTCATCAGCGAAAAGCTGGTGCGCGAGGACTACTACACCTCGGTGCACATCGAGGAGTTCGAGATCGAGGCGCGCGACACCAAGCTGGGTCCCGAAGAGATCACGCGCGATATTCCCAACGTGAGCGAACATGCTCTGCGCGATCTCGATGAGAGCGGAGTGATCCGCATCGGCGCGCAGATCAAGCACGGCGACATTCTCGTCGGAAAAGTGACTCCGAAGGGAGAAACGCAGCTCACGCCGGAAGAAAAACTGCTGCGCGCCATCTTCGGCGAAAAGGCCGGCGACGTGCGCGACGCTTCGCTGACCTGCCCTCCGGGCATCGAGGGCACGGTGGTCGACGTGCGCATCTTCAGCCGCAAGGGCCAGGAGAAGGACGAGCGCGCCAAGCTCATCGAGGCCGAGTACATCGCGAAGCTCGAAAAGAATCTCGGCGACGAGATTCGAATCCTCACCGACGAGCGGTTGAAGCGGCTTGACGGCATCCTCGGCGGCAAGGAAGTGCTGGCCGACCTGCACGACGAGCGCACCAACAAGAGGCTCTTGACCAAGGGCGCGATTCTCGATCGCGAGACCATCGAGCGCATCTCGACCAAGAATCTCAAGCGTATCCGCTACAACGACAAGGACCCGCGCGTCAACGAGCAGATCGACGAGATCGAGGAGATGACTTCGCGGCAGATCGAAGTGCTGCGCAAGATTACCAATGAAAAGATCGCCAAGCTGCAAAAAGGCGACGAACTGCCTCCGGGCGTGATCAAGCTGGTCAAGGTTTACGTCGCCATGAAGCGCAAGCTCTCGGTGGGCGACAAGATGGCCGGCCGCCACGGCAACAAGGGCGTGATTGCACGCATTCTTCCCGAGGAAGACATGCCGTATCTTCCCGACGGAACGCCGGTCGAGATCGTGCTCAACCCGCTCGGTGTGCCATCGCGTATGAACGTGGGCCAGATCCTGGAAACGCACCTGGGGTGGGCCGCGCATGCGCTGGGCAAGAAGATCGCCGACCTGGTCAAGCTGGCTCAAGGCGCGGAGCAGGTTCGCGAGGCCGTCAAGAAAGAGTTTGCCGGAACCGCAACGCTGCGCCAGTTGCTCGAGCTCGACGACGAGACGCTGCTGCGGGTGGCTGCCGGCATGGAGCGCGGAATCTGGTTCGGCACCGCGGTCTTCGACGGCGCGCAGGAGGGCGAGATCAAGGCGCTGCTGGCTTCGGCCGGATTGCCTTCGTCGGGCAAGACGAGTCTCTACGACGGCATGACGGGCGAGCAGTTCGAGCAGCCGGTGACGGTGGGCTACATTTACATGCTCAAGCTCTCGCACCTGGTGGACGACAAGATCCACGCGCGGTCGATCGGGCCGTACTCGCTCATCACCCAGCAGCCGCTGGGCGGCAAGGCGCAGTTCGGCGGGCAGCGCTTCGGCGAGATGGAAGTGTGGGCGCTCGAAGCCTATGGCGCGGCTTACATTCTGCAGGAACTGCTTACCGCGAAATCCGACGACGTGTATGGCCGCACCAAGATCTACGAGGCCATCGTCAAGGGCGAAGCGGCCATCGAGCCGGGCGTGCCGGAGTCGTTCAACGTGCTCATCCGCGAGCTGCAGTCGCTGTGCCTTGACGTGGAGCTGATCAAGCGCGCCGACATTGTGCGCAAGGCGCCCGCGCCGGCAGAAGTGGCGGCAGTCGCCGACTAACCGAGATGAGGGCGCCCCACCCTTTCGCCGTTTTTTGACGAAGGGAGGGGATCCTTCGATGAGAGATTGTGGCCTCTCACCCTTTCCGCAAAATGCGCGGAAAGGATGGGGCACCCAGATTTGAGACCGATTTGAAGAGATTGAACTGATCTCTTGCGTCGGACGCGAAAGAGCAGTCCAGGGTTCTTCCTGAAAGCGGCAAACACCGCCTCCCGGAAAGGACGAACCCTCAAAAAGATTCCGGGAATGACCGCGGCGAAGCCGGAAGGCTGAGCCTAGGAGGGTCGCCTTGTTCCGTTCAAATCCGTTCGAGCTTACCAGCCCCATTACCGATTTCGACGCCATCCGCATCATGCTCGCCTCTCCCGAGAAGATTCGCAGCTGGTCGCATGGCGAGGTCACCAAGCCCGAGACCATCAACTACCGCACCTTCAAGCCGGAGCGCGACGGGCTGTTCTGCGCGCGCATCTTCGGCCCGGTCACCGACTGGGAGTGCCTGTGCGGCAAGTACAAGCGCATGAAGCACCGCGGCGTAATCTGCGACAAGTGCGGCGTGGAAGTCACGGTGAGCAAGGTGCGCCGCGAGCGCATGGGCCACATCGAGCTGGCTTCGCCTTGCTCGCACGTGTGGTTCTTCAAGGGACTGCCTTCGCGCATTGGCCACCTGCTCGACATTTCGCTGCGCGATCTCGAGAGCATTCTCTACTTCGAG
The DNA here is from genome assembly GCA_049676965.1 of Occallatibacter sp. Taxonomy (GTDB): domain Bacteria; phylum Acidobacteriota; class Terriglobia; order Terriglobales; family Acidobacteriaceae; genus Telmatobacter. The sequence goes on from JBAUBR010000223.1 coordinate 24,392, forward strand.
TCTTATGTCGTGGTCGATCCCGGCGACGCGCCGGTGCGCGAGCGCGAGATCATCAAGGAAGAGACCAAGTTCCGCGATCTCGACCAGCAGTTCCGGCCCTCGGGCTTCAAAGCCATGATGGGCGCCGAGGCGATCAAGGAATTGCTCAAGCGCGTGCAGATCGACGAGCTCGGCGTCGAGCTCCGCGAGCGCATGAAGTCCGAGACCTCGGCGCAGAAGAAGCTCAAGTACGCCAAGCGGCTCAAGGTCGTTGAGGCCTTCCGCAAGAGCATGAACAAGCCGCATTGGATGATTCTCGACGTGCTGCCGGTCATTCCTCCGGAGCTGCGTCCTCTGGTTCCTCTGGATGGCGGCCGCTTCGCGACCTCCGACCTGAACGATCTCTATCGCCGCGTGATCAACCGCAACAACCGGTTGAAGAAGCTGATGGATCTGCACGCGCCCGAAGTGATCGTGCGCAACGAGAAGCGCATGCTGCAGGAGGCCGTCGACGCGCTGTTTGACAACGGCCGCCGTGGCCGTGTGCTGCGCGGCGCCAACAATCGCCCGCTCAAGTCGCTCTCTGACACGCTTAAGGGCAAGCAGGGACGCTTCCGCCAGAACCTGCTCGGCAAGAGAGTGGACTACTCCGGCCGCTCCGTGATCGTTGTCGGTCCCGAGCTCAAGCTGCACCAGTGCGGATTGCCCAAGAAGATGGCGCTCGAGCTGTTCAAGCCGTTCATCTATCACCGCCTGGAGCAGACCGGCCACTGCACCACCATCAAGCAGGCCAAAGAAATGGTGGAGATGCAGGAGCCAGTGGTGTGGGACATCCTCGAAGAGGTCATCAAGGACCACCCGGTGCTGCTGAACCGCGCGCCAACGCTGCATCGCCTGGGTATTCAGGCATTCGAGCCGGTGCTCGTTGAAGGCAAGGCCATCAAGATTCACCCTCTGGTCTGCACCGCGTTCAACGCCGACTTCGACGGCGACCAGATGGCCGTGCACATTCCGCTATCGCCCGAAGCGCAGATCGAAGCCAGCGTGCTCATGCTCGCTTCGCACAATATTCTTTCGCCGGCATCGGGCCAGCCCATCACCGTGCCCACGCAGGACATGGTGCTCGGCCTCTACTACCTGACCAAGGCCAAGAAGGGTGCGCGCGGCGAAGGACGCACATTCGCCAACACCGAAGAGATCCTGATGGCGCTCGAAGCCAAGGAAGTGGAGACGCTTTCGCCCATTCGCCTGCGCTACACGGGCAAAGTGCTCGACATGACCACGGCCTACGACGACCAGGACCTCACGCACACCGAGCCTGTCGACTTCGACAAGCAGTACATCAATACGACTGTCGGCCGCGTGATCCTCAACGACGCGCTGCCGGCGGGGATGCCGTTCGTCAACGGCCTGCTCAAGAAGAAGGGCATCGGGCAGCTCGTGAATTACTGCAACCAGAACCTCGGACTCGAAGTGACCGTGGGCATGCTCGACCGCATCAAGGAGCTTGGCTTCAACTACGCCACGCGCTCGGGACTTTCGGTCGGCCTGGACGACATGGTCATTCCGGCCAGCAAGTACACCACGGTGGACGATGCCGACAAGAAGGTGATCGAAGTCCAGAAGCAGTACATGGACGGCGCCATCACCAACGGCGAGCGTTCCAACAAGGTCATCCAGATGTGGTCGGCGGTTACCGATAAGGTTGCCGACGAAATGTTCGGCAACATGAAAAAGGCCGACGACGAAGGCGCCATGAACCCAATCTACATCATGGCCGACTCCGGCGCCCGCGGATCGAAGCAGCAGATTCGCCAGCTCAGCGGCATGCGCGGACTGATGGCCAAGCCTTCGGGCGAAGTCATCGAGACGCCCATCACGGCCAACTTCCGTGAAGGCCTCACCGTGCTCGAGTACTTCATCTCCACGCACGGCGCGCGCAAGGGCCTGGCCGATACGGCGCTCAAGACCGCCGACTCGGGCTACCTGACCCGCCGCCTCGTTGACGTGGCGCAGGACGTGATCGTAACCGAAAACGACTGCGGCACGGTCGAAGGCATCTATGTCGGATCGATCGTCGAGTCCGGCGAGATCATCGAGCCGCTGCGCGACCGCATCATCGGCCGCGTGTCGCTCGAGCGCATCAAGGACTACGACGGCAACGTCGTCGTCGAAATCAACCAGCAAATCGACGAGGACATCGCCTCGGCGATCCAGGGCGCGGGCGTGGAGAAGGTCAAGATCCGCTCCGTGCTCACCTGCGAATCGCGGCGCGGCGTGTGCGCGCTGTGCTATGGGCGCAACCTTGGCTCGGGCCGCATGGTCGAGCTCGGCGAAACCTGCGGCGTTATCGCGGCGCAGTCCATCGGCGAGCCGGGCACGCAGCTCACCATGCGTACCTTCCACGTGGGCGGCACGGCCAGCCGCGTGGCCGACAGGTCGCGCCTCGACGCCAAGAACAACGGCATCGTGCGCTTCATCAACCTCAACACCGTCGAAGCCAAGGACGGCGCGCTGGTGGCCATGAACCGGTCCGGCTCCCTGGCGATTGTCGACGACCGTGGCCGCGAAAAGGAGCGCTACGTAGTGGTGTACGGCGCGCGCCTCAAGGTCAAGGACGGCGATCGCGTCAAGCTGGGCGAGCTTCTGGCAGAGTGGGATCCGTATACCTACGCGATTCTCACCGAGATCGGCGGCGCGGTCAGCTTCAAGGACCTGCAGGAAGGCATCACGCTCAACGAGGAGGTCGACGAAGTCACCGGCCTCTCGCGCTGGGTGGTCGCCGACTCGCCCGACGAAAAGCGGCAGCCGGCCGTCGTGGTCAAGAACTCCAAGGGCTCGAAGCGCTATCTCTTGCCGCGCGGCGCTCACCTCATGATCCAGGACGGCGACGAGGTCGGTCCCGGCGATGTGCTGGCGAAGATTCCCAAGGAGTCGACGCGCACCAAGGACATCACCGGCGGTCTGCCGCGCGTGGTCGAGTTGTTCGAAGCGCGCAAGCCGCGCGAGACCGCGATCATCAGCGAGATCGATGGCGTGGTGCGCTTCGGCGAAGTGGCCAAGGGGCAGCGCAAGATCTACGTCACCGCCGACAACGGCGACGAGAAGGAGTACTCGGTGCCCCGCGGCATTCACGTCAACGTGCAGGAGGGTGAACGCCTGCGCGCCGGTGACCCGCTGATGGACGGTCCGCTCAACCCGCACGACATTCTCGCCGTGCTGGGCGAAAAGGAGCTGCAGGCCTACCTGGTGAACGAAATCCAGGAGGTCTATCGGCTCCAGGGCGTGGCCATCTCGGACAAGCACATCGAGGTCATCGTGCGGCAAATGCTGCGCTGGGTGCGCATCGACGAAGTGGGAGACACGAACTTCCTGCTCGAGCAGCAGGTCGATCGCTTCCGCTTCAACGAGGAGAATGAGCGCGCCATGAAGAACGGTGGCCGTCCTGCAATTGGCCGTCCGCTGCTGCTGGGCATCACCAAGGCGTCGCTCTCGACGGACAGCTTCATCTCGGCTGCGAGCTTCCAGGAGACGACGCGTGTCCTCACCGAAGCCAGCATCAACGGCGCCCTCGACAACCTGCGCGGCCTCAAGGAGAACGTGATCGTCGGCCGCCTCATCCCCGCCGGCACGGGCCTCGAGTACTACCGCAACGTCCAGCTCTCACCGGAGCTCGAAGAAGCGGCAGCAAGGGTCCAGCAGGAAGTCCATGCCGAGTTCGAAGCCGCCGAGCGCGAGCTCGAACTCATGCGCCAGGAAGGCGAAGCCGAAGAAATGGCCGCCGAATGAGCCGGCTGAAGGGTACGGGCTTCAGCCCGTACATCAACACTCCTCAAGAAAGAACAACTCAAAAGGCCCGGCTTCAGCCGGGCCTTTTCTTTTGCCGCAAGCCTCCATCCCCACGACCCTGGGTGCCCCATCCTTTCGGCGCTTTTGCCGAAAGGGTGGGAAACCGCAGACCTCAGATATTGCGCTTCGACCCGGCCATCTTCTTCTATTACTCCGCGCCTCTACGGCGTCAGCGAAAACACATCTCCATAATTGAACGGCCCGCCGTCTGCCACAGTGCCGTAGAGCACGCCGTTTTCGAGCAGGATGCCGCCATACGGGTTGATGCCGTCGCCGTTGTCGCCGCCCGCGGGCACCGTCACCGTGCCCGTGAAGCTGTGCAGCACGGTTTCCTTCCACGTCCCGCTTGCGGATTTTGGCGGCGTCAGGCTGAAGACCGTGCCCGCGTCGATGTCGCCGCCCCATACGGTTGTGCCGTAGAGAACCTTATCCTTGGTAATCGCCAAAGCACCGTAAGGACTCGCTCCTCCGTTTGCGCATATGTAGCAGATCGCTCCGGTCGAGGTCACCGGAATCGTAAAGTCGTGCAGCACGCTCTCCTTCCACTTTCCGCCTTCCTTGGCAGGCGGCGAGAGCCGGTACACCACGCCAATGTCATCCCCGCCACCATTGAATGTCGCGCCGTAAAACACTCCATCGTCATCGACCACCAGGCCGGACTGCGGGTTGGCGCCATTCCCGCCGCTAAAGCTGAACAGCACGGTCTCCTTCCACTTTTTCTCTTTCGCCGGCGGGGGCTCCAACTCGAAGACGGTCCCGTTGTTGCTGGCTCCGCCAATCGAAGTCGTCCCATAGAAGTTGCCCTTCTTGTCTACGATCAGGCCGGAGTAGGGCATTCCTCCATCGGCGCCCGAGAAATAGTGAATGATTGTCTCTTTCCACTCAGTTGCCGGCGGCTCGGGAGGAGACAGCTCAAAAACTGCACCGCAGCCCTCTTCGCCGCAGCCTATGCCTCCCATCGACGCCGTACCGTAAAGGTTCCCCTTGTACAGCAGCAGCGGCGCCAGCGGATACGCCGCATCGTCGGCGCTATTCGTGCCAAAGCTGTAAAGGACCTCTTCCGTCCAATCCGTTGAGCGGCCGCCCGGAGGAGTCAACCGGAACACCGTCCCCTCGGTTTGGTCGCCGCCATTCAGGGTTGTCCCGTAGATCTCCCGGTTCGCGCCCAGAGTCAAATCGGCCCAAGGGCACGATCCGTCCGTATCGCTTTTGCTGCCGAAAGTGTAGAGGATCTTCTCCTTCGTTTGCGGCTCGCCTTTCGAGGGTGAGGCCAGCGAAAACACCACGCCCTCGCCCTCCAGGGTCGAACTGCCGCCGTTGCACGTCGTGCCGTAGAGAACGCCCTTTGCATCCATTACCAGCCCGGCTTCTGGAGTATTTCCATCCGGCGCCTTCAAAAACGGGTGCAGGATGCAGCACTGTCTGGTTACCTCGGCAACGGGCAAGTCCGCGGCCTGCGCGATCGCCGGCGCATTCTCGTTCCCGGCCATACCGCCATCCTGCTGCGCCGCCATCGGGACAACCAGCAGCATCGGCAACAGAACCTCAACCAACATACGAATGGGTCTCATATCCGCTTCTCTTAACGGCGTCATCGCCCTTCCGTTAAGCTCCTCACCCTCTTAAGCGGAAATTCGGATCGAAACTCCTAACGCCGAGCGGATTTTTTTGATCGCGGCCGGGTTCTTCTTGTCTTCCCCCTCAACCTCGAACCCCAGGCTCGCGAAAGAATGTCCCTCCGAATTGATGTGAACTACGAACTGCGAACTGAGAACTATGAACTTGTCCCGTCTACTTCCGCTCGAACACCATGACATTCGGCTTTTCGCGGCCGGCAATGTGCACCGTAATCGTCAAGGACTTCAGATCGGCTGACAGTCCAATCTCCTCGGTATCGGTCACCTTGCCGCCGGCCTTGTCGGTCATCACCAGAGTGCGCTCGTTCACCCGCCGGATCGAGGAAGACGCGCCCGGATCCTCATTCGGCCCCTCGTTGGGATAGTTCTTGCCGTCGAACTTCACGTTTTTCGTCTCATGCTCCGAGGGAGTGATAAAGGAGAGACCGTCGCCCTGGAACTCCTTCACCTGCATCAAAAAAGGCGTGTTCATCGTCTCCTTGATGCTCTGCCAGTCGGCTGCGAAGCCCGATCCTCCGCCAGTGCGCTGGTAGACGTAATCCATGCTGAGCGTCGAACCGTCGGACTCGAACTCGCGGTAATAGTCCGTGAGCGTACTGCCGTCCGTCGAGAGCTTCCACGTCCCCCTGAGCAGCAACCGGCTGCCTTTCTTGCGCTCGACGACCCAGGTGTCGGGCGCTTCGGCCTTCACTGACAACAGGGTCCCGCGGTTGCCCGGTTGGTCGCTCCCATTCGCCAAGATCGTCTCGGCGCCGTCGCCAAAATCGAATGTGTACTTGTTGCCGCCCTGGCTCTCAACCTTCATCTCGTCGGGCATTCTGCTCTTCGATGAGTCGAGCTTCCAATCGCCGATGAAGGGGCTTTCCGCCGCCCACGCCAAGCCGCTCAACCCGCACGCGATCGCCAGCAACACCAAAGCACGCTTCAGCACAGAGTCATCCTTACGTCCCCAGAGGAATACGCTGCCCGCCATTATCCGCCTTGAGCCCGCCCATGCGCCCGAAATGTCATAAAACGCTACCCATCCGTGGCGAAGGGCCAATCTCCCCGCTCCGCCGCGTCTCGGATAGCTTGATTTTGGCAGTTTCGTATACAGTTGATACGGTAGCCGCGTCCGACGAGTCGACCAATGCGCGAACAAGAAGAAATTAATCCGGATATTCTGGTTTGGGCCCGGGAGTCTGCAGGTCTCGACGTCGAGGAAGCAGCCAGGAAGCTTGCTTTAGGCGATTCAAAAAACGAAAGCGGCAAAGAAAAACTGCTGAAACTTGAACGTGGTGCTCGCTTTCCCACTCGAAGTCAGCTAACCAAGTTCTCTCAGACGTACCGGCGTCCCCTCATCGCCTTCTACATGACGGCGCGACCAAAGAAAGCCCCTCGTGGCCAAGATTTTCGTTCTACTGGCGACAATATCTCTCCTCGCGATAATGCGTTGCTCGATACTCTTCTCAGAGACGTCAGAGCTCGTCAAGCGATGGTTCGAGACATTCTCGAAGATCTAGATGAGGCGACTCCGAAGAGCTTTGTCTCCTCTTCGACTGTCGCAGATGGCGCTGAGGCTTTAGCTCACCAGATAAGTGCCGTGTTGCACCTACCTGTTCGACGTTCTGACTGGGGCACCAGCCCTGATGAATTCTTCAAGCGACTTCGGACCGAGACTGAAAGACTGGGAGTTTTCGTACTGCTTGTCGGTGATCTTGGATCTTATCAGACGGCGCTAAGTGAACAGGTGTTCAGAGGCTTTGCTGAAGCAGATCCTATAGCGCCCTTCATCGTCATCAACGATCACGATGCGCGCACCGCACGCTCATTCACGCTGATTCACGAGCTTGCGCACATCTATATCGGCAAAACTGGTGTGAGCGGCATGCCAGAGTTGGTCAGAGAGAATTCTGAGGAAGGGCGAATCGAGCAATTCTGCAACGATGTCGCTGGACTTGTACTTCTACCAACGAGCTTCACCGATCGAAGGCCCGTAGAGCTGGTTCGAGAGGAGAAAGATCCCGCAGCAAGTTACATAGAAAGTGTGGCAAAGCGTTGGATGGTAAGCGAATCAATGGTCGCATTTCGTCTTCGCCGCCTTGGCTGGATATCGGCATCCATGTATCGCGAACTTGCTGCCTCATATGCCGACCGCTGGGAATCGTTCAAGGCTGTAAAGAAGGCCGCTAACCAGCTGAAGGAAGGCGGCCCGGATTACTACGTACTCAAACAATATAGGCTCGGCAATGCACTTCTTGGCGTTGTTCATCGGACACTTCGAGAGAGCCATCTCACGCACACCAAAGCCGCGAAAGTGCTCGGGGTTAAACCCTCTTCAGTTGAACCTTTGCTCCGCCGCTATGAAATGAGCCCGGCTTCCCTCAACCGTGAGGTGACGGGGTAAATGCGTTATCTTCTCGACGCGAACGTGATGATACGGGCTCATGAGGACTATTATCCGATCGACCGAATTCCGCAGTTCTGGGCTTGGCTGGCCTACCAGGCTAAGAGCGGCGTCGTGAAGGTTCCCTATGAGATCTATCACGAGATCGAGATATCGAAGGGGCCGCTTCACGATTGGCTCACTGACAGCGCAACCTCTAAAATTATGATCCTTAACCAGAAGATCGATCGTGTTCTTCTCAACACGGTATTGGCAAGTGGCTACGCACCCGATCTCGATGACAGTGAGATCGAAGAGATAGGACAAGACCCATTCCTGATTGGGTATGCGCTCATGAATCCGAGCGAAATGACTGTTGTCACGAAGGAAGTTTCTGCGCCAAGTAAGCAACGAGCCAACCGACGAGTACCTGATGTGTGCAAAGCATTTGGAATCCGATGCATGAATGACTTTGAGTTCTACCGCGAGCTTAACTTCAAGATTGCCTGAGAAGCCGATTCATTAATTGTGGACTTCATTGTGCACGCGGCGGAATGTAGTGAAACCGCACCAGATAAATCTTATCGCCGCGGCCGTGCTTGGCTACTTTGAGCAGGTCGAGGACTCCCAAGAAGCCTGACTCGCGGGCCAGCTCGGGGGTGATGTCGGGGAAGCCGATGGGCTCGATCGAGTCGACCTCGATCTCGCCTTCTTCCATGCGGTAGCGGCCGCCTGCCTTGACGCGGGGACTCATCCAGATGCGTACACTGCACGTGATCTCTCCGCGGCGAACTCCGTCGCGGAGGCGCTTGGCGAATATCATGGCAAAAGTCTACAGCGCGGCTGTCGAGGGTTGAGGGTTCCCATCCTTTCGTCCGCCGCGGCGGACGAACGGATGGGGCACGGGGCCTTTTTCGTCTCGATGGCGGCCGCGTGGAGCCGGGTCTCTTGTAGGCCTCGCGAGCCGCAATCTCTTACATCGCTCGCTCCTGGACTTCCTCGGTATCGCCGAACACTTCCTCGCGGATGATGCGCTCGGTGGCCTCGTTCAAGTATTCGTCGAGAGCTTCCTTAATCTGCATGAACTCGGGCCAGAGGGTCTCTTCCATGAACGACCGCGAGATTTTTACAACAAGAGTCGATCGATGTTGGCGGGGATATCGGTAGGGCTTTAATCCGTAACGGCGGCATAATGCTGTAAATAACCGGCGATGCCAGCGATCATGGAGGGCAAACTGCATCTCTGCCGGCTTTTCGATCCTCTCGGCCGCGGCAAGGACTGCACGGACCCTGTCGATCGCGGCCGCCGCTGCCGACTGTTCGCCGGGCGTGGCCGCACCCTCGAACAAGGCTTCAATTTTGCGAAGCTTCTCACGGAGATGCTGCTCGGTTGTCGCCATTCAGGTTGAAAACTCGCTCTCTCCATAATGCAGAGTCCCCGAACAAGTCTCAATCTGTGGATTTCCGGCCACTTTCTTCCAATCCCTGCGCTTCGACTATTCCGGACGGTGTGCTATGTGCGCTTCTCGGCGTTGAGGCCGGAGGTGGGGTGCACTGAGGCCGACTCGATGAGCTTGCGCCGCGTGTTTTTGGCCACGTACATCGCGGCGTCGGCGGCGCCGAGAAGGCTGTCTCTGGTTTTGCCGTCTTCGGGGTAGAGGGCAATGCCTACGCTGGCCGAGCCGCGCAGCTCGATGCCCTCGACACGGAAGGGCTCGTCGAAGCAGCGCTCCAGGCGCATGGCTACGTCTTCGACGTCGGCGCGGCTGCGCACCAGGGGCGCGACGGCCGCGAACTCGTCGCCGCCGAGGCGGGCTAGCATGTCGTGGGCGCGGAGCTGGCGCTTCATGCGCAGCGCCACTTCCTGCAGGTAGAGGTCGCCGGTGCGATGGCCGTGGAGGTCATTGACCTGCTTGAAGTCGTCGAGGTCGATGTAGATGAGGCCGAAGATGCCGGCGGTTTCGCGGGTTTCCGCGATGAGCGCGTCGAGCCGGGTCTCGATGGAGAAGCGGTTGTGGATGTCGGTAAGCAGATCGAACTCCGAGCGGTGGCGCAGATCGGAGTAGAGGCGGCGCGTCTCGATGGCAAGTTCCACCAACCCTGCTCCCATGGTGAGTGCTTCCGACTCTTCCGTGGAAGGCGCGGGCAGCGCGAGGCAGGCAAACAAGGCGCCTAGCACCTGGCCGGAGCGGGAGGGGATGTCCCGGCGCACCACGGTCTGGCGCTGCGATTCAGGCGGATAGCTTCCCAGCCGCGCGCCATCGTGGATCTGGCACCAGCAGGGAGCGCCTCCCACCTTGAAGGAGACCAGCCGCGTGATCTGCTCCACGATTTCGGCGAGCGGGCGCGATCGGTTGATGTCTTCGAGGATGCAACTGCGCAGCCTCTCGAGATTGGCTTCGGTTTCGATGCGGCGCGCGAGCGTGGTGGCGTGGCGGCGCACCTTGTGTTCGAGTGCCCAGCCCCTGAAGCCGAATGCCACCACAGCAACTGCCAGCAGGCCGACGAGAAACATCAGGTTGCGTACGCTGAGCCACGACGGATTGGCAATGACGGCGACGTCGGACGGAGTACGCAGTAGAACCGCGAAAGTCATCACACCACTGGCGGGATTGGCTTCGTCGAAGACGGCGACGCCGGTGACGCGAACCTTGCTGCCCGCGCGGATTTGAGGCATCGGCGGCGGAGTGGTTGCGGCGCTGGAATCGTAAATGAAGGGATGGCGCAAAGCAGCGGAGAACAGTTGGTTGCCTACGGAGACGATGTAGAGATCCTGGGTGTGCTCGCGCACCTGGCTGACTACTTTGCCTTCGATCGAAACCAGGTCAAAGGCGTATTTGCCCGAAGCCAGCTCGTCCCAAGTGACGGGCAACGGCGCAATCGGAGCCGCCGCGCCGGTGGAACGGATCTTTCCCAGTTTGACCGCGAGGAATCCGTCATCGACCTCCGGAATGCCAGAGGCCTCGGCACGGTCGCCAACCCGGAGAGGATCGATCTCGGGCGTGAGCACGCGAATGCTGCGGTTTCCGTCCTGCAAAACTGCCATGTAGGCGGGGTAAAAGTAGGTAATTGTTCCCTGGACGCGCACCCTGCCGCTGCGATCGCGCACGTCGAATTTATCGAGCACCTGGTCCATGGGGGTTACCGGCAGGGACCATGCATCGACCGTGGCCTTGCGCAGGACCTTCACGTCGGCGAGCGAAGCGGAATGAATGAGCACGCCGGTTTGCTGAATTTTGCTGTCGAATACTCCCGCGGCTACGCCGGTGACTTCGACCGTTGCATCGAGCAGGTCCTTCGAAGCGCCGGGACCGCCGCTGTCTACAATCACCTCCACTTCGCCGCTATCCATCATGACTTCGAGCTGCGATACACGGCGGCCGAAGTCCAACGCAGGCTCGGCTGAACGCACCACGCCCTGCAAGATGACATACATGGAATCCATCTTCCCCTGGATCAATGGGCCAAAAGTAGCGGGAATGGACTGGGGCAGCGAGCCGTGGCGTATAAGAGTTATCGAAGTGCTGTCAATGACGGTGTGAAGGCTCTGGTGCGTTGTTCCCTTGATGAGGACGCGGTCGCCGGGCAAGAGGCTGGAATTGGTTTTGCCTTGCAGATAGATTCCCGCTCCCGCGTCCTCCACGAACATGGTTCTCTCGTCGGGGCGGAAATAAGTGATAGTAGCCTCAAACGCAACGGGCAGCGCGCGGCCGGCCTCTTCATTGCTCAGGGCATGGATGGCGCGCAGCGAGGTCAGCGGCGCGAGCGCGGCAGCCCCTGCGCCAACTGCCCATCCGAGCAGGATGGCAACGATTGGAAGAAGTCTCTTCATTCCAGGACCCGGCCGACTTAGGACATCCGCGCCCCCAAGACATTTCATCGGCGGAAGAGGGAGTCTATATCAGATTGGCGCAAACATTGAACGCCCTGCGTAATCCATTCAGCCTGCAAAGGCTTTCCGGGGCGCATCCCCGAGGATAGCCTGTCGATCATGGAAATAATTCTGCCACCGCGGCAGCCTGAGCGGAACATTTTTTCAACGGCCTTTCTCGCGCGCATGCGTGGGCTCCTGCGCGGTCAGGGGCTCCTCCATGCGCGGGCGGGTGTGTTTAGTGACGTACATGGCCGCATCCGCGGCGCTGAGCAAACTATCTCTGGTGGCGCCGTCCTCCGGATACAGGGCAACGCCCACGCTGGCCGATCCCTGGATCCCGTGCCCGCCGATGGAGAAAGGCTGGTCGAAGCTGCGCTCCAGGCGATGCGCGATCTCCTCTGCCCGCTCGCGGCTGCCCACCAGCGGCAGCACGGCGGCAAATTCGTCGCCGCCTAGCCGCGCCAGCATGTCAGCGGAGCGGAGCTGGTGTTTCATGCGCTCCGCCGCCTGCTGCAGATAGAGGTCGCCGACTCGGTGTCCATAGACGTCATTGACCTGCTTGAACTCATCGAGATCGATATAGATCAGCCCGAAGACACCGGCGGTCTCGCGCGACTCGTCGATGAGGGCGCTCAGGTATTTCTCCAGCGAGAAGCGATTGTGGATGTCGGTGAGCACGTCGAACTCCGAGCGATGGTGCAGGTCGGCATAGAGGCGGCGCGTTTCGATGGCCAGCGCAGCCAGTTTCACGCCGGCAGACAGCGCGTCCTGCTCGTCCGGAGCCTGGGGCGCGTCGAGGCTGAATCCGGCGGAGAGCACACCCAGAACCTGACCGGAGCGGCTGGGAATATCCGTGTGGACGACGCGCATTTCGCTTGTGTCGATGGGGCGGTTGCCGAGGCGGGCGCCGCCGGTAACCTCGCACCAGCAGGGAGATCCGTGAAGACGGAAGGAGACTCCCTCCGTAACCTGCTCGATGATCTCGACCAGCGGGCGCGAGCCGTTGATATCTTCGAGGATGCGGCTGCGCCGCTGCTCGAGCTGAGCCATGCGCCGCTCCAGCGCTGCCTCAGAGGCGATGCGCGCGGCCAGCGCGGCGGTCTGCCGGCGGACTTTGTCCTTCATGGTCCAGCCCCAGGCGCTTATCGCAAGCACAAGTGCCACAAGCGTGCCCACGGCGATGGAAAGATTGCGCACGTTGAACGACGTGGGCCTGGCGATGACGGTTACGTCGTCGAAGCTGCGCAGCAGGAGGTCGAAGGGCACCTCGCCATCGAAGGGGTTGGAGCGGGCCAGCATGCAGATGCCGGTCACGCGGACCTTAGAGCCCAAGGGGATCTGCTTCATCGAAGGGAGCGCGACCGCATCCACCGCGGCAGGATGGCGGTAGATGGCCGAGAACAATTGGCCATCCGCAGCCAGTACGTATTCATCCTGGGTCGCTTCCCTGACTGCCGCGAACACCGTCGCGTCGATCGAGACCAGGTCGAAGACATGGCGGCTGGAGGTGAGAAGCTTCATCTCCTCCAGTTGTGGGGTGATAGGAGCGTATTCGTGGCGCTCCTGGATTTCGCCGCCGGTCAAGGTAAGGAAACCGTCACGCACAGTGGGGAAGCCGATGACGTCGGCCTCGTCGCCGATGCGCAAAGGGGCGTGAGACTGAGTCAGTATCCAGAGGCTCTTCGACCCGTTTTGCAGGACAAGCACAGAGCCGGGTTGATAGTAAGTGATCGTTCCGTGGACCCTGATTCGTTGCGTGAGATCCTGCACGTGGTAGGTGGTCAGGATCCGGTCCATGGACGTAACCGGAAGGGACCATGGGTCGGTTCTGGCCCGATTGAGAACTTTGATGCCGGCGAGCGAGGTCACATGCAGCAAAATGCCGGTTTGCTGCATCTTGCCATCGAAATTCCCCGAAACGGCTCCGGTAACTTCGACATCGGCATCGAGCAGGCCACTGAGCGCCTCCGGATCGCTGTCGTCCACGCTGGCATCGATTTCGCCTCCCTCGGCATTCATTTGCAAGATGGCACTGGGCACGCCGGTACTCATCACAATGTCGGCGGTGCGCACGCGGGCACGAACGGTTACGAACCTGCAGTCGAAATCCCCACGAATCATTCCGTCAAAGCTGGCCGGAACCGGATTTGGAACGTCTCCGTGCCGGAGGAGGGTAATATCGTCGCTGAGAATAAAGGGCTGGAAACTCGGCTGGGTGTTGCCACGGATCCGGACGCGATCGCCGGGAACCAGCTTGACGTCCGTTGTGGGCTCCACATAAATCGCCACGTCACCGTCCTCGACAAACAGCGTCTCTTCATAGGGGCGGTAATAGGTCACGGTCGCCTCGAAGTCAACTGGCAGAAGATGGCTGGCTTCAGGATTGCTGAGGGCGTGAATGGCGCGCAGGCTGGTGAGCGGGGCAGGCGAGGCGGCCCAGGCATTTGCGACCAACCCTAGAATTACGGCGGCAAGAGCGTTTTTGGCGCAGATGGCTCTGACTCGCCATCCGCCGGGACGGCGCGGCTCAAAAAACCGGCGGCCTTCTCCACGGCGGGCAGAGACGATGCGATTCAAGAAACGCTGTACTTTCCATCTCCTCATGAAATCGAACGCCCCGCAGGTGCGAACGAGCGAGCAGCTCCTTCGAGTTCTCCATCGGCGATTTTCGCCAGTCTGTTCACTTCGAGATGAAAATAATGCCTGCGAAAATGCGCTCGGCGTCGGCCAGGGCGCACAGCCGCGCAGACTTATCTATTCCCTCTGTAAAGCTTGACTTGTCATTTATGTTACGCGGCTGTGACACGCTCCCGATGACCCTTTGGTGTCAACGGGCCTACGTCTAAAACGTTGTCCGATTGGAGCGGAGCGTCTAGGCGACATCGGATTCGGGCTGCGCGGAAACCTCTTCGGCGACGTGTCCCTGGGTGTGCTTGGTAACGTACATGGCGGCGTCGGCGGCGCTGAGCAGGCTGTCGCGGGTAGTTCCGTCTTCGGGGTAAAGGGCGATGCCCACGCTGGCTGAGCCGCGCAGGGTGTAACCGTCAACGGAGAAGGGTGCGTCGAAGCTGCGCTCCAGGCGCTGCGCGATCTCTTCGGCCTGGGCGCGGCTGCCGACCAGAGGCAGGAGGGCGGCAAATTCGTCGCCGCCCAGGCGCGCCAGCATGTCGCAGCCGCGAAGCTGGTGCTTCATGCGCAGGGCGACCTCCTGGAGATAGAGATCGCCGACGCGGTGGCCATAATGGTCGTTGACCTGCTTGAACTCGTCCAGGTCAACATAGATCAGGGCGAAGTTGGAAGCGGTGTCGCGCGCGGTTGCGATACAGGCTTCGAGCTGGCGATCCAGTGAGAAGCGGTTGTGGACATCGGTGAGCAGGTCGAACTCCGAGCGGCGTACCAGGTCGGAGTAGAGCCTGCGCGTCTCGACGGCCAATGAGGCCAACTGCGCCGCCATCGAAAGCGCTTTGGTTTCATTGGGATTGGCCGGCTTTTGCGGATCGAATGCTGCCAGGAATGCACCTAGTGACGACTCGCAGCGGCCGGGAATCTCTTCGCGGACAACGCGCAAACCGTCGGTCTCTGAGGGACGGTTTCCCAGCCGGGCGCCATCCACAATCTCGCACCAGCAGGGAACGCTGCCTAGCGAGAGAGAAGCCATCGAAGCAATCTCCTCGAGGATTTCAGCGAGCGGCCTGGCGCCGTTGATGTCTTCGAGGATGCGGCTGCGCCGGCGTTCGAGCGCGGCCTCGACCTCGGTGCGCGCAGCAATGGCAGAGGATTGCCGGCGTAATTTGCGCTCCAGCGTCCACCCTCTCACTCCCCCTGTGCCGACCACGAGCAGAAGAAAAATGACGGTGTAGACCAGGTTGGGAATATTCAGAAATGACGGCCCGGCGATCACTTGCATGTCTTCGGGAGACCGGAGCAGCAGATCGAAGGCCACCGGCCCGACGAAGGGATCCGATCCGTAGTAGACCATGGAAACGCCGGTGATGCGGACCAGCGTACCGGGAGAGATCTGCTTCATCGGTTCGAGCGGGATGCCGGCATCGTCATCGGGATGGCGGAAGATCGCGGAAAACAGGTGGCCGTCGGCAACCATGACATACTCATCCCGATCCGCCTGTCTCACGGACATCACGACGCGGCCCTCGACCGAGACCAGGTCGAAAGCATCGGCGCCGGAGGCGAGCTCGGTCCACGTAACCGGCTGCGGCGCAACCGGCGATGCCACCCCGCGGTCATCGACTTCGGCGTGGGTCAAGGCCAGCGAGCCATCGCGGGCGTCGGGGAAGCCGGTGGCGTCGGCCATGTCGCCGACGTGCATGGGCAGCTCGTTCAGGGTCGAGATCCACAGGCTCTTTGAGCCTTGCTGCAGTACCACGGCGGATCCGGGTTGATAGTAGGTAATGATTCCGTGGACGCGTACCCTTTGCGACCGGTCGAAAACGGAGTAGCCTTTCAGAATTTCGTCCATGGGCGTGACCGGCAGCGACTCCACGCCGGCGGCTGGACGATTCACGATCTTCAAATCGGCCAGAGCGGGGACTTCGAGGAGAATTCCTGTCAATTGCGACTTGCTGTCGAACTTGCCCGCCGCCACGCCCGTGATTTCGATCTGTGCGTCCAGAAGCTGCCTGAGAATCCTTTCGTCGCTGCCGTTCACCGTCGCGTCGACATAGCCCCCATCCATGAGCAGTTCGAGATAGATGCTGCGCACCTTGCCGTATTCGACGATATTGGCGCTGCGCACCTGGGCGCGCACCGTAACGCGCCTGCAGTCAAGCTCGGAACGGATCAGTTGCAGGTAGCGGGCAGGCACTGGTGCAGGCGGCGCTCCATGCTCCAGGAGCGTGACGCGATCGGCTACGATGTCGGGGCGAAAGCTGGCCCTGGTGATGCCGTGCACCAGCACGCGGTCGCCGGTATCGACGTTGGCGGTTCTGGGCGCCTCGACGTAGATGGCCGCATCGCCATCCTGCACAAAAAGATCGACGTCGCCTTTGGCGTAATAGGTTACGGTGGCCTCAAATGCAACCGGAAGTCCTTTTCCGGCCTCGGCATTGCTGAGGCTGCTCAGGGCGCGCAGGGTAGTGATCGGAGCGGGAGCGGCTGCCCAGGCAGCCACGGCCCATCCCAGAACGAAAGCGACGGCGGCGGTCGATTTCTTCATTGCAATCCAATGCCATCGCATCGGCCCTCGAGCGTGTGGCTCCTTCGAAATCCCGCGAATCCTTTGCGGCAGAATTCGCCGCCTTATTCTCGTTGGCGGACCCGGAGTTTGCGGCCGCAGCGCACTCGCCGCGGCCGCAAACCTGCCCTCCCCGCCTTTAACCCCTTTTGCACCCTGTATGCGCAATCATCGTAACCCTTGCGCAAGGCAGGTTTAATAGCCCTTTTGGGGCAGTGCGGATACGTCTTGTCGCGTCGCGGCAAGCCCAATCTTTGCAACAAATTCACCGTCCGGCTGCGGACGGTGGCCGAGCCGCCAGGCAAGTGGATACAATACGCCGGGAGGGAGCCGCTCGAATGCCGGATTCCGCTGAGTTACCCAACCCGCTCACTCCGCCTTCGGCGAGCGGCAACCAGTCGCTGCCGCCCCGCCGCATCCGCGTGATCGGCGTGCCTTTGGATATGGGCGCCAGCCGGCGCGGGGTCGATATGGGGCCGTCGGCGATGCGAGTGGCGGGCCTGGAGGCGCGGCTGGAGGCGTTAGGCCACCAGGTGACCGACTGCGGCAACATCCGCGTGGAGATTGCCGAAACACAGACCTGGGGCAGCGATAACGCACGATACTTGAGCCAGATAGCCGAAACCTGCACACGCACCGCCGATGCCGTGGTGAAGACCCTTGAGGAGGGGATGACGCCGCTGGTGCTGGGCGGCGACCACTCGCTGGCGGCCGGCTCCATCTCCGGTCTTTCGCGCTTCTATCGCCGCCAGAACCAGAAGATCGGCGTGGTGTGGATTGACGCCCACTCCGACATCAATACGCCGGAGACTTCACCGTCGGGCAACGTCCACGGCATGCCGCTCGCCGCGCTGCTCGGCCTCGGTCCCGAGGCCCTCGGGAGTATTTACGGCTACTCGCCCAAGATCGATGCGGAAAACACGGTGCTGATCGGGGTTCGCGACATCGATGCGGCCGAGCGGGCCAACATCCGTCGCGCCGGAATGACCGAGGTCTATACCATGCGCGACATCGACGAGCGCGGCATGAGGTCGGTGATGGAGGACGCCCTGCGCGCCGCCGGCCGAGGCACCGTCGGCTACCATGTCTCCCTGGACATGGACTGGATCGACCCCGAGGACGCGCCCGGTGTGGGCACGCCGGTTCGCGGCGGCGCCACTTACCGCGAAGCCCACCTGGCCATGGAAATCCTGGCCGACCACGGCCGGCTGCTCAGCTTTGAGATCGTCGAGGTCAACCCGGTCATCGACGAACACAACCGCACGGCCGATTTGGCTGTCGAGCTCGCATGCTCGGCGTTCGGGAAAAAGATCCTGTAGCGCGGGGAGTCGGATCCGGCTCGGATCATTGGGTCATTTGATCAAAACGCGCAGAGGCCGCGGCCTCATTCAGTGATCTGAATCACCGTCACAGCCTTCAGTTCCCTTTCTAATATCTCTGCGACCCGTTTTCGGACAGGCTGCTACAGGCGCGATGCAATTCCGAGCGGCTTGGTTCTTTATTCCAGCTGTCGTGCAAGATGTCAGTTTTCGTCAACCTATGAGACTGCTCTTCCATCATCCGTGGCTCTGCAAGATGGCCGCCAACCACCGCAGCCGCAGGCTCGATTTTCGCGTCCCGACTTGCATTGCACTGGCCGCGCTTCTCGCCGCCCGCGCCGGCGCCGCGGTCCATCCCGTCCCGTTGGACCCGAAAACCGACTCGGCCAAGTGTCTCGAGTGCCACGACGACAAAACCAAGGGCAAGTCCGTCCATTCCGCCATGGCCACGGGC
This sequence comes from Occallatibacter sp., assembly GCA_049676965.1. Lineage (GTDB taxonomy): Bacteria > Acidobacteriota > Terriglobia > Terriglobales > Acidobacteriaceae > Telmatobacter. The sequence continues at coordinate 43,060 of JBAUBR010000223.1, forward strand.
TGTTTGAGCTGCCATGAGGTTCGGGTCAATAAAGATGTCACGCGCGTCAAGCTGATCACAGCCACTCCCTATTCGCTTTGCCTCACCTGCCATGCCGATAAGAAGGCGGCCGACATCAAAGGGACAGTGCATCCGCCCGCGGTTCGCGACTGCCTCGCCTGCCACGATCCGCATACCAGCGACAACAAGAATCAGCTCCTGAAGCCGGTGTCGGGTGGGGCAAAAGAAAACCTCTGCCTCAATTGCCACCGTACCGGCATCAATGTTCCAGAGAAAGGCAGCCGTCATGCCGCGCTCGACATGGGATGCGACACCTGCCACGTCATCCACAAAACAGGCCCCGATCCGACGCCGGAGAACCGGTTCCATCTGACCAAGTCGCCGCCGGCGCTCTGCGTTGATTGCCACGACACCAAGGATGCGGACCTCCAGAAGTCTCATGGGAATCAGCCCTTCGCAACGGCCAACTGTTTGGAGTGCCATGATCCTCACCAGTCGGCTTCTCCTAACCTGATGGCGAAGTTCCAGCATGTTCCTTTCCAGGGGAACGGCTGCGACACCTGCCACGCGCCGGCAAAAGACGGAAAAGTAGTGCTGACGCAGCCTGACGTCAAATCATTGTGCGTAACCTGCCACGACGACACGGCCAAGCTGATCGACACGGCCAAGGTGCCGCATCCCGGCGCGGCGGGCGACTGCACCGATTGCCACAGCCCGCACGCCAGCAACGAGCCCGGATTGCCCAAGACCGACGCGGTGAGCATCTGCCTGGGATGTCACACGGATATCGACGACCTGCGCAAGAAGCCGTTTCACCACCAGCCGGCCTTTGCGCAGGGCTGCGCCATCTGCCACACGCCGCACGGAGGCGACATCGATCACCTGTTGCGCGCCAGGGGCAACGCGCTCTGCCTGGAGTGCCACGGCCCCGACTCCGTTCCTCAGCGGGATGATGCCGACCATCTTCTCACCATCTTCAATGGCCAAGTGAAGCTGCCCGACGACTACTACCAGAAAAACAAGGTCGCCATTCTGCCTCTTCGCTTCGGCCTGGGGCACCCTGTGGAAGGTCACCCCGTCTCCGACGTGATGGACCCGGCCAACCAGAGCAAGGTCAAGATTCAGCTCAGTTGTCTTTCCTGCCATCAGCCGCACGCTTCGGCGCAGCCCGATCTGCTGGTGAAGGACCAAGCCAATAACATGGCCTTCTGCGATACCTGCCACAAAAACCGGCTCAACATGATGGAGACTATCTCGCCCGGAAAGTAAATGGAGATTGAGATGCTTCGCCACCGCTTCAATTCGATGCGCATTCGCAAGCCGCTCACCGTGCTGCTGTTGCTGGCACTGGGCCTGGGATTTCCGTTTTCAGCCAATGCGGGCAAGAAGAAGAAGGCCGACACCGCCGCGACCGACGTGGGCCCACACAAGTTTCCCTTCGACCCCACTAAGCTGGTGTGGCCCAGCCCGCCGAACATTGCGCGCGTGCATTGGCTGGATTATTTCGCCGGAGAAAAGATCGACTACACGCAGGCGGCCAACGCCAAGCCCAAGGCAACCTGGATGGATCGTCTTGCGGGCGGGCAGTCGGAGACCGAAAAATTCAATCCCAAGACTTTTCCTTTCCAATTGATCGGCCCCTACGGTATCGCCATCGACTCCAAGGGCCTGGTGTATGTGGCCGACCAGAGAGTCGGGGCCGTCTTCATCTTCAATACGGAAACCCACGATACCCAGCTCATCCGCAACGGCTACGAGGCCCACTTCGGCTGGATCAACGGACTGGCCATCGATGACGACGACCGGCTCTTTGTCTCCGACGGCAAGATGCACCGCGTCCTGATCTTCAATACCAAACACGAGGTGGAAAATCAGATCACGGAGGGACTGGTGGACCCCGTCGGCCTGGCCATCGATACCGAGAACCGTTTTCTCTACGTGGTGGATACCCAGCAGGACCAGGTCATTGTTTATGACGCCGACACTCTCAAGCTGCTGCGGCGCGTCGGAACCGGCGGCAAGAACCATTACCTCACCACGCCGGGCGACTTTGGCGCGCCGCAGGGCGTGGCGCTGGATAACGACGGAAACGTTTATGTTACCGACACGCTCAACAATCGCGTAGAGATCTTCGACGCCGACGGCAACTTTATCAGCCTCTTCGGCAAGCACGGCGATGGTCCCGGATACTTCGCCCGCCCCAAGGGCATCGCGGTGGATGGCGATGGACATATCTGGGTGGCCGACGAGGTCGGAGACCGGCTTCAGGTCTTCAATCGTGAAGGCCAGTTGCTGACCTATATCGGATACGGCCACGGCAATTTGCCCGGCCAGTTCAAAGCGCTGGTGGGAGTCGCCATCGACAAGCGGAACCGGGTATTCACGACCGAGCAATATCCCGGACGATTGCAGGAGTTTCGCTACGTCACGGACGCCGAAGCAGCGGCCGAAAGAGCGCGGCGCGAGGGGGAACTGAAGAAAGCAGCCGATCGGCGCCAGAAAGCCGCAACCGCTGCGCCCGAAGACAAGCCGGCCGAAGCCGCGCCGCGGAAAGCTCCGGACTCGCCCAATCCAAAAGCCCCGCCCGCCCCGGGAGACGGCACAACGGCCCAGGGACCAGGACAGTAGCGCTCCTTGTCTTTCAGCCTTTGCGGTGCATCGCCATTTCGCGCATGGTTCAGGACGATTCCCGCCATCAGCCTCGCGAGACCGGTAGTGCCCAAAGACAAAAAGGGAGCATCCAATATGACGGCTCCTTATCCCTGTGCCCGACTCTTTTGCAGACGGTGTCTACGCCACACGCCGTTTGGAATCGGAAAGAGTCCTCCAGCACGTCACGTCGCGCAGTTGATACCGCTTGTGCTATTTTGCCGGAGAGGGATTCGCCATGGATGCGAATGGAAGCCTTGTCGTCACTTCGACTCTTGACGATTATCTCCGTAAGAGACTGAAGCCCGTAGAGGGCGCGATCCCTCATCTGGCAGGAATCGAAATGTACGGGAACTCAATTCCTGCGGCTAATGCGGACGGGGACCTCTTTGAGTACATCAACTTTCAGCAGCGTTATAACATCGACGCCCGCATCGAACGCGCGAACGAACTGTCAACCAAGTACCTGGAAACGCTTCCGGAAGGTTCAAATCCGCTAAACGCAGTCGATCTTCACTTGCAGTGGTTGAAATCCAGGCTCGATTACACACCGAACGACGCCGTCCAATACAGGAAGGCCAAAAGCTCAGAGCAACTTAGAATTGCAGAGAACCTGCACGAACTCCATACAACTGCGGGGGTGCTCCTGGTCGATGCCCAGGGACATGGGAGCATCGCTGCCAAGATTGCTTCCACAGTGCATGACACGTTTCATACCGCCATGCTTTGCGAGCTCGACGCGAACGGGAAAACAACGACCGGTGTCTTCGAGATAATCAACCTCAGACTTGCGCAGTCCGTTACCGCCAGAAACGCGTTGGGCATTGACGCGAATGACAGCTCCCGCGAGATCGCGACCATGGTGTATGGCGAGGTTCGCCCCGACGGACTTTTTCGCTTTGTGAGTTTCGGCCATCCACCGCCGCTCGTGTTTTCCGCGGAATACGGGAAGTTCATGGAGATTGGATGGGATCGCATGGTGCAGTTTCCTTCGCTCGGACTCGAGATACCCGAAGACAATCCGGATCGAAACAGGTATGTGTCCATCACGCTTCGCAAGAGTCAGATGACTTCCTTTGACTCGGATCAGATCACGTTGATGAATCGAGGGGACATCATTTTCCTTTACACGGATGGAGTCTATGACGGTGACGATGAGGGGGAAAGACAAGAGCTGGAACAAATCTTCCGGGAATACAGGCAGAAGCCGGCAAAGGAAATCTGTAATGCGATTCTGGATTATGCATTGCGGAATGACGATCACTTGAGACAGATTGATGAGCCTGATCGCATCGATGACAAAACCGTATTTATCATCAAGAGAGAATAGGAATTCTCGGATTCATGTGCCTGGATTGCTCGACGGCTTAGCTGTAAGACAATTCTTCGCGAGGCAGCAGGACGCCGTCACTCGCTTGCAACTCCCAATTCGCCGATTCGAGCGCGAGTTGCCAGCGTTTCCAAGGTCGGAACTGGAATCCATGCTGTCGCTCGCGAAGAGCAGAATTGACTGCCGTATCAAATTAGCTACATCCTATTCATGCGATTGCCCTGGGATCATAGATCAGGGGTCAGATCGACGACGAGCTTCCAACTTTCGAATTCTGCATTGAGCGCCAACGCGATGTTCCATTGGTTATTTTGGAATCCCCTCCGGGCCGGATCCCTGACCCCTGATCCCTGAACCCTCGTCAAGGAATTCCTGCAAAATCAGCGCCGCTGCCACCTGATCGACAACCCGGGCGTGTTGCCGGCGCTCGTGTCCGGCCTCGTAGAGAATCCGGTGCGCTTCGCGCGTGGTCAGCCGCTCATCCCACAAATGGATTGGCAAGCCGGTAAGTTCACCGAGTTGGGCGGCGAAGGCCTGCGTTTTTCGCGCTTGCGCGCTCTGGTCGCCGGAAAGGTGCACCGGATTGCCAACCACAATCCCCGCCACGCCAAACCGCCGCGCCAGCCGCGCCAGCGAGCGCACGTCCTCTCGCGGGTTGCGCTTGCGCATCAGCGTCATCACAGGCTGCGCCGTCAACCCCAGCTCGTCCGATACAGCCACGCCGATGCGGCGATTGCCGACATCGAGGCCGAGAAAGCGCGGATGCGAGGCAGCTTCCAAGTACCTCCTCCTTGCTTGAGCTTAAGCCACGCTCCATGAATGGAACGACCCCCAGCATTGCCGCGCAATTACAATGAACCCTAGGAATCCGCAACGGGGAATACCGCGTCTGATCTTAGGAGAGGGTTGACGGCAAGGCATGGCGCGCCGCAAAGCGACGAGCAGAAAGAAAAAGAGTTCCGGCTTGGCGGGAATCCTGCTGACGATCCTGCTCCTGGCGATCCTGGCTGCCGGTGCTTGGGCGTGGCTTGTGCTCACACCCTACGGCCCATCGCAGGAGACCTTCGTCGAAATCACACCCGGCGCCTCTACCACCGCGATCGCCCGCCAGCTTGAGTCCGCCGGCATCATCCGCAGCCGCTATTCCATCGACCTCCTCCGCTTGTGGATGCGCGGCACGCTCAAAGCCGGCGAGTACCGCTTCGACCATCCCGCACCGGTCACCGAAGTCTATTCGCGGATCGCGCGCGGCGACGTCTTCACCATCGAGGTGACCATTCCCGAAGGCTCAAGCGTATTCGACATCGCCAACCGGCTGCAGCAGGCGGGATTGGCTGGGGGACAAGATTTTCTTGCGGCGCAGGGGCAGAATCTCTACCTCATTCGCGACCTGGACCCCGCCGCAACCAGCCTGGAAGGCTACCTGTACCCCGACACCTACCGCTTCAGCCGCAAGGCCGCGCCGGTGCTAATCCTGACCACCATGGTGAAGCGATTCCGCGCCGAGGCCGACAAACTGGGCCTCACGCAGGACGTCCACCAGGTGGTGACATTGGCTTCCCTTGTGGAGCGGGAGACGGCCGTGGACAATGAGCGTCCGCTGGTGGCCAGCGTCTTCGACAACCGCATGGGCAAAAACATGCCGCTGGCGACCGACCCCTCCGTCATTTATGGCTTGGAACTCGAAGGGCGCTGGCGGGGATCGATCTACGCCAGCGACCTGAAGCTCGACACGCCTTACAACACCTACCTGCACCGGGGGCTGCCGCCGGGGCCGGTGGCCAATCCGGGAGAGAAGTCCCTCAAGGCGGCCATGGAGCCGGCCAAGACTGACTACCTCTACTTTGTCGCCGCGGGGGCCGATGCGCAGGGTAAGTCGTTGTTTTCGAATAGCCTGGAAGAGCACAACAAGAACGTCTCCGGCTACCGGCGGGCCGTCAAACACGCAGGTGGACAGTGATGGCAAGCTCGCGATTTGGGCGCTTTTCGAGATGTTTTGCCCGCGCCGCGGCCATTGCCATGCCCCTGCTCCTTTCCGGCTGCTTCATGCTCTCGACTACGCGCAAGCTGCCCGTGCCCAGGCCGCCGGACACGATCAAAACGGTGACTCCCGAAGAACTGGTCAACCGCCTCAACCAGCGCTGGGAGGCACTCAACACTCTCACCGCCTACGTTCAGATCCAGGCCAGCGTACTCAACAGCAAGGAAGGCGAGGCCAAGGACTACCCCACCATCCCCGGCATCATCCTGATGCGCAAGCCGCAGATGCTGACCGTGTTCGGCCGCGTCCCGGTCATCGGCACCGAAATGTTCGAGATGGTGAGCGACGGGAAGAATTTCACGCTCTACATCCCATCGAGAGACAAGGCCGTCGAAGGCGCGAATTCCGCGATTACCAGGTCGCCGAATCAACTGGAGAACCTTCGTCCCCAATTCTTTCTGGATGCACTGGATGTGCGAGGCCTCGATCCCAACGACTTCTATACCGTGATTCAGGACACGGAGACCATCGAGGACGCCCCGAAAAAGCACCTCTACGCGGTTCCGGAATACATTTTGAGCATCACGCATCGCAAGCCCGACAGCCATGAGGAAGCGCAGATGCGCGTGATCCGCTTCCATCGCGACGATCTGTTCCCCTACCAGCAGGACATCTACGACGGCGAGGGGAACATCGAAACCCAGGTGATCTACGGGCAGTACGCCGAGTACGGGGACAACTGGTACTCCTCGAAGGTGACCATCAAGCGCCCGGCCGATGGGATTCAGGTCGTCCTCACGGTGCTTAAAGTGGTGGAAAACCAGAAGCTCGGCGACGAGCAATTCACGGTAAAGCTGCCGCCGGACACACAAGTACAAAAGCTGCAGTAGAACCCGACAAACAGAGCCTTTTTCGTCGGGACAGAGACCGACGAATTTCCGCCAGGTGCTTCAACTTGGCAAAACGTCGGGTGCGCAGCGGACAGAAAATTGCGTTTCGTCGGATGCGCGGTCGACGAAAGATGCTGAAAGTCGGCCTGCACTACGGAAATGGGTTCGGTGTTGTTCAAGCAGGCTCGATGGAATCGACGTGGACTCGCTCAGAGTGGTCAAGCGGTCCGACGCGAGGCGATTTATCTGATGCGCTTCCACTACATGCCTCCTACGCCAGCCTGAACCTGAAGTCATACTCCACAGACCTTTTGGGGTCACCTGCTGAGAACATACGAGCTTGACCGTTTTTGATGTCACTCTGGCTAGATTCGAGCAGCTCAAAGCTGCTTCCTGTGGAGTTTAATGACTCCAGCAGACCAACTTGCAGTTCCTCCTGTCCTAATCTCGTCCCGCCGATTCTGACAACGATCTGCGCTGATGCTTGGAGCAGGGGAACGATGCCAGCCCAAGCTTCGCGCAGGAACTGCCAATAGGCCTCGATTACGCGGTGCCGATTGTCTCTGGCTTGTCCCGAAATTGGTCTCATCGGACCCCCGAGAAACCACAAGCGCAGCCATTGATCTTCGTGATAGTCCGTGATGTCGAGATAAGGCGCAGACGTAATCACCAGCTTTACCTTCTCTCTGTAGGAACGGAGCATGGTACTTGCCTTGCGAACATCGCCCTCGACGACGCGACCCTTGATCGCGGGAGCAGGCGATTGGTACCGGTAATCCGCTGCTGCTTGAAGGATCGAGAAAACATTCCGCTTCGGCGGCACACATTCGTTTCTTCGCCACCACCGCACAGAATATGCCGGCTTCGTGCTGATCGTGCGTGGCATCCGATTGCTGAAACACAACTCGGTTCGATGACTTTCCCCGTGCAGACAACCGAGCGCAAGTGCCGCGATAAAGCAATCAACTCGCGATTTTCGCCACTCCAGTTTCCCTCTCAGGAACAGAAGTTGACGTAACGTCTCTTCATGAAAACAGACAGTGAAGAATTCATCCGCGACCTCCGCTTTCTTCGAGGTGAAGCGAATACTCCCCTTTTCCAGATCTGCCAATCGAGCGAGAATCTCTTGCAGTTTAGGCGGATCGGCCTTTGCCTTTGAGAGGCAGACAGCGACCGGGTTGGTGTCGCATCCTATCGCCTTACGCCCGTTGACGAGGCTCTCGAAAATTGTCGTGCCCCGCCCCGAGAATGGGTCCAGCACTACATCGCCGCGCTTTGACCATGCCAATACGTACCGCCGGACGAATGCTTCCGGAAACATCGCGAAGTACGGACATATTGAATGAAAGCGATGGCGTTCGATCATGCGCTCTGTAGCCTCTTTGAATAATTGTTAACCCATTTCACAATTTTCGGAAGATTTTCGTGGCGTTCTATTTGGGTTTCCCCAGCCTCGATCAAACGCATACCGTCACCGAAATGGCGAGCGATGCGATCCCTGTAGAACAGGAGACCAAACTTGTAGCCGATGCCCTGCAGATGATCGACAAGCACCTCCTTATAGGGCGTGCCATCTCCTGGCAGATCCGGTTCAAGTCCAAACGGCATGAACATCGCATCCGTAGTAGGCGATCCCGGTTTGCGCTCAAACCAGTAATCATGGAAATGCCGCCGATATGTGACTACACTCTTATCGACCCAATCCACGCCGCTAGCGACCTGAGCAACCATATAGAGTGTCCCCGGCAGTTCGTCCGGTGCCCGGCGCCACGCGATAATGTCCACTCCGTTGTCTTTAACCGCTTGTGAGGCAGCTGGCCTCGCTCTTTTGTGCGGAGTCCCGTCACCGAATAGTGAATAGACCCTCTTCAGCGCTCTGAGGTAGGTAGATCCGTCGGGACGCGGCCAGCCAAATGATATGGCCGGGCCTTGAACGTATCCCCCAGCCGCTACAGTCGAACAAGCCTGAAAGAGATCTCTTTCCCCGTTTGTCACCCGTGGCGCAAGCTTTTTGGGAACAATGGTCCGATCGAACGCGTGGGAAAGAAACAGGCAGAATAAATATATTGATCCAGCCTTGGTAAAAGGCTTGATCAGGCGCAACGCCTGCCCATTCTCATCGATTCGGAACGGATAATCATCCCCAATGCTTTCCCGCCGCCGCGCAATCTCTTCCTGCACGTCTTCAACGAGTCGGTCCTCTTCCGCGTCCTCATCCGCGATGTTCTCTTCTTGCTCATTCTCGGTGAGAGCAGCAGCGGCTATGAGAGTCCCGAACCCGACGCGACCGTCAGGCGATTCAATGGCCTTCAGTTCAAGCCAATCAGCGATCTTCGTTCTATGGCAAGACTCATCGGGGATAGCGAGCACGGCCCTATCTTCTGCCTTTCGCAGGGACTTTGCTTCCGGCCATCGAGGACATCGTTAGGTAGATTCGCTCGCTGGTTTCGGAAAGGTCTTTGCCAATCTCGAGCAGCGTTGAATCCTCTGAATCGAAGCCCGTAACCAGCGACAGAGCAGTCTCGGCCTCCTGCTTGGCATTAACCAAAGCAGACTCGAAACGGATGCCTTTTGGCTCAATCGACGCGAGTCCCTCTCCAAGGTTGTTTCGCGACATCATAATCGTTCGCGCTCTCGCATTGTCTAGCACGGCACCCAGGTTCTTGATGTCTGGGTTCTGAGATGTGATGACTGGCTTTATGTCGTCCAATTTTGATCCGTACAGCCAAGTGAGCACGAGCTTGAGATTGTCGAGATGGTTCCTCGGCACCGGATTCGGTTTCGGCTCATCCGTCCTCCATTCGTCAGATAGGCCTAAGAAATTCCTGTATCCAGGCCGGGTCAATGCCGTGTAGAGGTGCGAGAATGCGAACCGCCTGCCCGGATAACGTTCAGCTATTTCGAATATTCTAGAGCCTGTTATTAACTTTGTTCCATTGTTTGCATTGGGATAGGGATTTCTGTTCGAAGCTGTTCATGCTCGAGGCATGAAGCCGAATCGAAGGGGCTATCCCAGCGACGTTACGGATGAGGAAT
>JBAUBR010000224.1:0-12480 GCA_049676965.1 Occallatibacter sp.
GGGCGGGGGTGGGCGGCACGGGGCGTGAAGGCTCAGCGGGCGGTGGGGTCATGGTCGTCGGGGTTCCTGTCTGGTTGGGTTTCCACATTGCGCTCAAGGGTGTTTCCTTTTCTGTCCTCAAGTAGGACCGGGGGTTCCAAGGCGGGGCCCACTGCCGTGTACCCCAAGAAAAATGAAAGCTGCGAACTACCGGAACCGAGATCCCCGGCGAAAGCCTTTCGTCGCTGGGGTGGAGAACCGGTGTCCCCAACAACAGCTTTTCGTCGCTGCGGTAGAGACGATCCGCCTCTCGACGGCCCGTGGCTGCGGCCACACTTCGATCCTATCCCTTTACGGCACGCAGGGAATTTCGCTTCCGCTATTCTACGGCAAAACCCGGCGACCTGTGGACTGGTACACTCTCTGGTCAATGATTTGAGATTCGAATCAGAGCCGATTTCGAAAGGGGACTTGCAGATTGCACCGAAATCGCAGCATCTTCATTCCTGCTTGACATTGGCGCCGCCCCCGTGTCCATCCGCTGCGGAAGCTGAATTGCTTGAATTTGCCTGCCGACTTTGCATTGTCGATTGTGCTTCCTTTAAAACGCCGAAAAGGAGCCGATTCACCCGATGTCCTTGTCCCACCCCTCCAACGTTTTCTTGAATTCGCCCATGAATCTGCCGGCATCTGCGCCGTCGATAATGCGGTGGTCGAAGCCCAGGCAGAAGTGCTGCATGGACCTTATCGCAATCGTATCGTTGCCTTCGCCGTCTGTGAGCACCACCGGCTCCTTCTTGAGCGCGCCGATGGCCATGATGGCCGAATCGGGCTGGTTGATGATGGGCATGCCGAACTCCTCGCCGAAGATGCCGGAGTTGGTGAGGGTGAAGGTGTTACCTGCGACCTCGTCGGGCATCAGTTTCTTGGTGCGGGCGCGCTCGGCCAGGTCGGCGATGGCGCGTGCCAGGCCCAGGAAGCTGCGCTCTTCGGCCTGTTTAATAACGGGAACGATGAGGCCCCACTCGAGAGCGACGGCGATGCCGAGGTTGATGTTCTGGTGGTAGCGGATGGCGAGGTTCTCCCCATCCTTTTCCCCACTCTTTTCCAACGATGCGTTGACGATGGGAAACCTGCGCAGCGCCTCGACCGCGGCCGCGGCGATGAACGGCATGTAGGTGAGCTTGACGCCGTTGGCCTGCTCGAACCCTGCCTTTTCGCGCTCGCGCAGGCGCGCAATGCGCGTCATGTCGATTTTGAAGACGGTGTGGACGTGCGGGCTGATCTTCACGCTCTCCACCATGCGCTGGGCGATGATGGCGCGCATGCGGCTCAGCGGGGCTGGCCGCCCAGGCAAAGGCGCCTGCGGCGCAGGAACCTCGCCCTCAATGGAAGCGGCGCGGCCTGGCTCGTTCTCACTTAAATGGCGCAGAATGTCTTCTTTGGTGATTCGGCCGCTGGAGCCAGTGCCGGCAATTTGCGCGATGTCGAGATTGTTGTCCCTGGCGATGCGTCGCACCAGCGGCGAAGAACGCAAGCGCTGGCCTGCGCTGGCCTCGGCGGAAGAAGCCGGAGGCTCAGCAGCAGCAGCCGACGCGGGCTTTAACGGCCGCACGGCTGCGGGCTGCCACGCGGCTGCCTTGGAAGCTGCGATCGGCGCCGATTCAACAGTCGATGTCGGCGCGCCGCCGATGACCGCGACCACCGTGTTGATCTGAACGGTCTCGCCCTCAGGAACTTTGATCTCGGTGAGCGTGCCGGCCACCGGCGAGGGAATCTCGGCGTCAACCTTGTCGGTCGAGATCTCGAAGAGCGGCTCGTCTTTCTGTACCGCTTCGCCGGCCTTTTTGAGCCACTTGGTGATGGTGCCTTCGAAGATCGACTCGCCCATCTGCGGCATCACGACACTGGTGCCGCTTGAAGCGGAAGTGGCGAATTCGGCGGAGGGTTCGGACGATTGCGGAACCGCGGCGGGCACGGGCTTTGCGGGCGGCGGCTGAGACTTTTTTGGCGATGGAGTGGGAGCCCCGGCCTGGACGGCAGACTCTTGCGCAACCTTCGAAGGGGCACTTGCGCGAGTTTCCGAAGCCGCACCGCCGGACTCGCTGACCACAGCGACGACAGTGTTGATCTGCACCGTCGCGCCTTCGGCCACCTTGATCTCGCTGAGCACTCCGGCCACGGGTGACGGTATCTCTGCATCGACCTTGTCGGTTGAAATTTCGAAGAGCGGCTCGTCTTTTTGCACGACGTCGCCGGCTTTTTTGAGCCACTTGGTAATGGTGCCCTCAAAGATCGATTCACCCATCTGGGGCATGACCACGTCGGTTGGCATGAATGCGTTTCTCCGCGGCGGACTCGAGCGTCACGCCCGGTTCCTGCCGGATTATAAATCGCGGAACTTGCGGCCCTCACGCAGGCCTCACGGGCCATAGTGCGAGATTTGAAGGGTACGGGCTTCAAGCCCGTACATCAGGCCATTCTTTAGAGGCCGTGGCTTTAGCCTCCGAGGGCCGTGCCCGTCAAGGTGCTCACAACCTCGCGAACGGATTTGCTCCGATTGCGGCTTCGTTCAAATGAGCTGCTCAGGCTCGCTTGGGACGATCCTCGCGATGGTGAAGGCGTTCAACCTCGGGTGGAATCTCGAGTGGCGTATCCTGGGCGGGAAACTCGGCGTCGCGAGCCACGCGAGCGGCTTCAGCCTCGGCGCGAAGCCGATCGATGCTTTCGAGAGCCAGAATCTGCCGGCTGAAGACCGCCCCAAACTGGCGCGCGGCCTGCACGCCTGCGGTTTCAACGCTGGGAAGGCTCTCGGAATGGGCAATCTCGCGCTCCAGGCTGGTGACGGGGCGATCGGTGATGCCGCAAGGGTTGATGAGTGCGAAATCGCGAAGGTCGGTGGTTACGTTGAAGGCGAATCCATGCGAGGTGATGCCCCGCGAGACGTGGATGCCGATAGCGCCGATCTTGCGCCCGCCAGGCGGCCCTTCAGCGGGACCTGGGTAGGTCAGGGATTCAGCCCTGACATTCTGCCTCCCCATATTGTTGTGGGGTTTAGCCCCTGAGGAGGTTTCCTCGTTGCCGAGGCATTTGTTCTCGGCAGCGGAATCTTCATGCAGCCCGCACCACACACCGGTCAAGCCGGGAATTCGCCCCGCCCGCACACCGAAGAATGCGCAGAGCCGGATGAGAGCCTCTTCCATCATGCGCACGAAATCGACCGGTCCCAGCCGGCCGCCGCGCGGGTTGCGCAGGCTGCGCAGATCGAAGATGGGATAGCCGACGAGCTGGCCAGGGCCGTGATAGGTCACGTCTCCGCCGCGGTTGATCTCGTGCAGCGTGACACCGCGCCGGGCGAGCAGTTCATCGCTGGCTAGTACATTGGCGCGCCTGGCATTGCGTCCCAGCGTGAGCACCGGCGGATGCTCGAGCAGCAACAGGATATTGTCGATGCGCCCTTCGTGGCGAAGTTCGACGAGTTCCTCCTGCAGGCGCAGCGCTGCGTCGTAAGCTACGCGGCCGAGATAGATGTACTGGATCATCTCTCAGCTCAATTGTAGTGAGGCGCAGAGCCGGCCTGCGGCGCTCAGGCGCCGGGCTGCTCGGGCAGGCGCTGCTGAAAGATCCCGTGAAACGCCGGGCGCACGCTCCAGAACACGACAAACCAGAGAACCGTGACCACCAGCCCCGAAGGCAGCGCAGGCCGCGACATCAGCAGGCCCACCAGCAGAATATTCACGATTACCGGCCCAACAATCGTGAGCGCCAGTGGAACGTAGCGGTTGGCCAGCAGCAGCAGCCCTGACGACGCTTCGCAGAGACCCACGAAGACCAGATACTTGGTGCTCACCATTGCGCCAATGAACTGGCCGGCAGCTCCCGCGGGCATGGAAGCGGGGATGAAGGGCACAATCTTGTTGGCGCCGAAGACAAGAAAAACCAGACCAAGCAGGATGCGGGCGATCAGGACGACAATCTTCATGAGTTCTCCTTGTGCTAGTGAAGTCGCAGGTGTTTCAGTCAATTTAGCTTGTCTTGCGCAGGCAGGAAAGAAAAGAATCTGCCCTCTTCAAACAAGTGGATGGAACCGCATACCCGGGAGATTCAAATGATCCGGCAATTCCCATTCGCAAATCGGGTTAAACTTAGAACTGGCAGGAGGACCGGGCGGTCGCTGCCGGCGTTCTCGCGCAAGCGAGGATCGCCGGGGGAGGAAAGTCCGAACTCCGCAGGGCAGTGTGCCGGATAACGTCCGGGACGTTGGCTTCAAGGCCAACGGACGGCCAGTGCCACAGAAAACATACCGCCGCCCTGGCCTGGTCTTAGGACTGCGCCAGGGGATTGGCCCGAAGGGCAGTTGCCTGGACGGCCAGTCCGGTAAGGGTGAAATGGTGCGGTAAGAGCGCACCGCTCCGGCTGTAAGGCCGGAGGCAGGGTAAACCCCACACGGAGCAAGACCAAATAGGGAGGGATGCGCGATCGAAGAGCCCCGATTGCGCAGCGTGCCGGCCCGGCGCGCTTTAGGCGGCTCGAGCAATTGCCGGAACCTCCGGGTAGGTCGCTGATGAGCGTCCGCGGCGACGCGGCGCCTAGAGGAATGACCGCACACGACAGAATTCGGCTTACAGGTCCTTTTGCCGAATGATGGAGCAAAACGACAGCCCCGGCGGGAGGGATTCCGCCGGGGCTGACCATTTGTGCGGATAAGCTGGACTTCGACCTAGCCGCTGACGCAGTCCGCTAACTATCTACTGCTTCTCCGCCACAAACACCGCGGTTGTGAGCGCAGGCACGGTTGCCGAACCCGCTTTCGAGTCGAACGTTGATTGCCGGGTGATGGGATCGGCGGAGTGTTGCTGGATCGGATGCAGTTGCAATGCCAACCCCTGCAGGCTGCTGTTGGTGAAAGTCACCTGGGCATTGGTTGCGTTGAACACGACCACAATGTGTTTGTAGATTCCGTAGTCACCGCCATTCGCATCGAGCTTCATCACGATAAAGCCCGGCGTCTGGCTTGGCCCGGTATTCAGGAAGGTCAGGTTCTGCTGGATCTCCTGGAACGTCGCCATGCGGAATAGGTCGGAACTGTAGCGGATCTTCAACAGTTCGCTGAATGCCGCCTCGCTGTATGCAATATTGGCCGGAAGCGGCGTGTAAGCGGGGTTACTCAACAGCGGCGTCATGATCGGCCACTGGCCCTGGTTCTGGCTGGCAATGGGCAGGCCGATGCCCCAGTTAGCCGTCTGCCCCGTCCAATCGATCTTATTGAACCAGTCTCCCGAGTCATAGCTGTTCTGGTCCATGTCCTTGGAACGCAATAAGTCGTCGCCGCCCTGGTAGAACGGGATTCCTTCGCCCAGAGTCACCAGGCTCATGCCCATGATCTGCCTGCGGGCGCGAGCGGCGATGCTGTCGCTGAAGCTGGACTTCAACTGCACCTGGTCGAACAGGTCCTGGTTGTCGTGAACCGAGGCATAGTTGATGGCCTCGATCGGGCTCTTGGTATAGCCGGTCGGCTGTCCGTTATAACTCACCTCGGCGCCGGTTACTGTCGTGCCCGCACTATCGACAAAGGTGTAGTCGCGCAGGTTTCCTGTAAGTCCAACATCGATCCAGTCGGAATACTGGAGTAATTGGGCTTGCTGCTGGCTGCTCGAGAGGCTGTTATTGGTAAAGTCGCTCGAGTCGCTGAAGAGTCCAGTTGCAAAGCCCTGCACCCGCTCATCGGTAAACGGGCTGCCGCCGTGAATGCCGTCGCGGATGCGGTCGTTGAAGGTGCCGATGCCAAAGCCATAGAGATTGATCTGCGAGGCGCTCGGACCTATCTGATTGTTTTCGGTATCCCCGAAGTTGAAGCCTTCCCCGTAGAGATAGATCTTGGATCCATCGACACCGTCCTTCTCCGGAGTCAGCGCCCGCAGGGCTGCCTGAATGTCCTGCATATTATAGGTGAACATGAAGCTCATGATGTCGAAGCGGAAGCCATCGATCTTATACTCCCGCGCATTGAGCACAAGCGAGTCGATGATCAGCTTTTCCATCATCTTGTGTTCGGCGGCGGTATCCGGGCAGCACGAGCCTGTCTCCAGGTTTCCACTGGCATCGAGGCGGTGATAGTAATTCGGCACCACCTCGTCGAGATTGGAGTTAGGGCCTTCGCCGCTGGCATTGGTGTGGTTAAATACAACATCCTGAACCACGCGCAGGCCGGCCTTATGCAATCCATCCACCATGATGCGGTATTCGCGCACGCGGTGATCGGGATTGATGGCGTAACTGCCCTCCGGCGTCATGTAATGCACGGGATCGTAGCCCCAGTTATAGGCAGGGCTGGTCTGGCTGGCGGTTACGGCCGCCTGCTGCTGCTCGCCGTCGGGCGGATACTGCGCCAGTCCGGTGGGAATGATCCATGTGGACTTGTCTTCATTCACGCTGGCGAAGTGGAAAGACGGAAGAATGTGCACTGCCTTGAGCCCGCTTGCGGCGAGCGAGCGCAGATGCCTCATGCCGTCGGAGTCCTGGTCGGCAAAGGCCTCATACAGGCCTTGATGAGCCGCTGGAACCGTGGGATCGTTGACGCTGAAGTCTCTAACGTGGAGCTCATAGATGCTCATGTCGCTGAAGCTTCTCAGCGGAGGCGAAGTATCTTCGTCCCATCCGTCGGGCTTGGTCTCATCGGAGTCGAGGTCGGTGATGCGGCTCTTTGTTCCATTCAATGCAATGTCGATGGAATAGGGATCGCTGGTCACATTTGTGTCCACCGCCGCGTCGGCCGGCACCCAGACCTGCACGCTGTAAAGATAGTACTTGCCTTTCCAGTTCGACTTTCCATCCGCTACCCAAACACCGTTGTGCTCGTGCATCGGAACAACGGCAGAAGGAGTCGCGTCTGATTCTTGATCAAAGATCTGCAGCGAGACGCTTTGCGCCGTCGGTGCCCAGACCTTCAGTTTTACCGGGTAGTTTTGATCGTCGTCCCAGTCGCGCCACTCGCGATCGTCCGCGTGGTGAAAGACCACGCCGAGCTTGCCGGGATAGTAATAGAGATCGTCGAGGACGCCCGCATCCTGAATGCCGGTGGCATACTGCAGCGAGCCATTCGATCCGACCGCAGAAAACGCAAGCTGGCCTTTGAGAGCTGTTTGCAGAGTCGAAACCTGCGTATCCGCGGGCAGTTCGAGAACGGTGTAACCACTCAACTGCGGATAGCGCAGTAACTCCTCCGCGGTCAGGCTTCCTCCCACGGTGAGCGGAACATTAGCGCCTCCGGTGATTCCAGTGGTGGTCACCGACAGGCCGCCGGTCAGGCTATAACTGAGCGCGTAAGTATCGCCGCTCTGCGCAAACTGCGGCTGGATGGCCACCCGCTGTCGATCGAGCCAGTAGGCCTGCTCCACGTTGAGCAGGCTGTCCAGTATCTGGGTGGGAGTCGGCGTTGTCGTGAAGACCGTTGCGTTGCCCGATATCGCCCACGCCTGGGTGAAGGCGGCCACATCGAGAAACATGTTTGGTCCTGGGTCTTTCACTCCGGTTGCGGTGTTATGGATGATGAACCCGAGGTTTTGCGCATTGGGAATGAGACTTATGTCGAAGTATGCGCCGTAGGAGTCGAGGCTGGTTACAAATGTAAGTCCATCGTTGTAGTCGCCGGTATATTCTGCAGTGTCGTCAAAAGCATAGACCGACCAGTTGCCGTAATTTCCGTCGGGCCGGAAGTAGTGAATGCGAGCGTAACCAGGCAGCAGCGCATTGGGATTCGTGAGACTTACCAGGCTCTTATAGAGTTTGCCTATTCCCGTATAGCCCCAGTACTCAAATCCTTCGGTGGTAGGATCGACAAACTCATTCGGTCCCGGATCTTTCTGGTCGCCGCCGGGCGCCGAGGGGTTGTGAATGATCAGCCCCAGATTCTGCGCGTTGGGAATCACCGCCACGTCGAAATACACGCCGTACGCGTCGGAGTTCGTGGGAGGCACGAGGCCGCTGTTGTAATCGCCGGTGTACTCGGTCGTATCGTAGAAGGCGTAGATCGTCCAGCCCGAGTAATTGCCGTCCGTCCGATGGTAATGTACGCGGACATATCTCGGCAGCAGTGCGGTGGGATTGATCAGGCTGGGCGCGGTTACATATAACTTGGCAATCCCCGAGTATGCCCAGTATTCGATGCCCTGCGTCGCCGGATCGACAAACAAGTTATTCGGTGTATCCTTCTGGTCCCCGCCCGACGCCGTGGGATTGTGAATGATAATTCCAACCTCCTGCGCGCCGGTCGTCACTCCAACATCGAAATACACCCCAAAACTATCCGTGCCCGTCACCCGAACGGGCCCGCCGCCATAGTTACCGGTGTTTTCCGTCGTGTTATCGAACGCATAGACAGTCCAGCCGCCATAGTTGCCGTCCGGCCGATGGTAATGGATACGTATGTCCCCGGACGGTATGGGGGGGTCTGTTTGTCCAAATGCCAGAGCGGATGCAAAGACGAAGAGTATGAGCACAAGGGTGCGGGATTCCGCCTTGGACGGAAGGCGAGGCGTACTAATCCTGAATTTCATGGGGCACTCCAGAAGATTTTGTTACCTGTGTCTGGTTCGGGCGCATCCGTTCGGCGCCGATTGCGGTCACTCGTTCAAGCGCCGGTCATAGTACGCAGCCGGAACATCGGGTGTCAAGGCACCCGTGACCGCAAGCTTTCGCATTCCTGGCGACGAAACTCGCCAGTTATTGCGTGACCTTCAGCACCCATGTGGGCTCGGCCGGCAGCTCCTGCGGAAGGGGCGGCAGGTCGACCCGCACCCCATCTCGCGTCATTTTGAATGCACGCTAGGCCTGCGACAGTATGATTTTCGTACTCTTAGATCCGTGGTCTCCCGCCCTTTCGCCAGGAAAAAGACGAAAGGACGGAGCACGGAGCTGGTACAAGATCATGCTGTCAGAGACCTAGACCCCGAATTGTCGCAGATGATGATCGAGGTGCTTGTACATCAGCACCGCCCACTCCTCCGGCGTAAGCCGCCCGAAGAAGCTGTGTGGATGCTTGGTGCAGCCGGCCGGCCCGGCCGCGACAAACTGGTCAATCAGTCCGCACAGCCGCTCCCGTTCCTTTCCCAGGCGGTGTTCGTCCTGCACCACAAGGCCCGGCACGGTGGGTGAATTCCTGCGCATGGGCTCGTCGTTGCCCAGCACCTTCGGCTTGATGATCCCGCCAATGATCCGCCCCACGAGCATCCGCGGCGGAGTCCTGACGCCCAGCGCCAACTCCAGGCCTGCCGCGCAATGTGCCACCGCTTGCGCCGCATTCATCTGTCCCCATTCGCGCGGGCTCGCCGGTCTGAGCCTCGTTAACCGCGCCGTCACCTCTTCAATCCTCTCCGGTTCAAAAAGATTCTTCATTGATTGGGGTCCTCCATTGAAATTCATTTGCGCTGCCTGCGATCGAATCGCTTTGTCGACGTCTTCACGAGAGAGCTTGCAGGCTCTTGCGAAGGTCGTCGGGGCTTTCATTCGGAATGAGTTGTTCGATTTCGCGATGGGTGCTCTCCCACACCGGAACAGCGCTGGCGAGCAGTTTCTGTCCCTTCTCGGTAAGCGCGAGGATGCGGCTCCGCCGATCCGAAGGGTCTTGCGATACTTCGACCAGCCCGCGGCGTTGGAGCGGCTTTAGCGCGGCTGTCAAGGTGGTCCGGTCCATGGCCAGCAGAGACGCTACCGGCCCCATTGGCGGCGGTTGGGGACGATTCAGCGCCATCAGCAGCGAAAACTGGCCATTTGTAATGCCGAACGGACGCAACACATCATCGAATCGCCGCGCCAGCGCCCGCGCCGCCCGCTGCACGTGGAGACAGAGGCAATTGTCCCGAATCCTCAGGGTAGTTTCGAACGGAACGATCTCGCCTCTTGACATCATTCAAATATGTTGATATCAACGTAAAATGTCAAGGCTTGCGACTGAACAAATCCACAATTGATTTGCGATAATTGCCAGCACGACGAATTGCATCCGCCATCCCGCCTCAAACCGAATTGACTCACGAGGCCGCGGAGCATCGGGAAGATTGCCAGATCGGCAGACAAATTGCCCAAGTGGAGGTCCGATATGTCGTTCTTTCGTGATTTGAAGATTGCGGTTCGTTCTCTGGCGCGGGTGCGCGCGCTATTGATCACCGTGGCTCTCACTCTGGCCCTCGGTATCGGCGCCAACGCGGCAATTTTCAGCGTGGTTCGCGCTGTGCTGCTGCGGCCGCTGGCCAATCGCGACGAAGACCGCCTGCTCTACATCCGTCAGAGCGCCCCGGGCCTGGGCATGGACAACGCCACCTTCTCCATTCCCGAGATCAAGGACATAGGCTCCGGCCTCAAGAGCATCCAGGAGCTGGGCACGTTCTCAGAGATCGACTTCTCCATCATCGGCCTGGGCACTCCGCGCGAGATTCCCGCCGGCGTGGTCGACGGCAATTACTTCAACGTCATGGGACTGCGCCCGGTGCTTGGCCGGCTGCTGGGTCCCTCCGACGACGGACCCAGCGCACAGGGCGCGGTAGTGCTGACATATAAATTCTGGCGCGAGTCGCTGCACTCCGACCCGCACGTCCTCGGCAAGCCGGTGCGCCTGGAGAGCGACTCGGGCGCGCGCTCCGCGGTCATTGTCGGCGTCCTGGAGCCGTCGGTGCCCTATCCGGTGGCCACCGAGATCATCGCCAACGTGGTCACCAGCCCGCATCATCTCTCCGCCACCATGGTGACCGGCCGCGAGCATCGCATGACGGAAGTCTTCGGACGACTCGCTCCCGGCGCCACCCTCGAGCAGGCGCGCGCCGAGCTGCAGACCGTCTACGCAGCCATGGTCGCCGCCCATCCCGAGGTGTACAAGCCCGAGCAGCATTTCCAGATCAGCGTCACGCGGATGCACGACCAGATCAATTCCAGCGCTAACACCATCCTGTGGGTGCTGTTCGCCGCCTCGGGCCTGCTCTTCGTCATCGCCAGCTCGAACGTCGCCAACCTGGTGCTGGCGCGAACGGTACGCCGCGAATCCGAGCTGGCCGTGCGCTCGGCGCTGGGAGCCAGCACCTCGACGCTGCGCCGCTCGCTCCTGGCGGAAAGCCTCGTATTGTGCGGCAGCGGCGCGATTGCGGCCCTGCTTCTCGCCGTTCCCATGGTCGAGATCCTGGGCCGTTACGCCGCGCGCTTCTCGGTGCGCGCCCAGGACATGAAGCTCGACTTCAGCATGGTGTGGTTCGGCATCGCGCTGGCGTTCATCGCCGCCGTCTTCCTGGCGTTCATTCCCCGCCTGCCGTCGATGGAGTCGTTGCACGTCAGCGGACTGGCCAGTGGCGGCACGCGTGTTACCGGCGGAGCGAGCGGCCGTCTGCGCATCTTCGCCGTCCTGCAGATCACGGCCTCATTCCTGCTGCTCGCCGGCTCGGCCGTGCTCATGCGCACCCTCTATGAGCTCGAAAAAACGCAGCCGCCCTTCAATACCGCCAAGGTTCTGGCCGTGAATCTGCCGGTGCTGTCGTACGGCAAGACGCCCGAGCAGGTGCAGGAGTTTTATCGCGAAGTGCAGCAGCGCATCGCGACGTTGCCGGGAGTCGAGCACGTTTCCACCGGCTTCAGCGTGCCCTGGCGCGACGACCAGGCGCTCAACATCAGCTTCGCGTTCACGGTGCAAGGCGCGAAACGCGAGAACGGCATAGGCGATTGGCGCGCCAAGTTCCGCTCCATCTCGCCCGGGTTCTTCGGGACGCTGGGCATGCCGCTTGTTGAAGGCCGCGACTTCCGCGATACCGACCGCGATGGCTCGGAACGCGTGGTGATCATCAGCGAAAGTGTCGCCAAGTCTCTGTTCCCCGGCCAGGATCCGCTGGACCGCGAGCTGAAGTGGACCGACGGCGTGATGAAGTTCATCGGCATCAGCTACGATCCGCGCCGCATCGTCGGCGTAGTACCCGATCTCGACGACGAGAACATCATCCCCTCGCCGACCATGACGATCTACCAGCCGGCCGACCAGGAAGGCTGGCAAGCACGCCTCTTCGTGCGCTCCAAGCAAGACCCTTACGCGTTGGTCCCAGGCATTACTCGCACCATTCACCAGATGTCGCCGGAGCAGCCCGTGGAGCGGGCCAGCACGCTTGAAGACATACGCGCCGAAGTCCTCACCCCCGACCGCCTGAACGCCATCGTCTTCGGAGGGTTCGCCGCCGTGGCGCTGCTGATCTCGGTGGTGGGCGTGGCCGGCGTTCTAGCGTTCTCAGTGAGCGGGCGCACCCGCGAGTTCGGCATCCGAATGGCCCTCGGGGCCCACCCGCGCATCATCCTCGCCGGCGTTCTGAAGGAGGGCCTGGCCATCGCCTGCATCGGAGTAGGTGCCGGCTTGGTCGTAGGCTTTGCTTTCGCGCGCGCACTCGGCAAATACATCGCGCAGGTGCAGCAGCCGGGCGCGCTGGCGATTGTCGGGTCGGCGGTCGTGATTCTGGCTGCGGCGGTCGTTGCGTCGGC
>JBAUBR010000225.1:0-5590 GCA_049676965.1 Occallatibacter sp.
CGTAGAGCCGCTCCACGTCTCCGCGGCGCTGCTCGGCCTGGCGCGCCTGGCGGCGTGCCCGCTCCGCCAGGCGGCTCACCACCGCGCAACTCATCACAAAGGTGAACAATGCGACCCACTGCTGCGCACCCACGATGGCGAACGTGTGCAACGGCGGCAGGAAAAAGTAGTCGAATGAGACCGCGCAAATTGCCGCGATGTACAGCGAGAGCCGCACCTCCGTCACCGCCGCGGAGGAAACCACGAGCAGCAGAAACACCATTCCGGCGGTGGTGGCATCGGCGCCCACCGTGACCATCAAGGCGGTGGCAACTGCCGCGGCCAGCGTGGCCGCAAACCAGCTAAGAATGCCTCGTTGATCGATGTGGCCGTTCACAATTGCCGTCACCGAGCATGATACCGCCCGGCCGGTTGAGTTAATCTTCCGAAGGAAGAAGATCGAAATGCCCGCCAGAATACTTGTTATCGACGACGAACCGCAGATCACGCGCGTGCTGCGCGCCGCGCTCTCCGCGCAGGGATTCGACGTGCGCACGGCGAACGACCCCGGCGAAGGCCTGGAGGTTTTCTCCGAGTGGCCTCCGGACCTGGTGGTGACCGACCTGATGATGCCGGGAATGACCGGCGTAGAAGTCACGCGCGCCATTCGCGCCCGCTCCGCGACTCCGATCCTCATTCTTTCGGTTCGCGATCATGAGCGATCGAAGATCGAGGCGCTGGATGCCGGCGCGGACGACTACGTGACCAAGCCATTCAGCATTCAGGAACTGTTGGCGCGGGTCCGGGCGCACCTGCGCCGCGCACCGGAGCGCACCACCGCTGCCATCGAGGCTGGCGATTTCGTGGTCGACCAGAATGCCCACACCATCACGGTGCTGGGCAAGGCAATTCACCTTACACCGAAAGAGTTCGATCTGCTGCTGCACCTGGCGCGCCACGCGGGCAAGGTCATTACGCATCGCGCGCTGCTCACGGCGGTGTGGGGGGCGCAGTCGGCGCATCAGCCGGAGTATCTGCGCGTCTTTGTCGGGCAGTTGCGCAAGAAACTCGACGCCGAAACGGGCAAACAGTACATCCAGACCGAGCCGTGGGTGGGCTATCGGTTTGTGCCTGAGGGGTGGAGCGGGAGCGGGGAATGAGTGATATCAAGCCAGGTACAAAGTTCCGACGATTTCGAAGCGCTAGCGATCGACCGGCACATTGCGGGCCTTGTATCAGGGCACGGCTTCAGCCGATCGCTCCGGCCGCTTCCGCTCGTTCCTTACGCCTTATTTAGAAAATCTCGCGGATACTCAATAGGGGCCGGTAGAGTTGCGAAGTTGATTGCCGGCGCCGGTTCTAAGCTGCGGCGAATTTCGAGCAGATGGCGGACATTGGAGCTTCGAGCAAAGCGATGCAAGACCTGATCATGTTGTTGTTCACGGCGGTTTTCTTCAGCCTGGCGTTTCTTTACGTCAAGGCCTGCCAGAGATTGAGGTAGCCGGCGATGGATCTGGTTACGGCGATTGCGCTGATATTGTCGATTCTGCTCCTCGGCTATCTCATCATCTCGCTGCTTTTCCCGGAGAAATTCTGACATGACGGGAAATGGCTGGCTGCAATTCGCAATTTATTGCGTCATTCTGCTCGCGACCGTGCGCCCGGTGGGCCTTTATCTCGGCCATGTGCTGGAAGGCGAACGCACCTGGCTCGATCCGCTGTTGCGCCCCGTTGAGAAGCTCATCTACAAACTTGCCGGGGTGAAGGCCGACCAGGAGATGAACTGGCGCGAATATGCATTCGCGATGTTGGGCTTCTCGGCGGCGAGCATGGTGCTCACTTACGTCATCGAGCGGATGCAGCAGTGGCTGCCGTGGAATCCGCAGCAGCTCGCCGGAGTTGCGCCCGATCTCGCGTGGAACACCGCGGCCAGTTTTACCACGAATACAAACTGGCAGTTCTACACGCCCGAGACCACCATGAGCTACTTCACGGAGATGGCCGGTCTGGCTACGCACAACTTTTTCTCCGCGGCGGTGGGCATTGTTGTGGCCATCGCGTTCATCCGCGGCATCAAGCGGACAACTACAGGGACCATCGGCAACTTCTGGGTCGACACGACGCGGAGCATGCTGTACATTCTGCTGCCCGCTTCATTGATCTACGCGCTCCTGCTGGTCGCCCAGGGAGTGCCGCAGAATCTGCACGCCTACACGCAGGCCCACACTCTGGAAGGCCAGACGCAAACCATCGCGCAGGGGCCGGTCGCATCGCAGGAAGCAATCAAGATGCTGGGCACCAACGGCGGCGGATTCTTCAATGCCAACAGCGCTCATCCTTTTGAAAATCCAACGCCGCTTTCGAACTTCTTCCAGATTCTCTCCATCTTCATCATCCCCGCGGGCCTCACTTATACATTGGGCCGCGTGACCGGCTCGCCCGGGCATGGATGGGCGGTATTCGCCGCCATGTTCGTGCTGTTCGCCGCTGGATTCACCACGCTGTATTGGGCCGAATCGCATCCTTACACAATGATTCACGGCGCCGCGCAGACCGGCACCGCCAATGCGCCCGCCGGAAACATGGAAGGCAAAGAGGTCCGCTTCGGAGTTTCGCAATCGGCGCTGTTCGCCACCATCACCACTGACGCGAGTTGCGGCGCCGTGAACAGCGTGCACGATTCGCTTACGCCGCTGGGCGGCCTGGTGCCCCTCACCAACATCATGCTCGGCGAAGTGATCTTCGGTGGCGTGGGCGCGGGCATGTACGGCATTCTCATCTTCGTGGTGCTGTCGGTGTTTATCGCCGGCCTGATGGTGGGCCGCACACCCGAGTATCTGGGCAAGAAGATCGAGTCCTTCGATGTGAAGATGTCGATGCTTTACGTGCTCATCTTCCCACTCGTCATTCTTAGCCTCACTGCCCTCTTCGTTCTTTCGCCCAAGATCGGCCTGTCGTCGATCACCAACCCCGGTCCGCACGGATTCACCGAGATTCTCTATGCATTTACCTCGGGTGCGGGCAACAACGGCTCGGCGTTCGCCGGTCTGAGCGCGAACCACTGGTACGACATCGCGATGGGATGGGACATGCTGATCGGCCGGTTCCTCATGATGATCCCGGTGCTGGCGCTGGCGGGCAATCTGGCGCAGAAGAAGAGCGTTCCGCCTTCGCCCGGAACATTTCCCGTGAACACGCCGCTGTTTACCGTTCTTCTTGTGGGCGTGGTAATCATCCTCGGCGCGCTGACGTTTTTTCCGGCACTGAGCCTGGGACCGATATTGGAGCACCTGCAGCTCAAGGCCAGGCAGGTGTTTTAGAGATACGACATGGCTAAAGCGAAAGGTCTTTGGAATACCGACATCGCTGTTCAGGCGATCGCCGACTCGGTGCGCAAGCTCGACCCGCGCTGGATGGTGAAGAACCCGGTGATGTTCGTGGTGGAGGTCGGCAGCGTGCTCACGACCCTGCTGCTGATCGACAACTCTGTGCACCGCCGCGCCGGATTCGGTTTCAATCTGCAGATCACGCTGTGGCTGTGGTTCACGGTGCTGTTCGCCAACTTTGCCGAGGCCATGGCGGAAGGGCGCGGCAAGGCGCAGGCCGAAACGCTGCGCAAAGCCAAGGGCGAGACGGTAGCAAAGCGCTACACCGCATCGGGCGATCTGGAAGACGTTCCCAGCGGCCTGCTGCGCCTCAACGACGTCATCTACGTCGAAGCCGGCCACTACATCGCCGGCGATGGAGAAGTGATCGAGGGCGTTGCGTCGGTGGACGAGTCGGCCATCACTGGAGAATCGGCTCCCGTGATCCGCGAGGCTGGCGGCGACCGCTCGGCCGTCACCGGCGGGACGAAAGTGCTCTCCGACTGGATCAAGGTTCGCATCACGTCGAATCCCGGCGAAACCTTTCTCGATCGTATGATCGCGCTGGTTGAAGGCGCTACGCGGCAGAAGACTCCCAACGAGATTGCGCTGAATATTCTGCTCTCCGGCCTCACGATTGTTTTTCTGCTCGCTGTGGTCACGCTGCAACCCTTCGCAATTTACTCGCACGCGCCGCAAACGGTTTTTGTGCTGGTTTCGCTGCTGGTCTGCCTCATTCCGACAACCATCGGCGGGCTGCTCTCGGCCATCGGAATCGCCGGCATGGACCGGCTGGTGCAATACAACGTGCTGGCCATGAGCGGACGAGCCGTCGAAGCCGCGGGCGACGTGAATACGCTGCTGCTGGACAAGACCGGAACCATCACGCTCGGCAATCGCCAGGCTACCGAGTTTATGCCTGCGCCGGATGTGAGCCACGAGCGGCTGGCCAACGCCGCGCAACTGGCTTCGCTCTCCGACGAAACTCCCGAAGGCCGTTCGATCGTGGTGCTCGCCAAGGAGAAATACAACCTGCGCGGGCGCGACTTGAGCGGCATTCACGCGGAGTTCGTTCCCTTCACCGCGCAGACGCGCATGTCAGGCGTGAACCTGCCCGGCACGCGCATTCGCAAAGGTTCGGTCGATGCGATTGCGCGCTTCCTCGAGGAGCAGCGGTCGTCGCTTCCGCAAAAAGTCCGCGAAAACGTGGAGGAGATTGCCCGCGCCGGCGGCACGCCGCTGGTGGTGGCCGAAAATGCCGCGGCGCTGGGCGTGATTTATCTCAAGGACATCGTTAAGGGCGGCTTGAAAGATCGTCTGGCGCGGCTGCGCGCCATGGGCATTCGCACCATCATGATCACCGGCGACAACCCGCTTACCGCGGCGGTGATTGCGCGCGAAGCGGGCGTAGACGACTTTCTGGCCGAGGCCAAGCCCAAAGACAAGATGGACCTGATCAAGCGCGAGCAGGGCAAGGGCAAGCTGGTGGCCATGACCGGCGACGGCACCAACGATGCGCCGGCTCTGGCGCAGGCCGACGTGGGCGTGGCCATGAACTCCGGCACGCAGGCCGCGAAAGAAGCCGGCAACATGGTCGATCTCGATTCCAATCCCACCAAGCTGAT
The DNA here is from genome assembly GCA_049676965.1 of Occallatibacter sp. Classification (GTDB taxonomy): domain Bacteria; phylum Acidobacteriota; class Terriglobia; order Terriglobales; family Acidobacteriaceae; genus Telmatobacter. Next base: position 4,970 of record JBAUBR010000225.1, read on the forward strand.
TGAGATCGTGGAAATCGGAAAGCAGTTGCTCATGACGCGCGGCTCGCTGACTACATTCTCCATTGCCAACGACGTGGCCAAATATTTTGCCATCATTCCTGCAATGTTTGCCGGAACCTTTCCCGTGCTCAATGCGCTCAATATCATGCACCTGCGCACGCCCGGTTCTGCGGTTCTTTCCGCGGTGATCTTTAATGCCGTGATTATCGTCGCCCTGATTCCGCTGGCCTTGCGCGGCGTGAAATACCGCGCCATGGGCGCTGCTGCGCTCCTGCGGCGCAATCTATGGATCTACGGCGTAGGCGGAGTGATCATCCCTTTTATCGGCATCAAGCTAATTGACATGGTGATCACGCGCGTGGGACTGGCATAGGAAGGATAATTCGTCATGAAGAAAAATCTCATCACCGCAATTTTGATGACGCTGGCTACCACAATCCTTCTCGGAATCGTTTATCCATTGGTGGTAACCGGGCTGGCGCAGGTGCTGTTTCACGACAAGGCCGACGGGCAACTGCTTACGGTCAACGGCAAGATCGTAGGATCTAAAATTATCGGCCAGTCCTTTACCGGTCCCACGTATTTCCATTCGCGGCCGTCGGCCGCAGGATACGGTTATCA
>JBAUBR010000226.1:0-5977 GCA_049676965.1 Occallatibacter sp.
AGTCGCGCCTGCCGATAGCGGAGGGCGACGAGGGCCAGCGGCTGCAGGACGCCGCCTCGGTGATCAAGAGCGCTCGCGCCGAGCTGCGCGAGATTGCGGGCCTGCTGGCATCGCCGGAACCCGCACCTTCGCGGCGCCGGGCGCGGATGGCGCCGGTGCAAACCAATACGGAATCCCTGTTTCCTTCGTAGATCGCCCGCTTCAGCGCGGATGCGACTGCGAATTCAGTGGGCCTCGACCGCTTGCGCCAATCTATCTAGAAACACGTGCTGGCCGGGCAGGAGTTTGTCGCGCGCGTCTGCCAGCCCAAACCAGCCCGCACGATCTACCTCAGGAAACTGCTGAGGCTTTCCCGACTTAGGCGGCCATTCTAACTCGAATAAGTTACTGCGAATATCTTCGGCGGCACAATCGCCTTCAATCGCCCAGGCTGTGACTATCTTTCCTCCCGGCTGCCTGACTTCGCCGAGGGGCAGTAACTGGCCCTCGGGCACCCGCGTTCCAGTTTCTTCCTCGAACTCGCGTTGCGCGGCGGCCAGCGGATCTTCGCCCGCTTCATACTCCCCTTTGGGAATCGACCACGCGCCGCGATCCTTGTTTTTCCAGAAGGGTCCGCCGGGATGAACGAGAAAGACCTCTATCGTTTGCTTCTTGCGGCGGTAAAGGACGATTCCTGAACTCAGCTTGGGCATCTCGTTCCCCCTTTGCGTCCAGAGTAGTCTTGAATCGCCGTGTGAGACTGTCGACCGTGATGGCCGTGCAAAGGCACTGTTGACCCTTGCAGCGCGGATTGAGCCTAAGGCCGAGGGATTCTATTCGAGATCGATCTTGAGTGGTTGAAACTGACAGATATGAATTGCCGGACTCGGCGTGGATTTTGTCATGGTCTCATCTATTCATTCGGCGATTCGGCTATCGCGGTCTTGAACAATTGCCTGATTCCTACCCGTGCAATCTTCGACGGCGAATCTCTAATCAGCTTCAAGCCGGTGATTCGCTCAAAATGTCTGCGATTGTTGGTCACGAGCGGGATGGAGTGGCGGACCGCACAGGCCGCTCTCCGAAGGTAATTCGCCGCAACGGCAAAACCCATGGCCAGCGATGCTCGAATGGATATCCACTACGCAACGATTCGTTCTTTGGGTCTGAACTTTGTCAGCGACTCACAAAGCTCATCGATGCGTTCGCGCCGTCTGTCATAAGCCCCTCGTTCCGCCTTCGACATACGGATGTAGGGCGCCTTCTGCAAGGCTTCACTTTGAGCCTTCGACAGTATCGAAAGCTCCGCCGCCATCCGCCTTTGCTGCTGAATAGTTTCTACCCGCAATAGATCATCGGGAACCATCTAACTTGAGATGAAAGTTGAGCTGCTTTGGTTGTCTAAGGGAGATCCGCACGAGGTAAGTTGAGTTTCATGTACGTAACATCGCTGACGTAACAGTGGAAATTTGCGTTCAGCAGTCGGCGAAAAAAGTGGATGTGGCTGTGACCCAAGAGACGGTAATTGCTGATCGGTAGATTAGATAAACACAACATGCGACCAAGCGCCTAGATGAAATTGCGTCTATGTAAGCGCGAATGCACATCCCCGTCGTCCCTGTATTACTTTGCACAAGTGTGGCTTTCCCCCGCAATCCCAGGCAGAATCTCAAAACCGATTTTGTAAGTGATTCGATTTCGATGGTCGGGACGGGCAGATTTGAACTGCCGACCCCTCGCACCCCAAGCGAGTGCTCTACCAGGCTGAGCCACGTCCCGACACAATGGAGCCGGCTCTGTGCGGAGCCGGCTGTGGGGTCTCAATCATTCTACATCAGCGTGCGGGCGCCGGTTCCGGGGAGAACGCGGTGGCGGAACTCGATGCCGATTCAATATCCTGTCTCTGGATCCGGTTTTTGGTTTGGCCAAGGAGGACTTCCCCCATGTCGAATCCGCGTATGTTTTCTCGTGCACGAACTTTGCCGGCTGTGGTCCTGTTGGTCGCGCTCTCGGGATGCGCATCCAAGGAGCAAAAGGCGATCGACCAGGCCAAGGCGCAGGCGGCAAAGACCGGGCAGGCGCAGCAGGTGGTCACCGTCGACAAGAACGGCACCACGACCACCACAGTGGTGCAGCCGCCGGCCCAGGGACAAACCTCCGAAGCGATCACGACGACAACCACTCCGCCAGCGGCTGGAGCGCCGACTCCACCGGCTTCCGGGCCGACAGTCTCCGCCGTGCCTCAGCCGCCTCCTCCGCCGCAACCGGCCAGCATCAGTATTCCCGCGGGCACTACGCTGGCGATCCGCATCGATCAGCGCATCAGCGTTAAGAGCAGCCACAAGGGCGACAGGTTTACCGGCGAAGTAGTGGAACCGGTGATGGGCAGCGATGGCAGTGCGATTGTGCCCAAGGGCGCTCCGGTGGGCGGCGTGGTCGATGTCGCGCACAAGCGCGGGCACTTCAAAGGCCGGTCGATGCTGGAGCTGCGCCTGACCTCGCTGACGTCGAACGGCACCGAGTATCCGCTCACCACGCGTGATCTTGCCGAACGCAAGAAGGGCAAAGGCAAGCGTAGCACGGCCTTGATTGGCGGCGGCGCGGGGCTGGGTATGCTGGTGGGTGGCGTGGCCACGGGCGGCGTGGGCCTGCTTGTCGGCGGGCTGGTGGGCGGCGGCGCGGGAGCAGCCGCCGCGGGCGCCACGGGCAATCGCGACCTCGATATTCCCGCCGAGACCGTGGTTCACTTCACGCTCGCCGACGATCTGGTGGTGCAGGCTCCACAGCAGTAGGCAAGATTTGCTGCGGAGACTTGCGGCCGGTATTGGCCTCTTTGTTCGCGTGCGAGAGCCGGGTGTCCCATCCATCGGGCGGCTTGCCCCTGTCCATTAAAATAGGCGTAACGTTGCATTCAAATGCGAGCGCGCGGCAGCATGCCCAAACGGCATCTTGCCAAGTCAAATATTCTGGGTCAAACATTTGGATTGCGGCCTCAGAGTTGACGCAATTGGCCTGCCAGTAATCTGAGAATGGAACAGCAAAGATTCTCCAGCTTGGAGTAGAAGCTTGACCATGAGCCAATCCCCTGCTCCCTCGACGCGTCAAAGAACGATTGCAAAGGCTATTCTGATCCTTCTTGCCGGCGCAGGTTGTGCGGGCCGCAGCGCATTTACGCAAGGCGTAATTCCAACTTCGCCGGCAGCTGCGGCGGATTCTTCTTCGCCTGCGCGAACCTCGCCGCTATCCGCAAGCGCGCCCGATTCGTTGAAACCGGAATCCGGCAATGAAACTCCGCTTGAGCTTCCCGACGCGCCCTCACCCTCATCGGCAACGGGGCAGATGTCTGCCGTAGCGGGAGAGTCCACATCGTGGCCACGGGAGTATGACTTCCTGGAGCCGCCGGGCGAATCGTCCGGCCTTTCCGTAGCTCCCGGGTCGCGAGAGGAGCTTACCATCCGGGAGTGTGTCGATGACAAAACGCACGCCCGCGAATGCCGCCCGCACTGGCGGCAGCTCATCATCTCGTCGTCTGTCTACAACGCCTTTCAAAATGCCGGCAATCTCTACACCGGCTATTGGTACCGCTACGAGACGACCACGGGAGCATGGTTTCAGCGCTGGTTCAACAGCGACCTTGGCTGGCGATGGGGCCAGTGGGAAGACGGCAATCCCTTCTTGGACGCCTATGTAGGCCATCCCATGATGGGATCGATCTCCAGCTATTTGTGGATCCAGAACGCCCCGCGAGCCATGACCGTGGACTTCGCCAATAACCACGAATACTGGCATAGCCGGCTGGTGGCGATGGTCTATGCCGCCGCCTACAGCTTCGAGTGGAAGTTCGGCCCGTTCGGCGAAGCCGGCGTGGGCCATAACGGCGACCACCTCACCAACTTTGTGAAGGGGCACACGGAGAACGACACCGGCGACGTGGAGCTGGTGACCACTCCGGTCGGCGGATTCGGATGGACTATCGCCGAGGACATTCTGGATCGCTACGTAACGCAACGCTTCGAAGCCAAGCCGCGCGGTCCGATCTCGCTGCTGCTCGTCAGCTTTCTCACTCCGGCCAGGGGCACGGCCAACATCCTGCGTTTCCGTCCGCCGTGGTACCGCGACGGACGCGACGTGAAGGCGAAGTCGTTCTTCAGCGATCCTCCGTCGCCCGAGGATGTTCCCGCCGGCGACCAGCCGGCGTCGGGTCGCGCAAAATCGCCGACGATTGGGCCTGCGGTCTCTGAAGCTGAATCATCCGAAGTGCCCGCATCGTCGAACGCTGCTCCGGCGGCCGCGGTGTCGCCTGTCCGCAACGGCAACTACCTGCCTGAGTGGCCGCACTACGGCGGCGTGCACGAGTTCGGCGCATGGTGGGGGCTGTCATTGATCAGCGGCCACATCTGGGGCTATGCGAAAGACATCAAGTACATGCCCATTGATGTGAACTACTCCTATCTCGTCAATCCCAACAGCAAGCGGTGGAACTTCCGTTACGCACCGGAGATGACCGCACTGGCCTTGATGGATCAACCCAATCCAACACCCAAGGCCACGCCCACCGTGCCGCTCGCTCAGGATCTGCGCGAGCGTTTCTACGGCAGCGGAATAAGTCCGGTGGGCTTCCGCGCCTCGTTCCTTCCTGAGAGCCGCGTGCAGCCGTTCGTCTCCGGCGATGGAGGCTTCATCTATTTCAACGGGCGCGTTCTATCGCCAGAGGGTTCGCAGTACATGTACACGGTGGACTACGGCGCCGGATTGATGTTCTTTCGCAAGCAGCGGCAATCGTTCACCATCGGTTACCGCTACCAGCACCTGTCGAATGCCGACATCAGCGAGCACAACCCGGGCACTGACGCCAACACGTTCTACGTCCAGGTTTCGCGATACAGAACGAAGGGCTACCGGTAGGCAGCCTTCAATTCTCCGCTCAGCAAAAAGGCCGCGCAGCGCGCGGCCTTTTTCATTCTTCGATGCAGTCATCAGCCGTTCAGCAGCTCCTGCAGCTTGTTGAGCATGCGCTGCAAGTCTTTATCTTCGCGGCGCTGCTCGTCGATCTTGGCGATCGAATGCATCACCGTGGTGTGGTGCTTGTTGCCGAACTGGCGCCCGATCTCCGGCAAGCTGGCCTCGGTCATCTGCTTGGCCAGGTACATGGCGATCTGCCGCGGCACCACCACGTTGCGCGAGTTGTTCTTCTGCTTCAGGTCCGTGACCCTCATGCCGAACTGCTCGGCGACCGCGCGCTGAATGGCCTCGATCGTGACCTTGCGCACCTGCATGTCGATGAACTGCTTGAGGCACTGCTGCGTTGCCGCCAGCGTGATCTCCATGCGATTGAGCTGGCACCAGGCGATCAGCCGCACCAGCGCGCCTTCGAGCTCGCGCACGTTGGTGCGCACGTTGGAAGCGATGAACAGCGCCACGTCGGTGGGCAGCGTCACCAGCTCGCTCTCCGCCTTCTTCTGCAGGATGGCGACCTTCGTTTCGAGGTCGGGCGGTTGAATGTCGGCGATCAGGCCCCATTCGAAGCGCGAGCGCAAACGGTCCTCGATCTCCGCCAGTTCCTTGGGCGGACGGTCGGAAGCGATGACAATCTGCTTCATGCTTTCGTGCAGCGCATTGAAGGTGTGGAAGAACTCCTCCTGGGTGCGCTCCTTCTGCGCGATGAACTGGATGTCGTCGATCAGCAACACGTCCACCGAGCGGAAGCGATCGCGGAAGCTGGTCATGCGATCGTTGCGCAGCGAAGTGATCATCTCGTTGGTGAACTTCTCCGCCGACACGTAGCAGATGCTGGACGTGGGCTGGCGGCGCTTTACTTCGTGGCCGATGGCGTGCATCAGGTGCGTTTTGCCCATGCCCACGCCACCATACAGGAAGAGCGGATTGTAGGCGCGCGACGGCCGCTCGGCGACGGCCAGCGACGCGGCGCGCGCGAACTGGTTGCCGTTGCCGATGACGAAGTTGTCGAACGTGTAGCGCGAGTTGAGCTGCGCGGCGC
>JBAUBR010000227.1:0-29470 GCA_049676965.1 Occallatibacter sp.
CTCCAAGCCGGAATCACCCTCGATGTGGGTGCATAAACAGGGTTTTGAATGGGCACGGCTTCAGCCGTGCCGGAAAGGGACGCAAAACAAAGGGCTTTAGCCCCTGGGGGATTGGCTCCCTCGGCCCGGCGATATTTATGCAACCAGTTCTCGCAGCAGCCGGTACGTCGGGTGCATCAATCCAGTTGGCGGATAGAGCTCCTCACCCACGGCGACGAATCCCAGCTTGAGCAGAACATTTCCCGAGCGGCGGTTCAACGGATGGTGCGCAGCAAAGAGGGCCTCGATGCCGAGCGCATCAAAGGAGTAATCGACCACAGCGCGAGCTGCTTCAGTGGCCATCCCCCGCCCCCAGAACCGGGGAAGCAGATGATAGCCCATTTGAAAGGCCCGCGCCGTCGGCCCGTCAACCAACGCCTGACGCTCTCTCGGCCGCAGGCCGGCGCAGCCGGCGAACTGGTCGCCTTCAAGTAGAAAGAATGGCCAGTACTGAATGCGGAGATCGCGCATGTGGGCGATCTCCTGCGCGAGGCGCGCTCTCGCCGCATCCGGCGTCATCGGCCCACCCATCAACGCCATCACCTCAGGACCGCCCCATAATTCGGCCGCCAGGGGAAGGTCCTCTTCGCGCCAGCAGCGAAACCCGAGCCGGTGAGTGGTCAGAAAGTAATCCATTGCGGATCGAACTGAAGGCTGCACGTGCATCAATCGTGCAACTGCAGCCGGTCGAGGAGCGGAAACACCACGATGGCGATCACCGAATTGCCGATCGCGATATAAAGCTGTGTCATCCAGCTCCACTCCAGGCTCAACCCCAGCAGGAATTTATAGATGAACAGATAAATCGCGCTCGACAGCAGCGAGAGAGCAAAGTTCAGGATCAGCCGGATGGCGTTGTTCTCGACATCGACGCGAATGCCCACCGACGCCGCCAGAAACCCGCAGACCGTTTTGGCAATGCCGTTGACGCCGATGGCGTGCCCGGTCAGCGCATCCTCAAAAAGCCCCAAAACTGCGCCCATCATTGTTCCCTGGATGGGGCTGCGTCGTCCCAGCGCGAAGTAAACGGTAACCACCAGGGGCAGATCGAACCACGCGTAGCGGCCCACCACCCGCGGCAGCCACGCCTGCAGCACCAGCGCCACTAAAGGAATGAGCCCGTAAATCAGAAATGGATAACGGCGAACCTCCATGTCGAGACGGGAGATCGCGCGCGCTCTTACCATAGTTGCGGGTTCCTCTGCGGCTTGGGCTCGGAATCGGCTTGTGGGGCGGGCTTCGGTGGAGTCTGAGTATCAGTGCTCGGAGCGGTCTGGCTCGCCGCGCCGCTGGTGCTCGCAGTGCTCTTTTTGGGCTGTGTCTTTGGCTTGACTTCAGCGGCCGGTGAAGGGGGCTTGTCCTCCGCCGCGGTTGCCGGCGTGGCGTCCGGCGCCGCACCGGGCGAGAAGCGATCGGGATGCAGCGCCTTCAACGGCTTTGCCGGAGGCACAATCAGCAGCGACGGCTGGGGCGCCTTCGGGTCGACGGGCTTGGGCGGAGCGTTGGGGTCGGTAAGCCCCGGCAGCCGCTCGGCCATGATCGTCGAAGCCTTCCGCTGCTCGTCGAGGGAAGCCGCCTCCGCGCCCTTGAGCGCCTCGCTCGTGGCCAGATCATTCTGCTGTTGCGGCGAGAAGCGCGGCTCAGTGGAGGTAATGACCAGCACTTCATCCAGCCGGTCGAGACGCGCCGCCGGCTTGATCACCACCTTGATGAATCCGTCGCGATCGGGATCGGGAACGACCTTCTGCACCTCGCCCACCGGCAGCCCGCGCGGAAATATCTGGTCGCCCCCGGCGGTCAGCACCTTTTCCCCCGGCTGAATGCGCTTGTCGGCGAGCAGATCGACGATCTGCAGCTCGCCGTCGGCATTGCCGCGCAGGATGCCGCGAATGCGCGTCGTCTCCAGGATCACCCCGGCGCCGCTGCTCTGGTCGTTGACGGCCAGCACCTGCGCCGAATGCCGGAAGACCTCGCGCACCTTGCCCACAATGCCGTCCGGCGTGATCACCGCCATGTCGCGCTCCAGCTTGTCCGCCGACCCCTTATCGATATAGAAGACCCGCGACAGATCCGTGCCGCTGGTGCCGAACACCTGCGCGGCCTGCGTGGCGTAAAGATACTTCTGCTGGAAGCCCAGCATCGCTTCCAGCCGCTGGCCCTCCTTGGCGTCTTCGAGCAGCGCCGCCTGCTCCAGCCGCAGCCGGTCGATGGTTTTCTCGAGATCCTGGTTTTCCGCGCGCGTGTGGCGCAGATCGAAGTAGTTTTGCCACACGCCCACCACCGCCAGCCGAGATGAATGAAACAGCCGCTCCGGCGGCGAAACCAGGGCGTTGGCCCACAGCCGAATCAGCCGCACGCCCTCCCCATCCGGCGCGCCGGTCAGGGCGTTGCGGCCGGTGCCGGTGCGCCGCACCTGCATAGCCAACCCCACCACCTGCGCCACCAGCATGGCGAGCAGCACCAGGTAGTTTCGATAGCGGGAGAAAAATGATTCCATGAAAATCAGGGATCAGGGGTCAGGGGTCAGGGGTCAGAGATGGCCGGCCTCGCATGCTGATCCCTGATCCCTGATCCCTGTTTTAGTCGATTTTGATCTTGCGCAGCAGCCGGAAGTCGGAGAGCATCTTTCCGGTGCCCAACACCACCGAGGCCAGCGGATCGTCCGCCACCGACACCGGCAATCCGGTCTCTTCGCGGATGCGCTTGTCGAGGTTCTTGATCAGAGCACCCCCGCCGGTGAGCACGATGCCGCGGTCGCTGATGTCGGCCGACAGCTCCGGCGGCGTCCGTTCCAGGGCCACGCGAATCGCATTCATGATCACCGCAATGCACTCGCCCAGCGCCTCGCGAATCTCGCTGTCGTCGATGGTGATGGTCTTGGGCACGCCCTCGATCAGGTTGCGCCCCTTGATCTCCATCTCCAGCGGCTTGTCCAGCGGGAAGGCCGACCCGATCTCGATCTTGATGTGCTCCGCCGTGCGCTCGCCGATCAGCAGGTTGTACTTGCGCTTCAGATAGTTGGTAATGGCCTCGTCCATCTGGTTGCCGGCCATGCGCACCGAGCGCGAATAAACGATGCCGGAGAGCGAAATCACCGCAATATCCGTAGTGCCGCCGCCGATATCGACCACCATGTTTCCGGAGGGTTCCGTGATCGGCAGCCCCGCGCCGATGGCCGCCACCATGGCCTGCTCGACGAGATAGACTTCGCTCGCCTTTGCCCGATATGCCGAATCCTCGACCGCCCGCTTCTCAACCTGCGTAATCTCCGAAGGCACGCCGATCACGATCCGTGGATGGACCAGCATCTTGCGGTTGTGCGCCTTCTGGATGAAGTAGTTGAGCATCTTCTCGGTGACTTTGAAGTCGGCGATCACCCCGTCCTTCATCGGCTTGATGGCCACGATGTTGCCGGGCGTTCGGCCCAGCATCTCTTTCGCGTCCTTGCCGACGGCTTCCACCTCGCCGGTATTCTTGTTGATGGCGACAATAGAGGGCTCGTTGACAACAATACCCTTGCCGGCCGCGTAGACCAGCGTGTTGGCGGTGCCGAGATCGATGGCCAGGTCGCTCGAAAACATGCTGAAGAGTGAGCGCCAACCATGCGACCGCGAGGGGCGTGAGGGGTAACCGTTCACTGACATCGGAGAGCTGATCGTACCTCTAGCATATTGTACGGCCAAAGCGGCTCGCCGCGCGCCCTGACATTACCCCCAAGTCGCAAGTGCATGACTCAATGCGGTAAACTTAGGTGTTTGCGCGGAGACTTTCTGCAAGTGTAAGGGAGCGATACATCCCCGTACCCCATCCTTGCGCGCCTTTTGCGCAAGGGTGGGAAACCGCAAAGGTGGGAACCGCAACGTATGCGGCTGGAAGACCGTTTCCACCTCAAGACCGAGGAAATCATGACTTATCCGACCTATAAAAACCTCATCGGCGGCGAATGGCTGCCGGCCAAGGGCGGCAAAACCATCCAGAACATCAACCCCGCCGACCACTCCGACGTCGTCGGCGAGTTCCCTGCCTCCGGCCCGGAAGACGTTAACGCAGCCGTGGCGGCGGCGAAAAAGGCCTTCGCCACCTGGCGCCTGGTTCCCGCGCCCAAACGGGCTGAATTCCTCGTCCGCGCCGGTTCGCTGCTCATCGAACGCAAGGAGCAGTTCGCACGCGACATGACCCGCGAAATGGGCAAAGTGCTCGCCGAAACCCGCGGCGACGTGCAGGAGGCCATCGACGAGGCGTTTTACGTAGCCGGCGAAGGACGGCGGCTGTTTGGCGTGACCACCCCGAGCGAATTGCAGAACAAGTTCGCCATGAGCGTGCGCATGCCCGTCGGCGTTGTGGGCCTGATCACGCCGTGGAACTTCCCCATGGCCATTCCGAGCTGGAAGCTGTTCCCGGCGCTGGTCTCCGGCAACACCTGCGTCATCAAGCCCGCCACCGACACGCCGCTCTCGGTCTACAACCTGGTGCAGACGCTGGTCGATGCCGGCGTGCCGCCCGGCGTGGTCAATATCGTCAGCGGCGGCGGCTCCAGCGTCGGCAATCCGCTGGTGGAGCACCCCGATGTCCGCGCCATCAGCTTTACCGGCTCCAGCGAAGTGGGCTCGCTGGTGGGCCAGCGCGCCGCGGCCACCTTCAAGCCCGTCTCGCTCGAAATGGGCGGAAAAAACGCCCAGATCGTTCTCGACGACGCCAACCTCGACCTGGCCCTCGACGGCGCGCTGTGGGGCTCGTTCGGCACCACCGGCCAGCGCTGCACCGCCACCAGCCGCATCCTGTTGCAGAAAGGAATCGCAACAGAGTTTACCGAGAAGTTTGTAACCCGGGCCAAGGCTTTAAAGGTTGGTAATGGATTGGATGAATCGGTCGAGGTAGGTCCGCAGGTAAATGCCAGCCAGATTGAAACTTCAAAGAAGTATGTCGAGATAGCTTTGAAAGAAGGCGCCAGGTTACTCGCCGGCGGCCACGCTCTAACTGAAGGTCAATACGCCGAGGGCACCTTCTTTGAGCCAACGGTTCTTGCCGGCGTCAATCCGTTCATGCGCATTGCCTGCGAAGAAGTCTTCGGCCCGGTAGTCAGCCTCATCGAGTTCGATACCTTCGAGCAGGCTATCGAAATCGCTAACTCCATCGACTACGGACTTTCCACGGCCATTTACACCAGAAACGTCAATCGCGCCTTCGCCGCCATGCGCGACCTCGAAGCCGGAATTACTTACATCAACGCGCCGACCATCGGCGCCGAAGTCCACCTGCCCTTCGGCGGCGTAAAACACACCGGCAACGGCCATCGCGAAGGGTTAGGCGCAATCGATTTCTTTACCACTTGGAAAGCGGTGTACGTCGATTACTCGGATAAGCTGCAGAGGGCGCAGATCGATAACGCGGCAAGTTAATGGCGGTGCTTGCAGTTCGGATCGAACCTATGTCCCCTGCAGTTCGGATAACCGCTGCAGGGGACATCGATCCAAGACTGCTCGATCAGCTTTTCGAGGCTTGAAGGGTTTGCTGACGCTCCGTTTCTAACCTGAGAGAGGACGAAAACGAGGCGATCGTGCAGGAGTTGGTTACCCCCCATTGGTTTAAATGAACTGACATGCGATGCCCACTTGTGGAAGCTTTCGAAGCTACAGCCAAGATGATGCAACTTGTGCTGGAAGAGTCCCTTGTCCAGCTCAAGGCGATCGAACTCATCCAGCAATGAAAGAGTGTCTCTCTTGGCCATGCGCTGTCTCTCCCTTTGACGTCGCGCTACAATTCTCTCATGAGTCCAAACGCCCAGCGCCTTCTTGAACAAGCCCGTCAGCTCTCGCCTGACGAGCGGGACTGGTTGGTCGAGAGCCTGCTTATCGAAGAAGAGCCGGAAGCGGCGGTGGCCTCTGCATGGGATGCGGAGATAAAACGCCGCCTTGACGAGATCGACTCCGGCAAAGTGGAAATGATTTCGCACGAAGAATTTGTGACCGATCTGGATGCTCATATTGCAAGCAAGCGTCAAGGATGAAGCCGCTCAAATACCATCCTGAATCCAAGGGCGATTCCAAGGATGCAGTCGATTGGTATTGGAGTCGAAGCCGCCTCGCGGCATTGGATTTCGCCGACGAACTCAAATCAGCTCTTTCGCGCTTGCGTAAAGCTCCGAATGCTTGTTCGCCCTATTTATATGGCACGCGCCGCATTCTTCTAGACCGATTCCCGTTCTTTGTCGTTTTTCGTGAACGGTTGCGCGACATTCAAATCATCGCTATCGCCCACGCAAAGCGCCGCCCGGGGTACTGGGCAAAGCGGCTAAAGCGGTAGCCTTGGCACGCAGATCGGCTTACTATTTCAATTTTGCGGAGAAGCTACGTGTTGAGATTGCCCGGTCGAAGCGCTCAAGTTCTTCGTCTCGCGCGTCAAATTGCCTTCCGCAATCGTCTTCGCATGCACGGTATCAATCTTCAAGCCGGGCCAGCCATGGATCCGCGGAACCATCGCGACGCCCACTGCGAAGAGAATTCCAAAGACCATCCCCAAAGCCGCATAGAGATAGATTTTATTCCCGTCAAGTATCCGCGCCTGCTTGACTTTCACCTCGGTGATCGTCAAACGGGCTGGTCGCACTGAAGCTCGGGAACCGGTTGAAGTCATAAGTAACCACGGCCTCTTTGGGGAAAGATCCGGTATCGTGACTCAAAACCAGTTAATCATTTGGAATAATCTTAAACAACTGGACTTTGGTGCGAAAGGTAAACTTTAGTGTCAATGAAGCTTCGCGCCCAGCACTATCTCCTCAGCCGCGCATGAAGCTCGGCTGCCGAACCGGCGCGCACCACCGTGCATCCCGCCGCCTGGTCGCACCGGTAATGGATGCGCAGGGGAAACACCTGCCAGCCCGCGAGGTTGGCCTGTTTATCGACATAGAAGGTTTGTCCCGTGCCGGTCTCCAAAACCCCCGCGGCGGCATCGTACCCGACCAGCACATCGTCACCTTCAATAGCGAATTCCAGTCCCTTCTCCGCGGGCTTTTTAACTGCCTTTCCATGCGACGCGCTTACATGCTCGGCGACGGCCTGCCCCTCTGCCTGTTGCTTTACCATCGCGTTTTGTTCGTCGATTGATGGAAAATTCGGTGAAAAGCTCCACATTGATATTTTTTCATAAGAATTCTTTGAACACGGAATCTGTCCTTGCGCGCTAAATGCGGCAATTTGCCCGTCGGGTCCTTTTTGCTCTTGAAAGATATCCTTTCCCTGCTCTCGCTGTGCCTCTTCGGTCTGCAAACGCATCAGATCGGCCTGCCGCGCCGCTTCCATATCGGCTTGATCGGCCGCGCCCTTCTTCCCGCTGTCCGCAGCCAGAGGCACGGGAGCCAGCGCCATCGCCGGATCGTATTTGAGCAGGATGTCTCTGGAACACATCACGAAGCCCATCGCATCCTTCAATTGAAAGTCGATGGAAAGAGGTCGCGGGGGATTGGCAACGGCAAGCGCAAAGCCCGCATGCTGTTCCGGCCCGCTCGGTTCGAAGGCGAGGCGATATTCGAGTCCCTTATCGCCCCATTTGGTAAACAGGTGGCCCTTCAATCCTGTAGCGTTCGAGGTCACGGCTCCAAGATCGTACGGCCCGGACGGGTTGCCGATGATCCACGACACGAAGATGAGAACCACGCCGAACATGACCCCGCCCATCGCGCCGATCGAAACAATCCGGTAAAAGGGGTTTTCGGGGAGCTTTGCCGCTTCGGCCGGAAGCTGCTGGACTTGCCCTCCCGGCAACACGACCCGCGGCGAGCCCGCCGCCGGTGAAACCTCGCTGTCCAATTGCTGAGGCTTGGTCTCCTGCGCGACGGAACCCGCGTCACGGTGTTCCGGCAGGGCGTAAGGAGAAATCCCGGGTTGCGGCTCCGCCTCCGAAGTTACGCCGGCCAAATCCTGAGGTTCGGCGCCGGGCGGCCGATAGTAGTCCTGGATGTCGATCTTCGCGGTAGCGCGGGCCGCTAGCAGTTTTGCCGCCTCTTCCGGCGTACGGTAAAAGCTCTTCAAATCAAGGTCGGCTGTCCGGCGGGCAAGATCCAGCCACTCCGCGTCCGTCGACGGGCGGATAAAGTTCTTCAGATCCAACTCTTCGTTCGTGCCAGTGGGATCTTGCTGGTCCGCATCCGCCATCAGGCCGCGCCCCTTCCCATTCGTCTATGGCAATTCTCGAAAACCTGTATCCGTCCCTTCTTTGCGCAACGTCGCCGCAAACTTCACCCCATAACGTCGGCTCTTCCAACGGGGTCCGCGATTGCGCCGTCTCCCGATGGTTGACCTGGTCGCGCTTCTGCGAAAAAAGCTCCAATACCGGGTTCCGTGTTGGTAAATATTGGACCATTCCTTCCGCCTCGATGACAACCGCAATCCTTACAAGGGACTATCCGGGGTAACGGTCAGCCCCGGGGAACCGGTAACAACTAATCCCGCGCCCCGCGCGCTCTTAGTTCTTCCCCTCCATTACGTCGCGAAGCGCAAAGCTGGTCTCGATCCGCGTAACTCCAGGCAGGCGCGACAACTCATTCTGGTGCAGCCGGCCGTAGTCGTCGATACCGGCGACGCGCACCGTGACCAGGTAATCGTACTGGCCGGCCATCAGGTGACAGCTCACAATGCCCTTGCAGCGCCGGACCGCGGCCTCGAAGGCGCCCAGCACGGCTGCCGACTGGCGCTCCAGCGTGACGCGAATGAACACCGTCATTCGCTTACCCAGCAGGCGATCGTCCACCAGCGCCCGATAACCGCGGATCGCGCCGGCCGATTCGAGGGCCTGGATGCGCCGCGAAGCTGCCGACGCCGACAATCCCACCGCTTCGCCCACCTCGTAGTTGGTCGCGCGTCCGCGGCGCTCGAGAAAGCCGAGAATGGCCGCGTCCAGCTCGTCCAGCTCCGCGCTGCCGCGGGGCATCACGCTTGTTTCTTGCGCAAAGCTGGCCTTGCGCTCACGTATCGTTCCCATTTGACCCTTCTATCACGAACTTTGCACACATTGGAAGGGCTTTGCGCCGTACCATTCTTTGCAGCCAAAGTCGCCGCCGGAGCCTGCTTCGCGGTTTTCCGAGCCTGAGGGCGACTCATTCGGCATCTAAAAGTGAACAGGAGCGGACCATGAACATCGGTGTTCCCAAAGAGATCAAGGATCACGAAGCCCGCGTGGGCGTAACTCCGGCCGGGGTGAAAGCGCTCACCGAGGCGGGCCACACCGTCCGCTTGGAGACGCAGGCGGGCGCCCAGTCCAGCTTTACCGACGAGGAGTACAGGCACGCCGGCGCCGAGATCGTGAACGAAGCGGGAACGGTCTGGGCCAACTCCGAAATCGTGGTCAAGGTCAAGGAGCCGGTCGAAAAGGAGTACAGTTTCTTTCGCGAAGGCCTGGTTCTGTTTACCTATCTTCATCTCGCCCCGCTGCCCGAGCTCACCGACCGCCTGCTTGAATCCAAGGTCATCGGCATTGCTTATGAAACCGTCCGCGACCGCCAGGGGACGCTGCCGCTGCTCACTCCCATGAGCGAAGTCGCCGGCCGCATGAGCGTGCAGGTGGGTGCGACTTATCTCGAAAAGGAGCGCGGCGGCCGCGGAATTCTGCTGGGCGGCGTACCGGGCGTGGCGCCGGCCAACGTCACCATCATCGGCGGCGGAATTGTCGGCACCAATGCGGCCAAGGTCGCGCTGGGCTTCGGCGCCAAGGTCACGCTTGTCGATGTCAACCTGAACCGGCTGCGCGAGCTCGACGATATCTTCAGCGGCCGGCTCTACACACTGGCCTCAAACAGCTACAACCTGGCTCACGCCACGCAGGAGGCCGACCTGGTGATCGGCGGCGTGCTCATACCCGGCGCAACGGCGCCCAAGCTCGTGACCCACGCCATGGTGTCGCGGATGAAGAAGGGCGCAGTCATCGTCGACGTGGCGATCGACCAGGGCGGGTGCGTTGAAACCGCGCGGCCAACTTCGCACTCCAACCCCAGTTACAAGGTCGAGGGCGTGGTGCATTACTGCGTCACCAACATGCCCGGCGCGGTGCCGCATACTTCCACGCTGGCGCTCACCAACTCGACGTTCCCTTATCTGATGCGCATCGCCAACCTGGGCGCACGCGAAGCGCTTCGCCACGACCCCGGCCTGGCCGAAGGGCTGAACACCTGGATGGGGACGCTCGCCCATCGCGGCGTGGGCGAAAGCCAGAACCGCCCGTGGACGGCGCCGGCGAGCCTGATCGCATGAGATCGTTTCTCGTTCACAGTTCGTAGCTTGTAGTTCAGAGCCCGACTGCAGGAGGCACGAAGTGTATTTTCCTGCGCGAAGAACTGCGGACTACGAACTGTGAATTGAGAACCAAAAGCTCACTTATTCAATTGTGAACGGGGCGCTCACGACTACGCTCGGCGCGTAGTACGGTGCTATTGCAATTGCTTTGACGGTCGCCTTCGCGCTCAACGTAAACGCCTTCGTGTATTTCGTGGAGTTCTTCGTCGGCGTCTTGTCGTTGGTTGTGTAGTAAATCGTTGCGTCAGCGGTTGCGTCCTTGAGAGTGACCGTCTGGGATTTCGTCAATGCGCCGCCATCGGGTGTGATCGTCGGCGCGGCGGTCTGGATTGCGTAGGCTGCTTCGGCGACGGCGCTGCTGGCAAAGTTCTTCGCCACAGCGATGGCTTTGACCGTCTCGTTTTCAGAGACTGTAATCGGGCCAGTGTATCTTTTCGAACTAGTTGTCGGCGTTTTACCGTTGGTGGTGTAGTAGATCGTTGCGCCCGCCATTGTGTTTTTGAGCGTCACAGTTTGCGACTTGCCGAAGGTCCCGCCACGGGGCGAGATGGTGGGCGGCGCGGTCTCGATGATGTAAACCGCTTCGGCCAACGCGCTGTCGGCAAGGTTCTTCGCCACAGCGATGGCTTTGATCGTCTCGTTTTCAGAGATTGCAATCGGGCCAGTGTATCTTTTCGAACTAGTTGTCGGCGTTTTACCGTCGGTGGTGTAGTAGATGATCGCGTCCTCTGTCGCGTCGCGGATCGTCACCGACTGCGCCTTGGTATATGTCCCCGCGGGCACGCCGAAAGTTGGGGTCGCCGCAGGAAAGATAGCCGAAACAGGCTGAAATTCCCAAAAGTCGTCGAGCAGGCCCAAATTGCCTTTGCCGTCGTATCCGTAGCCCCCTAAGAGCCAGAAATTGCCGCCGCTGTCGATCCAACTGCTAGCGCCATAGCGGCCACCGGGGGCGTTTCCGGCAGCGGGAGCATCCAACGTGCCGTAAACTCCCGGTTGCCCGCCGTCGTAGTTGCCGTTCACGGGTACGGTGCTGCTTCCACCCATCCACGCCCATTCCCTCGCGGAAGGATTGAACTCCCAAAGGTCGTTGAGAAGGCCCGCATTGCCTTTGGCATCATCACCGAAGCCCCCGAAGAGCCAGAGATTGCCGCCGCTGTCGGTCCAGCTCGAAGCTTTATCGCGGGCGCCAGGGATGTTTCCAACAGCAGGCGTTCCCAACGTGCCGTAAACACCAGCACCAGGTAGAACAGTCGTGCTGCCGCCACCCATCCACGTCCATTCGTTGGTGGAGGGATCGAACTCCCAAAGATCGTTGCCTCCGCAACCAAAGAGCCAGAAATGACCGCTGCCGTCGGTCCAGGTCGCAGAAAACTCGCAGCCTCCAGGTGTGTTGCCGGCAGCAGGTGTCCCCAGCGTCCCGTAGACTGCCCCGGGATAGCCAATGCCGCTCCCGCCCATCCATGCCCATTCACCTCTGGAAGGATTGAACTCCCAAACGTTATCGGAATCAGCGTATCCAGCCTTCGAATAGGGTACGAGGCCTGATCCCCCAAAGAGCCAGAGATTACCTCTGCTATCGGTCCAACTTGAAGCACCGGGGGTGCCTCCGGGTATGTTTCCAGAAGCGGGGGTTCCCAACGTGCCGTAGACCCCGTCCTGCCCACAATCGCCGGACGAATTGCAACTCATCGTGCTGCTCCCGCCTATCCATGTCCATTCTGTATTGGCGGCATTAAACTCCCAGAGGTCGTTCAGTTGGCCATCAACTCCCAGGGAATCGAGGCCAGCGCCACCAAAGAGCCAGAGTTTGCCGCTGCCATCGGTCCAGGTGGCAGCGTCAAGGCGCATTCCCGGTATGTTTCCAGCAGCGGGTGTACCCAACGTGCCGTAGATTCCGGGCTGTATGAAACCACTGCCTGCGACACCGCCGCTTCCGCCCATCCATGCCCATTCGTTCGTGGAAGGATTGAACTCCCAAAGGTCGTCCGAAAATACCAGGATGGCGTTATATCCGCCAAAGAGCCAGAAGTTGCTGCTGCTATCGGTCCAGGTTGCAGCGCTCCAGCGGCCTCCGGGGGTGTTTGCAGCGGCAGGCGTTCCCAACGTGCCGTGCACGGGTGCGCCACAAACAGTTTGCCCCGAAATCACAGTGCACGGCGCTGAGCTGCTTCCGCCAACCCAGGTCCACTCGTTCGGCGCGGTTGTCTGTGCCCCGGCAGACAAGACAATCACAGCAAACGCAACCAGACAAACAAACGGCGAGCACGACGGCAAACGGCGCTCTCTCATTCGCATGAGAACATCCTCTAAAGGCTGATATTTCCTGCGATTGTACCGCGCATCGCGGCGTCGCCGAAAGCCAGAACCGCCCGTGGACCGCGCCGGCGAGCCTGATCGGATAGCCGGAAACAGCGGCCGGAAGCGGCCAAAGGTGCGGTTGCAAGCCCTTCCGCTTCTATCCTTTCAAGGCTTCAGCCGGGTTTTGCAGGCAGTTTCGATTACCGCGCGCGAGGCTCGCTACCATTGTCAAAGTAATCTTGCCCCGCGCCATGCGAGTGACCTGTTCCTTCAATGGAACGCGCCGCATGGACCGGAGCGCCCGTAGTCGAGGGCGATTCTTGTTGACATTAACATCTAGTAGATATATTGCTAGTAGATATATGGCGCGCCGCTCCAGTTCGACCAGCGAAGCTCTCCTCGGCCTATTGACGATCGAGCCCATGTCCGGCTACGACCTGGGCCAGATGGTGAAGGCCTCGATCGGGCACTTCTGGAACGAGAGTTACGGACAGATCTATCCCAACCTGAGGCGGCTCAAGGCCGAGGGGCTGGTGGCCTCGAAGAGAGAGCGGCAAAAGGGGAAACCGGACCGTCACGTCTACTCCATTACCGGGAAGGGCCGCGAGCACCTGGCCCGATGGCTGGCCGTTCCGCCGCAGCCGGAGATTCCGCGCAACGAGTTGCTGCTCAAGCTGTTCTTCGGCACGCAGGCGTCTCCCGATACGCTGATCGGCTATGTGGATGGCATGGTGGAGACACATCGCGCGCTGCTCGCGAAATTCGAGCAGGCCGAGCGCGAGATCGCCTGGAACCGCAGGTATCCCGACGCGCCCTATTGGAAGATGGCGGCGCGCTTTGGTGAATTGGAGATGAAAGCGCACCTGCGCTGGGCGAAAGAGACTCTGGCCGAGTTGAATCGGATCGCCGCAAAAAAGGGCGGCCACATGCAAGAGCGAAAGGAAAAGAACCATGCCGGCAAGTGAGGTTGTTGCAAACGGGAATTCGCGGGTGCGCCAAACACCAAAGCAGATCGCTTCGTGAGGACACCTTGCCGGTTTCCTCGCTATCATGGCCGGCTTACTGACGCTGGGTTTTTTGGCCCAGCATGCGGGAGGCGGAAGCGGAGGCGGGCAACTTGCCGGTCATGGCAACGCGATTCAAATCTACCTGACCGTGGGCTTAATGGACTGGGCGCTTCTCTACTACTGCTGGAGCGGCGTGCATCACAGCGGGGGCAACCTTAAAACGCTTTCGGGAGGGCGCTGGACCTCGTGGAAAGAGTTATTTGTGGATCTGGCCATCGCACTGCCTTTCTGGATTTTGTGGCAGGCGGCAGAGTACGGCGTTTACCGGCTGCTTGGGCCGGACAGCGCGAAGACCGTCAATGGCCTGCTTCCGCAGAGCTGGCTGGAGGTCCTGATCTGGATCGGAGTCTCGATCACCGCGGGCGTTTGCGAGGAGATGGCATTTCGCGGCTATCTGCAGCAGCAGCTGCAGGCGCTGGGCGGTGGTATGGTTCCCGCCGTTCTGGGGCAGGGATTGATCTTTGGACTGGCGCATAGTTACCAAGGCTGGAAAAACGTAACTGTTATCTGCGTGCTTGGAATTCTGTTTGGAGCTCTGGCAGCATGGCGCAGGAACCTGCGTACAAATATCATCGTCCATGCGTGGGGCGACATTTGGTCAGGCTGGCTGAGCGGGCTGGTGTGGAGATAATGAGCAGCTTGACATGGCCGAGAGCCGGAATCGGCGCCGGCCAGCCCGATCGCCCGATCGCGAACTATGAGCCAGTTGTGGCTCGCAGCTATCGAATGGCCATCACGTCTGCCGTCGGCGCCATACTCTTCTCAATGGTGTAAGCGGCAGAGGCTACCGCGCTCTGCGCAAAGTTCGCGGCAATTGCGATTGCCTTGATGGTTTCGCTCGACGTCACCTTGATCGGCTCTCTGTACTTCTTCGACGCTGTGGTTGGCGTCGTGTCATTGGTCGTGTAATAGATGACGGCGTCCGAAGTGGTATCGGTGATCTTCACCGACTGCGCCTTCGCGTATTTGCCCGCGGCAACTGAAAACTCGGGCGTCGCGGCCCGGATGGCATACAGGGCCGTGGCCACCTTGCTCGGGGTAAAACCGTCGGCAATGGCAATCGCATTCACCACTTCGTCTTCCCGCACCTCAATCAGCTTCGTATACTGGCGGGACTTGGGGGTGGGTATCTGGCCATTCGTGGTGAAGTAAATCTTTGCGCCGCTCGCCGAGTCCTCGATGGCTACCTTGATCGCCGATTTGTATGTGCCCGCGGCGTGCGAGAAAACCGGCGTGGGCGCAGCCGAGGGTGAAAAAATCTCGAAGGCGGCGCCGTCGTCAAACTCGCCTCCGTCGGTGGTCGTCCCGTACAGGTTGCCCTCGGCGTCCACCAGCAACCCGGCCCTCGGTTCGTTTCCATCGCCGTTTTTCAGTCCAAACCTGTGCACTACGCTCTCATCCCAGTCGTCGCCCGCGGTGGGCCTTAATCGGATTACCGTCCCATCGTTTCCGGTGCCGCCTCCTCCGACGGTCACGTCATAGAGGTTTCCCACCGGGTCGAAGACCGGCGCGGCGATGGGCAACTCCCCGTCGCCCGGTCCAGTCGTGTTGCGGACGAAGCTGTGGAGAATCTTGTCCGTCCAGTCGCCAGCGGAGGGCACCAGTTCGTAGATTGTGCCCACGTCGTCGGTCCCGCCGTTTCCCGTGGCGCCGTAGAGGTTCCCGTCGGCATCGACAGTCAGCGATCCGACCGGCTCGGCTCCGTCATCCGGCTCACCCTTGAAGCTGTAGAGGATCTTTTCGCTCCAGCTTCCCCCCGGCTCGGGCGTCAGTTTGAACACCGTGCCGTGACTGGATGCCAGCGATCCACCGAGGAGCGTCGTGCCGTAAAGATTCCCGTCCCTGTCCCAGGCCAGCGTGCCCTGCGGTTGGTTGCCATCGCCGTTGGCGCGGCCGGTGAAATTGTAAACCACGCTCGGCGTCCACTTACCGTCGTCGCCGGGCGAGAGCTCGTAGACCTGGCCTCCGTTATTCGTTCCGCCGCCCCCGTAGAGCACCCCATACAGATTGCCCTTCTTGTCGATCACCAAGCCGCCGTTGGGATCGAAAGCATCGTCGCTGGAGTTGTGGAAGCTATAGATCATCTTCTCCGTCCACTTACCGTTCCCGGCGGGCGTAAGCTCGAAAATGCCTCCGTTCGTCGTCGCTCCTCCCTCGCCTACGACGCCATAGAGATTCCCCTTGGCATCGAAGACCATCGCGTACTCCGGATACTGCCCGTCCGCGCTGCCGTTCTCCCCGAAAGAGTAGATCACCTTCTCCGACCAGTCTCCAATCGCCGTCACCGATGGCGACAGCTCGAAGACCGTCCCATGGCGGTCTGCGCCGCCCCCGACCGTTGTCCCAAAGAGATTGTCTTTGCCGTCGGGGAGCAGCTCGCTTTGCGGGCCGTTTCCATCCGTCACGTCGAAGCTCCACATCAGCGTCTCCTGCGCGGCGGCGAACGCGCACGCCGCAAACCAGGCCGCGGCAACTGCAGTTACAGAGGCAAGGTGTTTCATACTCGTATCCCACTCCGCTGCGATTTGCGATCATCATATCTCGATTTCCGGCATTGCCGCTGCGAATTAGCGGCGAACTTCGCCGACCCATCGGCACCGCCGGGACATCCGGGGGCAGGTATAACAACAACCGGTCCGAGACCCGTTTCCCGCAGCTTGCGGACGCTTCGCACTATAATCGCCCCATGCCGTTCTTAGGCGACTCCCGGCGGCGCACCATGGCTCTTTTGGCCGGCGGGGCATTGCTGTTTCTCGTCCTGCTGGGAGCACTGAACGCCTTCAACACTTCGAGCGTTCGCTTTCTCAATCCTGAGACGTCAGGTGAAACCTCGGTTTTTACCGGCCTGATCGTCGTGCTCTTCCTGCTGCTCGTGGCTTTTCTGCTGCTTCTGCTGCGCAATATTCTCAAGCTCTATGCCGGCCAAAGCAGTACCGCCCTGGGGGCTCGGCTGCGCAACCGCATGGTGGTCGGCGCAGCACTGATCGCCTTGATGCCCGCGGTTTTCATGTTCCTGTTCAGCTTTACGCTCATGAACCGCTCCATCGACCGGTGGTTCTCACCCAACACTTCGAAGCTGCACGAGGACTCGGACCGTGTGGTGCTGGAGCTGGCGCAATATGTGACGAACAATGCCCGCGTCGAAGCCGAATCGATCGCCGCTTCGGGGGTACCGGACCACGATCCGGCAAAGTTCGAAGATGAGCTGGTCTCGCATCGCATCACTTTGAATGGCGGGTTCGCCGTCGTGTACGGCAAGGACCTGCGCATGAAGGCCGAATTTCAGGCGCCTCCGGAAAACAGTACGGCCACGTTGCTGCCATGGCTCGAAGAGGGCGAACAAGCGACGGCAGTCCCGCTCACGGGACCGCTTTCAGGCAATCTGCTGTCGGCGGCACAGCGCAACGACGAGCCCGTTGTGAAGATCGGCGCGCAGGAGTTCGCTGTGGGCCTGGCGGCGACCGCTGCCGGCAACATGGTGGTGATCGCGCTGCCCATGCCACAGGGGCTCAGCCAGACGGTGTCGCGGATCCGTTCCGGCGCCATTGAATATTGGCAGCTCTTCCGCACCCGCAACCGGATCCGGTCGACCTTCTTCATTTTGCTGCTGCTGATTACCGCCGTGGTCTTTTTTTCCAGCGTCTGGCTGGCGCAGTTCCTTTCCAAGCAGATCACGCGGCCGGTGGAAGCGCTGGCAGACGCCATGGATGAGATTGCCGCCGGTCAATACGGCCAGCGAGTGGCCGTGGCCGCCACCGGAGAGATGGGTGAGCTGGTGCGCTCGTTCAATCACATGGCGGCCGATCTTGAATCCAGCCGCCATCTGGCCGAAAGCTCCTCGGCGCAGCTCACCGCGGCCAATCTGTCCATCGAAGAACGCCGGCGCGAGCTCGAGACCATCGTGGAAACGATCCCCTCCGGCGTGGTGACGCTCGACAGCTCGGGCGCGGTGCTGCAGGCCAATCGGGCCTTCGCGGTGCTGATGGGCCGGCGGGAAGAAAGCGGAATGTGCGGCCAGAAGATCGAGGCGCTGATGCCGCCCGACTGCGCGGAAGATATAGCCGGGGTGATCCGGCGCGGCCAGCGCATGGGTGCGGCCTCCACCGAGCTGGAAATCAACGTGCGCGGGCGCACCGCCCACCTGGCCGTGACCAGCGCGCGGCTCGACTTTGCGCCGGGCCGCCCCGGAACCGTGCTGGTGGTCGAAGACACCACCGACCTGCTGCGCGCGCAGCGCCAGCTGGCGTGGAAGGAAGTAGCCCAGCGCGTGGCGCACGAGATCAAAAACCCGCTCACGCCCATCGCTCTCTCCGCTGAACGCATTGGAAAACATCTCGACCGCCGCCAGCCGGAATCGCTCAACATCATCCGCAAATGCAGCGAGGTCATTCTGGGCTGCGTGGGCACGCTGCGCACCCTGGTCGATCAATTCTCCGCGCTGGCGCAGTTTCCCGCCCCGCAGCCGCGCCCCTGCGACATGAACAAGGTCGCCGAAGAGGCACTGGCGCTGTTTGCGGGCCGGCTCGACGGCATCACCGTGCAGTGGGACCTGGAGCCGGAGCTACCGCTGGTGCTGGCCGATCCCGACGCCATTCGCCGCGCGCTGGCCAATCTCATCGATAATGCCGCCGAAGCCATGCAGGGCAGCCTGCTGCGCATCCTCGGCATCCGCAGCGCGCTCAGTGAAGACGGCTCGGCGGTCGGGGTCACCGTCTCCGACACCGGCCACGGCCTTACCGACGAGATTCGTGAGCGGCTCTTCCTGCCCTTCTACTCCACCAAGCATCGCGGCACCGGCCTCGGCCTTTCCATCGCCGCCAAAATCGCGCAGGAGCACGGCGGCAGCCTGAGCGCCGAAGCCAACAGCCCCAAGGGCGCGCGCTTTCTGCTGCGGCTGCCGTTGATGGAAGCGCCGGCCGTCTCCTCGACGGCTCTGCTTGCTGGCGATACGAGCGCCGCCGCGCCCTTCACGAGACCGCACGCATGAACCACGTTCTGGTGGTCGACGACGAGGCGGAAATTCGCGCGTCGCTCGAGGAAATCCTGCACGAAGAGGGTTACGGCGTAGCCACGGCGGCTACGGCCGCCGATGCGATGGTCCTGCTGCAGGACGCGCCCTACGACGTGGTGCTGCTCGACATCTGGCTGCCCGATCGCGACGGGCTCGACGTGCTCGCCGACATGCACCGGATGGCAATCGAGGTGCGCCCCGAAATCGTCATCATCTCCGGCCACGGCACCATCGAAACTGCGGTCAAAGCCACCAAGCTCGGCGCCTACGACTTCCTGGAAAAGCCGCTTTCGCTCGACCGCACGCTGATCGTGCTCAAGAACGCCGTCGAAGCGCGGCGGCTGCGCGCCGAGAACCTCGAATTCAAGCGCCAGTTCAGCCTCAACTCAGTGCTTACCGGCGAAAGCGTTCCGGTGAAAGCGCTGCGCCAGCAGATCCGGCTGATGGCACCCACCAATGGCCGCGTGCTCATCTACGGCGAGTCGGGAACCGGCAAGGAGCTCATTGCGCGCGCCATCCACGCCGAGAGCTTGCGCCGCGACCGCGTCTTCGTCGAGCTTAACTGCGCCGCCATCCCCGAGGCGCACATTGAAGCGGAGATCTTCGGCTACCGCCACGGCGCCCAGGCCGGCGGCCCTCCCGAGCAGCGCGGAATGCTGGAGCGCGCCGACGGTGGAACGCTCTTCCTCGACGAAGTCGGCGACATGAGCCTTAAAACACAGGCCAAGGTGCTCAGCGCGCTTGACGACCAGCTCTTTACTCCCGTTGGCGGAACGCAGCCGCTGCGCGTCGATGTGCGCCTTATCGCCTCGACCAACAAAGACCTCGAGGAAGAGATCGCCAAGGGCAATTTTCGCGAGGACCTCTTCTACCGGCTTAACGTCGTGCCCTTTGCCGTGCCTCCGCTGCGCGAGCGCAAGCGCGATATACCCCTGCTGGCGCGTGAATTCCTGGCCGAATTCGGCCGCCAGTATGGCCGCCCGCGCATGGAGATCGGCGAAGAGGCCCTCGAAGTCCTCGGCGAGTATCACTGGCCAGGCAACGTGCGCGAGCTCAGGAATCTCATCGAGCGCGTCTTGATCCTCAATCCGCGCGTGCTGCGCATCGAGCGCAAGCATCTGCCGCCGCTCAACCCCAAATCCGGCGGCCGCAGCAGCGAGGATTTCTCCAGCCTGCAGCAGGCCCGCGACGCCTACGAGCGCGAATACATCCTCAAAAAGATCGAGGAAGCCCGCAACAACGTCAGCCGCGCCGCCGAGCTGCTCGGCCTGGAGCGCAGCCATCTCTACCGCAAGATGAAGGCGCTGGGCATCAGCGTGCGGGAGTAGCGAGTAGTCGAAGCGATTTTCCGAGCGTCAAAAGTGGGAGAATCCCACTTGATGAACAGTCCCTCTCGTGTTAATATCCCGCTATGTCTTCGCCTGCAATCATCAAGAATTCCGACTTTCAGTTAATTTCAGAATTCGCTCAGCCCGATGCGAAGAAGCGGCTGTCATTGGGAGAAGCTTCCGGCAGCGCTACGGCATATAACATCTACCGGAATCCGCTTGGCCAGCTCATTCTCGATCCGGTGAAGACGATTCCTTCTTCTGAAATTTGGCTTTACGAGAACGCGCAAGCCCTCGCCAGCGTGAAACAGGGTCTGAGGGAATCAGTTGAAGGGAAGAGCGTCTATCGAGGTTCGTTTGCCAAGCACGCCAAGACATAGGCATGCGGCGGAAGATCAAATTCACGCCTACGGCAGATCGACAATATGCCGCCCTCGAAAACTCGCCGTCGAAGGCCGCGATCTTCGATCAGGTTCGAAAGGCTATCGGTTATCTCGAAATCGATCCGCACCATCCCAGCCTCCAAACCCACGAGTTCACCTCACTGTCCGGCGCCTTCGGCGAGAAGGTTTTCGAGGCGTACGCCCAGAACAAAACGCCAGGAGCATACCGAATCTTTTGGCGCTACGGCCCCGATGAAACCGCCGGGAAGAAGCGAGTCCCTGTCATCACCATCTTTGCGATCACTCCCCATCCGTAGCAGACGGATTGGCGGGTAGCCGACCCTTGATCCGGCCCCAAATGAGGGTGCCCCATCGTATTCGCGTTCTTGGCGAAAAGGGTGGGAAACCACAGGTGCTCACGATCGGCATCCACGGGCTCCTGTCCGCAACCGCACACGCCATCGCAAATCCGGACGAAGCGGCCTTGGTCCAACCCTGGCAATTCAACCCTACCTCCTTGGCGCGAAAGCACTTCAATTCGTCACAATTCGCGGGACTTTTGGCAATTTGCGTGCCTATACTTTCCGGAAAGCATAATGCACGGAGGCTTGCAATGGCGTACTTCGAGCGGATTCGCGATGTAATCTCAGAGCCGTTTAGCCCCGATGTCATTCGCCAGCGTACCTCGGCCGGATGGCAGATGGTCTCCATCGAGTGGCGACGCGAGCTGCCCGACGCCGAGGCCCCCACCGAGGGCACAGCGTTTAACGAAGACATACCCTTCGGCCTGCGCATCTCCGACGACTGCAAGAGGCTGGAAGTCCATCCTCAGGAGCACCAGGCCCTGATGCTGATGATGGAAGGCCTGGTGCAGGATTTCTCCTACTCGGCGATCGTCAGCGATCTGAACGAAAAGGGCCTTCGCCAGAGAAGCGGGCGTCCCTGGAGCCGCATCGCTGTCTTCAACATGATCCCCCGCCTCATCGAAGTCGGCCCGCGGTTCTTCTCATCGGATGAATGGGACAAGCGCCGGCAGAAGTTCGCGCGTGCCAAGGCGCCGGAGGCGTAGCAGACTTGCTGACCTGCTATTGCTTGAGGATCGGCCCCAGCGAACCCGGATTGTCGCCCAGCGTCGGGTTCACGCGAAAATCCCACACCGAGTCGTTCATATCCGAAGCTGACAAGATCTCCACCAGCGCGTAATCGCCGATGGGCAGCGGCTGCTCCGGCGTCAGCTTGAGCCAGTGCTTTCCCGGCAGCACCTCGGCCTTGGCAGGAATCACATTCTCGTCCTGCGTGATCTTGCCGGTGGGGCTGATGTGGACAGCGCCCACAATGCGCACGGTGTTACGCTCGTCCACCTTGACGATGGCGAACTCCGATGTCGCAGAGTGCGCGCCGTGCTTGCCGTTGGCAACCTCCTTGGCGCCCTTGGTGTTGACCATCATGGCGTGGGAGATGACCTCTTCGGAGTCGTCCGTGGCGTTGAGCGAGAGATAGATGGCCGGATCGTTTACGTGCAGATGCACCTTGGCGTGGGCGCCCTCTAGCTCGATCGTGGCCTTGTGGCCGGCCATGGGGTTCAGCGTGTTCAGTCCGTGTTTTTCCTTGGTGTTCATGCTGGCTTCGGTGGGCACCAGTTCCACCAGCTCAGGTGTGCCCTCGTAAGTGTCGAGCGCGAACACGCCGTTCTCATCCGGCAGTTCCAGTCCCTTGGCAATTTCAGGCATGCGCGCCTTTTGCTCGTCGCGCGCGTCGGCCTCTTCCTTGTCGATCTCCGCAGCCTCTTTCATCGCCGGCGAAGAGTCATCCACGGCTTCCTGGGAATGGTCGCGCTCCCATTTCCGCGTGGCGTCCCAGTCCACCAGGTCCACCGGCAGCTCTTCCCAGTCGGCGCCACGGTCCAAAGGCAAATAGCGCACGCGGTCGCCCACAATTTTGTACTCCCGCACCAACTGGTAGCTGCCGTCTTTAAGGATGAGCCGATGGTTCCTTCGCATTCCCGGAATGTCCGGCTGCACGGTGAGAGGCTTGCGATTTTCGTTGTCGTCGTTCGATTGCGCCCGCACCGGCGCTATCAGCAGCGCCGCCAGGCCTGCCGTAAGCAACAGCCGCAAAAGACCGAACCCTGCCATAGATCACATTTTAGACGGATTTGAGCGCGCTCCGTTGGCCCTGAAACAGCGGAAAAAGCGCCGACCGAGTAACTTCGTGCTGCTTGCGCGCGTCCAACTTGTGTATCTTTAAGAGAAAGAGGTTCCTTTCTGGCAGGATTTCGACTCGAGAACGGCAGGCGTCGCCGCCCAAAAGCGGGCACATCGCGCGCGGCCGTCCTTTTGTGTCTATTCCTGCTCGCGCTGCTGGCCATCGTCCAGGTGGCGCACGTTCACCCGGTTGAAACCGCCGCAGACCACTGCCCGCTGTGCATCGTCATGCATTCGGCCGCGCCGGTTGCGGTAGCCGCCGTTATAGTCATCCTGGTCAGAGTAGGAGTTTCGATTCCGGTCCTGGCCGTCCGCGAGGCGGTTCTGCCTTGCTGGCATCCGCCCCTCTTTATTCGCCCCCCTCCGCTGGGCTGATCGCGCATCTTTCCGCTTTTCCCTGTCTGCAGATTGTGTATGAGCCCCGCATCGCGCGCTCCCGCCGGGCGCGGCGCAGCCGCATCTGAAATAGCAGAACAGGGGTGGAACGATGCCCCAATCGACCGAGGATGCCGCGGCCTGTTCCGGCGCGGCCTGCTTTTCGCAGCACTCAGCCGATGTACGGAGGCCTGAAATGCCAATCAGATTTGGCGCCTTTCTTCGCATTCTTCCCGTCTTTGCCCTCTTCTTCGGAGCGTTGTGCGCGCAGGCCCAGACCGGCAACGCCGGTACGGTTCGCGGCACCGTTACCGATCCATCCGGGGCGGTCATTCCCAACGCCGCCATCCATCTGGCCAACAATGTGAGCGGGTTTGACCGTACTACGACCTCCGACGCAACCGGCCAGTTCTCGTTTTCCAATGTTCCCTTCAATCCCTACACCATGACCGTTACGGCCGACGGGTTTGGCCCGCTGACGCAAAACGTTGAAATTCGCTCCGCGGTGGGAACCACCGTGAAGTCTGTTCTACACATCGCCGCAGCTTCGCAAACCGTCACCGTTGAGGCCACCAG
Source organism: Occallatibacter sp. (assembly GCA_049676965.1). Classification (GTDB taxonomy): domain Bacteria; phylum Acidobacteriota; class Terriglobia; order Terriglobales; family Acidobacteriaceae; genus Telmatobacter. The sequence goes on from JBAUBR010000227.1 coordinate 23,565, forward strand.
CGGCGACCTCGTCGAAAATGACCCCACCTTCCACACCGACGTGGATCGGGACCTGTTCCTGAAGGTGCCGCTGGAGAGCGCTTCGTCTACGCTGAGTTCGCTCGTGACGGAGACCACCCCCGGTGTGGCCGCTGACTCCAACGGCCTGTTTCACGGCCTTGGCGACCACGCATCCAATTCGTTTTCGGTGGACGGCCAGGAGATTACCGACCAGCAGAGCAAGGTTTTTTCCAATCAGCTTCCCTCCAATGCCATCCAATCCCTCGAAGTGATTTCGGGCGCGCCGCCGGCCGAATACGGCGGCAAGACCAGCCTGGTCATTGTGGCCACCACGCGCTCCGGGCAGGGGGTCACCACACCGACGGGAAGCGTCTACGGCTCCTACGGCGCATTCGGATCGTCCACGGCCGGATTCGATCTCTCCTACGGCAAAGAGAAATGGGGAAACTTTGTCGAGGTCGATGGCCTTGACACCGGCCGCTTCCTCGATCCGCCGGAGTTCGCCGTCTTACACGACAAGGGCAATGAAGGAAACATCTTCGACCGCGTCGATTACAAGTTCACGCAAGCCGACTCCATCCATCTCGACCTGAACTACAGCCGCTCCTGGTTCCAGACACCAAATGCCTTTGAGAACTTGAACGTTCAGAACATCGTCACCGGCGGCGCCGGCGCCAGTCCGGCCTTCGCCAACGTCGGCGACACCGACCAGCGCTCCAAGATCGGCACGTTCAACATTTCGCCCACCTATACGCGCATACTGAACAACGACGCGGTTCTGAACTTCGGCGCCTATGTCCGCAAGGATCTCTACAACTACTACCCCAGCGGCAATCCCTTGGCCGACCTGGGACCGTCGAACCTGCAAACCTCATCGATCGGCCAGGACCGCACGCTCACTAATGCCGGAACTGATGCCGATCTCTCCTATGCCAAGGGCATTCATACGGTCAAGGCCGGAGCAGAATACGACCAGACATTCCTGCGCGAGAACGACAGCCTGGGAATCGTCGAGACGACCTATAACTCGCCTTGCATGGACGCGGCCGGCAATCCGCTGCCCGGCTATTCGAACCCATCGTCGTGCGCCGGCGGCGCGGCCCTCCCTAACCCGAATTACCTTCCCGTTCTCGCTCCCTACGACCTCACTCGTGGAGGCGATCTCTATAGGTTCTTCGGCCACACCGATGTGAAGACACTCGGCCTGTACGTCGAGGACGCGATCAAGACCGGCAACTGGAACTTCCAGCTCGGCATTCGCGGCGATGTGTACAACGGGCTGACCGCGGCCCAACAGGCGGAGCCTCGTGTCGGCGTCGCCTACAACGTCAAGGCGACGAACACGGTGCTCGGCGCCTCCTATGCGCGCACCTTGGAGACACCCTTCAACGAAAACCTGGTGCTGTCGAGCACCGGCTGCGCAAATGCGGTGCTGGCCCCCTTGCTCGCGTGCACTTCCGGCGTATCGGGGACGCTTCAGCCCGGCTTCCGCAACGAGTTTCACGGCAGCCTGCAACAGGCCTTCGGCAAACACGCCATAATCAGCGGCGAATACATCTGGAAGTACACCCACAACGCCTTCGACTTCAGCGTGCTGGGTAACACGCCCATTACCTTCCCCATTGACTGGCATAACTCCAAGATTCCGGGTTATGCGCTGCGCGCCGACGTTCCTCAGGTTCGAGGCATCAGCGCATACTTCGTTGCGTCCTCGGTTGCCGCACGGTTCTTCCCGCCGCAGGTGGCCGGCGCCGGCGCCACAGTGGGTCATACCGGTCTTCCCTTCCGCATCGACCACGACGAGAAGTTCAACCAGACCTCGCACATTCAATACACCTACTCCCGTGGAAAATATTTGAACGGCCTCTGGGGTGGGTTCAACTGGCGCTATGACTCGGGCCTGGTGGCCGGTTCGACACCGTGCTATGGCGTCACCGATCCCAACAGCCCCTGCGGAAACAGCTCCACCACCCTGAACGGCGAGCCTGCCATCGCCATGGTAGACACCAACATACCCGCTACCAAAAACCCTGTGACCGGCGCGAGCGTCGCCCTTCCCTTGACTGCCGACGAAGAATATCAGGCCGGATTTGCCTGCAATGGGGTGAAGGCAACGCCGACCAAGGCTCTGCCGGCGGTCTGCCCGGCGTCGGAGTTCACCTCGAGCCTGATCAACATTCCCGCCCCCAACACCGGCGACAACGACAAGAACCCGCAGCGCATTGCGCCGCGCAGTCTTTTCGATGCGTCGCTGGGCAAGAGCAACATCTTCCACGCCGATCGCTATAAGATCGACCTCGACCTGACGGCGATCAATGTTACCGACAAGTACGCGCTGTATAACTTTCTCTCCACCTTTAGCGGAACTCACTATGTAACTCCGCGCGCGCTGACGGCGAAGGTGACATTGAACTTCTAGAACTCGGTACCTGACCGCATGATCTTGTACCTACTCCGTGCCCCATCCTTTCGCCTTTTTTCTGGCGAAAGGGTGGGAGTCCACAGACCCCAAAAGCACACAATCATGCGGTCGCTGACTTAGCCAAGAGGTGCCGTCCATTTCTGCGCAGTAGAAGCCGCGGAATTGACTTCCCGCGGCTTCTTCGTGAAAATCGTTATCGAGCGACTCCCTGCCATTGTTACGATTGATTCGCGAACGAGCCGTCAACGGAGGATCCATGAACCCGCGCGGGAAAATATCTGTCATTCTTGCAATTGGCGCAACTCTCTTCACTGCATATTCACTGTCTGCGCAGTCAGAAAGTGCCGCTCCTGTGCTGCTGGCGAAGTTTGCCGGAAACCTGAATACCAAGTCCGCGAAGGTCGGCGACGCCATCGCAGCCAAGACTACGAAGGCAGCGAAGCTGAAAGACGGGACCGATGTTCCCAAAGGATCGAAGATCGACGGCAAAGTGATCGCGGTTCAATCCGCAAAGGACGGCAACGGGACGTCCTCGCTGGCCATCAAATTCGACCAGGCGGAGGTGAAGGGCAGCGCCCCTGTCCCCATTCAGGGACTCATTGTCTCCATCGCTCCCTCCGCCGACGCGGGAGGCGGCGGCCTCGGTTTCAACTCGGTTCTCAGCCGCGGCGGAACCGGTTCTACGCCCGCCCTCGACCCTAACACCGGCGCTGAACACGGCGGCGCCGCCAATGGCGACATTCCCAAGGGCAGCACGCTGGAAGGCGTGGCCCTGGGCACCAACCTGGATGCGCAGGCTGCCTCCGAGCTGCGCGGCATAAAGCGCGACATTAAACTCGATCCCGATGTCCTGATCAAGGTGGAATTGGAATAGGAATCTCTTTTTTGCAACTACATGTAAAAACCCCGGAACCGCGCGCCCGGGGTCATCGGTATCTTCGCGGCCGATTCGGCGGGCAGTTACCCTCTGAGCCATTGACAGCGGAGGGACTTGAACTTTCAACCTTCGCCGTGCGTACCACCGATCAACCGGAAACCGCCGCGTCAATATCATCGACAAATCTTTTCGAGAAACGGTGCCGAATTGTGCGTCCCTATGTCAAATGGGCAGGAATCGCCCTTGGAGGGAGCTATGAACGAAGGGTCCATGAACGCCGGGCTCAACCATATACCTGTCATTTTCGTCGTCATTCTTCTCGCCATCGGCTCCGCGTTTTCTCGCGGTCAGGCCGTTGCTCCCTCCCAGAGCGCCGCGGAGATACAAAGCCACGCTCCGGTGCTGGTGGCCAAGTTCGTTGGCGCGTTGAACACGAAGTCGGCAAAAGCCGGCGATCCGGTCTCGGCAAAAACCGTGGACAAGTTGAACCTGGGCGACCTGGAAATTCCCAAAGGATCGATGATCGCCGGAACGGTGGTCTCGGTTCAGTCCAGGGAGGCTGGTCACGGCACATCTTCCCTAGCCATCAAATTCGATCATGTCGAGCTCAAAGGCGGCGCCATCCTGCGCATCCAGGGATTGATCGTGGCCATCGGACCGGTGTCGAACTCGGATGGTCTGGGCGCCAACTCGGTTCTCGCCCGCGGCGGAGCCGGCTCTACCCCGGGCATGGACCCGAGCATCGAGGTTGGCCACGCCCGAAACCGCGACGATATACCCGCCGGAAGCTCGATGGAGGATGTAGCTTTGGGGCCCCGCTTCAATTCAGCAGGGGCTACCGAGCTGCGCGGCGTTCATCGCGACATACGGCTCGATTGGGATGTGATGGTCAAGGTCGCGCTGTACCGGGCGGCGTGATGTGATGTCCGGCCGGGCGGCCTTGCGTTGACATCGAATTCCTCCGCAGCGGAGAATACTCTTATGCGGGGCACCATGCGCCTTTGTGCGCTCACCTTTCCCCTCCTCGCCGCACTTCTCGCACCCATCGGCCATGCGGCTCCGAAGGCTGCGAATCCGCGCGACGGCATTGATGGCGGTTCGAAGCAGGCTGAATCCACCGAAAGATACCAGATGTTGTGGGACAAGGGCTTCGACCTGCCCCCCGGTTCTCATCTGCGCTTTGCAAAGGTGGACGAGACCGCGGGCCTGAACGGGAGATCTCTTCGCTATCGCATTTACGCCGACGCGGCGCAGCAGGCCGTCCCGTACGTTTTGGGTGTTTGGCGGATTGGAACTTCCATCGATGACCTGCAGGTCCTTTCTGAGGCCGCCTACGTCAATCATAAGGGTCTGGTGCTCGGCACTCCACCCAATCCCGCCCAGCAGGAAGCCGACGCCCTCAATGACGGCTCCGAACTCGACGTGTCCGTCACCGTCGCCCAAGGCGAGCCGGTGCGATTGGTGCTGCGCACCGAGGATTCGAAGACCATGATCGGCGGTACGCTCGTCCCGTTCCCGATTCAATCGACCGACAAGAGTTGCAAGCTGAGTGCATTGCTGGCCGACCCCGAAGCGAACGCACTCCTGATCTACGCTGACGGTTTCCCCCGCAACTCGATTCTCACCGTGCAAAACGTTTCTCAAGGCGTGGTGCAGGAACAAAAGCTCTACACCGACGCCAGGGGCCAAGGCAGCGTCATCGTTTTGCCGCATTTGAGGGGCGCCGATTCCGGAACGGCAACGGAGACGATCCAGGCCGGCGGCTGCAAAGTCTCGGTGAGCGTCCCCTGGGGCAGGGGCAGTTACCACCCCATGTGAATCTGCGCCCCACGTCTTGAGGTGATGAAGGAGAAGCCGCTCTCGGATTGACGAGGACGCAGTGGCTGCTGCGATGAATCTTAGAGCCTGTTATTAACTTCATGCGAGCAACCTGAAGAGGTTAGCGATCATGAGGCAGGCAAATGCGAGGAAGTGGAAAGCTCCGAGGGTCGACGCTAGTCTTTCGTAGTCGCGAGCCAGGCGGCGGAAGCGGGCAGCCCATGCGAAGCTTCGCTCCACCACCCATCTTCTCGGCAGCAGCACGAATCCGCGCTTGGCCTGGGTATGCTTGACCACTTCCAGTTGGATGCCATGTTTGGCTGCCGCCTCTTCAGCAGTTTCGCCTGTGTAGCCTTGATCCACTTAGGCCAACTCCACATTCTCCTCCGTGATCTGCTGTACCTGCCGGGCCAGCTCCCCAACTTGGGCGCGATCCTGTTCATCGGCCGGTGTGACATGCAAAGCCAACAAATGGCCAAGCGTATCGACTGCCGCATGAACCTTCGATCCTTTGCGCCGTTTGGCCCCGTCGTAGCCGGCTCGCGCACCGGATTCTGGCGTCGATTGCAGGGTACGGCTGTCCAGGATCATTGCCGTCGGTTGTGCCTTGCGCCCCGAGAATTCACGTAACAACATGCGCAAGTCCTCAACCATAGTCCCGAAACATTGGGCGCGAATCCAACGCTGCGCCTGCTGATAGACCACCGTCCACGGAGGCAGGTCGTTGGGCATGTAGCGCCACTGTCCGCCCGTGCGCACGATGTAGCGCAAACCGTTGAACACCGCGCG
>JBAUBR010000228.1:0-4974 GCA_049676965.1 Occallatibacter sp.
ACCCGGCAGATCGCGGGTTTCGAAAGGGCACGGCTTCAGCCGTGCCGCAAATGCGCAATGAAATCGAGGGCTTTAGCCCCTGCGGGATCGCCAGTCGATCAGCGCATATTTCCTTGTATAGCAATGAGGAAACAGGGCATTATTTTTGCAGACTTCAATAGCCCCTGAGGGAATGCATTGGGAGCCCCCTGAGCGAAGATCGCTAAAGCCAATTGCTCCCACCTTGCTTCTTGATTCGGAAATAGGACATTACTTCTACAGCCTTCAATAGCCCCTGAGGTATGCTCTGGGATGCTTTTCGCCGTAACTCGGCATTTTGTCCCGCGGCCTGCAAAACCCCGTCGAAATCGTCGACTGGGTTGACTTCCGGATTGAAGCCCGTAGCCTTCCAAACTCCGCATCGTTCAAAATAGTAGCTTATCCAGAGATTTTCTATACCTTGACCGCCGGATGCGTCGCATAGTGCAGGAGCACGGCCACGGCGCAACTGGTGAGCCGCGTCTCGGCCGAGTCGGCGCGGCTGGTCAGGATGGTGGGCACACGCGCGCCGAGGACAATGCCGGCCAGTTGCGCTCCACCCAGGTATTCGAGCTGCTTGGCCAGCATGTTGCCGCTTTCGAGATCGGGAACGACCAGAATGTCGGCCTGCCCGGTGACCGGAGAAACCAGCTTCTTGATCTTGGCGGCCTTCGCGCTGACCGCGGTGTCGAAGGCCAGCGGACCGTCGAGGACGCCGCCGGTGATCTGGCCGCGATCGGCCATCTTGCACAGGGCCGCGGCGTCGAGCGTGGACTTGATCTTGGGGTTCACCGTCTCGACGGCGGAGAGCAGCGCCACCTTGGGCTTAGGGATGCCCAGCGCGTGAGCCAGGTCGATGGCGTTCTGCACAATGTGGACTTTGTCCTCGAGCTCGGGGGCGATATTGATGGCTGCATCGGTGATCAGCAGCGTGCGCGCGTAGGCCGGCGTGTCCATGACAAAAACATGCGAGATGCGCCGCGCCGTGCGCAGCCCGGTGTCGCGCGCCATGGCCACCTTCATCAGCTCGTCGGTGTGCAGGCTGCCCTTCATCATGGCCTGCGCGTTGCCGCTGCGGCACATGGCCACGCCCAGCTCGGCGGACTGCTCTTCGGATTCGGCGTTCAGGATGGGGTAGGCGCCGATGTCAACGCCGATTTTGGCGGCAAGGGCCTTCATCTGCAGTTCGGGGCCGATGAGGGTGGGCTCGATGAGCCGCGCCGCGGCGGCTTCCACGGCGCCGCGCAGGGCCACGTCCGACATGGGCCACACCACTGCCGTGGTGATCGCCGGAAGGCTCTTGCAGCGCTCCAGAAATTTGTGGAAGACGTGATAGTCGGCCGGATGGCCAACCAGCGGGTCGACGGTTACGGCTTCGGCAAGCGGGGCGAGATCGCTCATGGTACGATTCACTCCCGGCCGGCAAGGCTCAAGCCTGGTCCGGCCTCACGCTCCCATTGTCGCCCGGCAAAGGCTCTGGGCCTGTGCGGAACGTCACATCGCGCGCAAAATATTCACACTCCGGGAACGGTTCGCCGCGGGCCGCGCAGCTTGCCCGTTTCGGCACGCAGAACCTGAATGGCCTGAGAAAAGTAGCTCTGGATAGCCGCAAGCTCATCCGGTTGAAAGGAATCCGCCACGGCTGCCATCGCAGCGCGCAGCGAGGCAAAGATGGGCGCTACCCGCCTTTTGACCGATGCGAGCCGGACGGGCCGGATCAGCACGCTGCGCCGGTCGGCGGGATTCGGCTCGCGGCGAACCAGGCTGGCGCGCTCCAGCCGGTCGACGATGGCCGTGATCGCGCCGGTGGTAAATCCGGAGAGCTCCGCCAGGCGGCCGGCCGTCATCGTCCCCGCCTCGAGCACGCCCAGGCATTTCCATTCCGCGGCGTTCAGACCCAGGCTGGCGGCGATGCTTTGGTGAAACGCAACCACCGCGGTCGAGAACTCGCGCTCCAGCAATTCGCGGCGATCGAGCGGCTTCGACATTGCCGCGGCGGCGGTTTTTCGTCTCTTCAAATTATCTTTTCTGCGAGATACTTGCATGTGAGATAAATTATAATCGATCCGGTTGCATTATGAGTTCCGCGCTGGGTATCGTTGGCCGATACGGCTTGCTTCATGTGGCTCTGGCAGTCCTTGCGACCTCAGCTCCATTGGCGGCCGCATCGCAAAAAGAGGTTCGCGTCCCCGGTCCGGGCGAACCCCCGCAGTTGTTTTTTGCCTGCTGCAACGGCCGCCTGGACGCGATGAACACGCTGTTCGCCGATCCAGATGTGATTTCCCGCTTGCAAAATCTGCACGCCGGCGTGGGCGTGGCCATCGATGACCTGAGCCCGCGGCGCGCGGAAACCGTGCGGCGCCTCAATGCCGCGGGCATCCCGGTGATTGCGGGGCTGGTTCTGCCCGGAGATCAGGGCTACTACATGAACGCCGGCAACGCGCCGCAGGCCGAGGCACGCTTCACCGCATTCCAGCAATGGACCGCGCAATACGGGCTGCGCTGGAGCGCGATCGGTCTTGATATCGAGCCCGATATCCGGGACTTCGAAGAATTGCGAGACCATTGGCTGCGGCTGGCCACGCAGTTCATGGTTCGCTACTTCGAATTTGGCCGGGTGCGCCGCGCGAAACAGGCCTACAACGCCCTGATTCGCCGCATTCAGGCGCAGGGTTACAAGGTTTACACCTTTCAACTGCCGCTCATCGTGGCCGAGCGCAAGGCGCATTCCACGCTATTCGAGCGGCTGCTGGGCATCGTCGATGTGCGCGGCGACAATGAGGTGGTGATGATCTTCAGCGGCTTCAATCGCTCGATCGGCGCAGCCATGATCTGGGCGCTGGGCCCGGACGCACAGAGCATCGCCGTCGGCTGCGGGACCTTGAACGGGAATCCGCTAAGTTGGGAGGAGTTTTCCCGGGACCTGATTGTGGCCAGCCATTTTTCAAGACTGGTCGGCGTCTACAACCTCGAGGGCTGCGCGCAACTCGGCTATATTTCCCGACTCGAGTCGATGGACTGGCGGCAATCGGCGGCCATCTCCGCGCAATCGTTATCGCGCGCGCGCAGATTCGAGAGAATTGCGCGCATCGCGCTCTGGCTCGCCGAGTTTTTGCCTTTCATCGTGCTCGCCATCCTCATCGCACTCGCCTGGATCGTCAGCCGCCTGTGGATCCGGCGATGGAAACGGAGATCCGCGCCGCGGGCATCGTTCGAGCCGCCTGCGATAGGGCCTTGAGCGCCCCTCCGGCGCCAGATCCCCGGCTGCCTTTGCCTTCGCATTCGTCACAATCCGATTGACAGGAATCAGCCGCCGTCCGACACTGGCATAGTCTAACTATGCCAGTAGACCGAACATTATGAGGCGCCGATGAACCGCGATGAGATTCCTCCCGGAACCCTGTACCTGCTGATCCTGAAGACTCTTGCGCGTCAGGGTGAATTGCACGGGTACGAAATCGCCGACTCCATTCAGCACACCTCCGACGACGTGCTGCAGGTGGAAGAAGGCTCGCTCTACCCGGCGCTACAGCGCATGTTGATCAAGGGTTGGGTCTCTGCGAAGTGGGGTGTGACCGCGGGCAATCGCCGCGCGCGCTACTACCAGCTCACCGCGGCGGGACGCAGGCAGCTGGCCCGGGAACTATCGCAATTCGAGCGCGTGATGGGCGCGATTGCGCGGGTGATTCAGACCGCCTGAGACGCGAAGACCGGAGCCCGCAGATCGGAGGAGAGACGGCAATGGAATGGCTTGGAGAACTCGGCCGGCGCATCGCAATGCTCTTCCACCGCCGCCAGTTTCGCGCCGATCTCGAAGACGAGATGCGCCTGCACATCGACCTGCGCCAACAGCAGCAGGCGCAGCATGGATTGCGCGACGACGATGCGCGCTCCGTGGCGCGGCGGAGGTTTGGAAATGCGACGCTGCTCAAGGAGCGGAGCCATGCGGCGTGGGGATGGAACTGGCTAGAGAGCCTCGCGCAGGACACTCTCTACGGCGTGCGCGCCATGCTGCGCAGCCCGGGAATCACAGCCATTGCGCTTTTGTCGCTGGCCCTCGGCATCGGCGCCAACACCGCCATCTTCACACTGATCGATGCGGTAATGCTGCGCTCGCTGCCGGTGAAAGACCCCGGCCGCTTGTTTGTGCTGGGAATGGCGGAGGATGACGGGATCAGCGATGAATTTGCGCAGACCGATCTCTACTCCTACCCCATCTATCGCCGCATTCAGAAGCAGAACCAGGTTTTCTCCGACGTGGCCGCCATCTTCAGCATGACCAACAATGTGCACGGATTTGTCGCCGGCCGCAGCGAGCAGGAACCGATGCAGGTCCAGCTTGTCTCGGGAACGTATTTTGAGACGCTGGGTGTGCAGCCGCTGCTGGGACGCGCGCTGACCGACGCGGATGACAACTCCGAGGGCAATCATCCGGTCGCGGTGATCAGCTACAACTGGTGGAAACGCAGCCTGGCGCGCGATCCGGACGTGCTCGACAAGACCCTGCGCATCGGGTCAACGGTTTATTCGATCGTGGGCGTGGCGCCGCCCGAGTTTTTCGGAACCAAGGTGGGCGTGGCGCCGGATATATGGATTCCGCTGTCGATGGTCGCGGCCGTTCCTCCGCACTGGGGCGGATACAAGGACAACACCTCCGAGTCGCTCTATATTATCGGACGGCTCAAACCGGGAGTTACGCCGGGGCAGGCGACCACCAATGTGAATCTTGTCTTTCAGCAGATCTTCCAGCGAGGGCTGAGCGCTGGTCTGGCCGGGCCGAAGACGCGCGAGTATGCGGCGATCCTCAAGCAGAGGCACGTTCCGCTCACGCCCATGGCCACGGGCATATCGGAGATTCGCCGCGAATTCTCCGATCCGCTGAAGATTCTCATGGGCGTGGTGGTGCTGGTGCTGCTGATTGCCTGCGCCAACATCGCCAACCTGCTGCTGGCCCGC
>JBAUBR010000229.1:0-4982 GCA_049676965.1 Occallatibacter sp.
GCGCCAGGCGGATGGCAAACTCGCGCTGGCGTCCGGTCGCCCGCGCCAGCAGCAGATTGGCCACGTTCGCGCACGCGATCAGCAGCACAAACCCCACAGCGCCGAGCAGCACCAGCAGCGACGGCCGCACATCGCCCACGATCGTCTCGCGCAGCGGCTCCACGGCAAACCCAAGCTGCGTCCACGTCTTCGGATACATGCGGTGGAACTCGCTCGCTGCAGCCTTCATCTGGGCGTTGGCCTCCGCCAGCGTCACGCCCGGCCGCAGCATGCCCGCGACCTCGAAGTAGTGCCCCTGGTCCGTGCTGTTGGGATCGAACTGAAACAGCACCCAGAGATCGGCCGGCGGCTCGGAAACGAAGCTCTTTCCCAGTACGCCGACAACGGTGTACGGCTCATTGCCCAGCGAAATCGACCTGCCCACAATGCTCGCATCGCCACCGTACCGCCGCTGCCACAGTCCGTAGCTCAGCACCACCACGTTGCCGCCATGCGGAAGGTCTTCCTGCCGCGTAAACGTTCGCCCCAGCAGCACCGGCGCCCCGAAGACCCGGAAGTATCCTTCGCTCACGTGCAGGCCGGGCACTTGCGCAGGGCGTCCGCCGGTCAGGTTGAACCCCGGCCCGCCCAAATCAAAGGCGCCCACATCCTGAAAGATTCTGGTCTGCCGCTGGTAGAGAAAGAAATTAGGAACGGAGGCAAAAGGAACCTCGCCTTCGTCGGGCGTAGTCAGCATGAACGCTACCAGCCGGTCCGCATTCCGGTATCCCAGCGGCTTCAGCAGCACCGCATCGACAACCGAAAAAATCGCCGTGTTGGCCCCGACTCCCAAGGCCAGCGCGGCAACCGCGGCCACCGTAAAACCGGGGCTCGCCGCAAGCAAGCGAAGCCCATGGCGAACATCGCTCCAGAAATCCATCATTCAGCACCGCCTGTAAGTCTTTTCGCTCCCGCCGGTCTAAATTGTCAATACAGAGCCTCGCCTGAAGCACACATCGATGACGGCTCAGTCGGACAATGCCCATCAAACTGGAATAGTCGTATGCAGTCGCCATTGCCACAGAAATTTCATGACCTTGCCTTTCATAAAGGTAGCGGTTGCAATCGGCGTTCGTGAGGACTCATCTCGCCTGGTTCGCGAAAAGACGAGGGCGCGCCTATATACAGTCATCGCGCTTTCACTACCTGTGCCGTTTCATCTTGGGAAAGTGAAGAGCTCGACGAGCGCCCTCACGCGCTCTTTCTGACGGCTGCGCGGAAATCTCCTGGTTCTTGTCAGCTCGGCGATACCATGGAGGCTCGCCCAAAACAGTTCCGATATAACCTCTGGCTTCGAGCTCTGCCCCTGAAACAACTCCAGGAGTTGGAAAAACGCGAATCGCAACTCCGGAGGAGTAGCCGCGTCATCGAATGGTACGCTCAGGCTGAGCGAAAACATCACTTCATACAGTGCTGGTGACGACGCGGCGAACTGCAGATATGCGGCCGCGACCGATTCGACCGTATTTCCACGCTTCACCCGTTTCCGTGCCTTCTCCAAAGCCAGGCCCAACTCCTGGAAACCCTCGATAGCAACCGCGGCGAGAATCCCCTCGCGGCTTCCAAAATGAGCGTACAAGACGGGTTGGCTGTATGAAATTTCGTCGGATAGCCGCCGAACAGTTACGTTGGACCACCCTTCAAGCTCCGCGATTCGTCGCGCGGCACCGATAATCTGTGCCCGGCGGGCCTGCCTGTCACGCAGTTTTCGTTCCGCAATTCGGTTCGCTGTCAGATTCGTTCCCATCGATAGGAATTATAGCGCCGCTAGAATATCTTTGGCGAACATTGAATCTATTCCAAACGCCCCACATCGTATATAGCGTTGCTAGATTTACTAACGAGGAGATGTCTTATGCCGCCGCGCTTTTTCTTCGGAGGAAGAAACCTTAACCCATTCCAAGGTGTTGTTTATGGAGGAATTCATGATGGAAGTCCTAAATGTCGTCGCAATTATCGTCGCTGGATTGATGGTTGGAAGTGAACTGGCCATCGCTGCGTTTGTTCATCCAACGCTCGATAAGCTTCCGGATGATGTTCATCTGCCGGCCGCAAGCGCCCTGGCCCGCGTGCTGGGGAGATTCATGCCGTTTTGGTACATTCTCGTATTCTTATTGTCGTCAGCCGAAGCCTTCATCGAATGGCGCCAGTCTGGCCAACTACCAATCTGGCTGGCTACATCGGCGGTTTTGTGGATGTTGGCGTGTTTGTATTCGATCACCGCTCTCGTGCCGATCAACAACCGGATTGCATCGTGGGAAAAGTCCACTCCGCCGGCCGATTGGAAGACTTACCGGAGCAGATGGGATCTGCTTCACCGCTGGCGTGTTGTACTCCTCACGATAGCTTTCGCATTTCTAATCGTGGGAGTAGTTAGCAAGTAGTCCACTTTGGCCCCTTTTCCAAGGCAGCTATCGCCGGAGATCGGGAGCTCGAATCCTTTAACCGAATTCCCCAACAGACAAAGGAGACCTCCGATGCCTGAATCGATCCAACAGTATCCGCCGCTTCCTCCCGACGACTTCGAGCGCTCTCTCACCATCGCCCAGCCTGACGGGAATGAGACGCTTCCGCATATCGGCATCGTTGGAGACACCTACACGATTACATTGTCTGGCGATCAGACAAATGGCCGCTTCTGTGTGGTCGATATGCATATCCCACCTGGCGGCGGACCTCCACCCCACCGTCACGACTTCGAAGAGACCTTCATTCTTTTGCAAGGCGAGATCGAAGTAACCTTCCGTGGTAAAAAGTCGATCGCGCGGTCCGGGGATACAGTCAACGTTCCGTCAAACGCTCCCCACCAGCTCCATGACTCTTCTTCGAAGGATGTGCGTTTGCTCTGCATCTGTTCACCAGCAGGCCTGGAGAACCTTTTCCAGCAATTAGGCGTGCCGGTTGCGACCCGTACCACACCGCCTCCAAAGCTCGACAAGGAGCAACAGAGTGAGTTTATGGAGAAAGCAAAGGCTCTCGCGCCGAAGTATCGAACGGAACTACTCAACGAAGCTTGAGAAAGAGGGCTTCCCCAGGTGGCTCACCTCACAGGAAAACAGTCAAGGTCGTTGGCGAATACGATAGGACCTGAAAAGCTACGGTTTATTTCTGCTTGTGTCTCATTCTCATTTCCCAAAGTCCGCAGCATTCGATGAGACAAAATTAACCGCTTGACGTGAGCATTCGCAGCAATTTTCCCGATTACCGAAGGTGGCATATGGAGGCGCCTTTCCACTCCGGTGGCGCCCTCCGGTACGGCGTTATGAGCGACGAACAAATCCGCGTCCAACGCAAGCTGCGTCAGTCCGTCTCCTTCACCGTTCGTATCTCCACTAAAAACGATCCGCTTACCGCCTATTTCCACCCGCCATGCCAGCGCGGGAAACCCACCATGAATGACGCGCACCGCGTACACGGCCATGTCGGAGTTGCGAAACACGAGTACAGGTTTGAAACTTGCCGCAACATCGTGCGGTTCCAGTCTGTAGGTTCCTGACGCGCCCGGCTCCACTAACTCGCTCAGGTACCGCCAGGCCCCGTGCGGCTCACTGAAGAGGTCGCTTACAAACTCAGTCGTAGAAGGCATAAAGTCGTTTCCCGGAGGACCGTAGACCGGCAGCGGACGCTTGCGGTCTTCAAACCAGGAAGAAAACACCAAAGCGGGAAAGTCGCCGCTATGATCGACATGAAAATGGCTGAACAGAACAACATCCACCTGGGACATCTGTGCTCCGCTCTCCCCAAAGCGCAGTGCGCTGCCTCCTCCGGCATCGACGATGACACGCGCGGCGCCGCGATCCCATATGAGGTAGCTAGTGGAGGCGCGCTTGTCCTGCATCTCCGGGCCACCGGAGCCGAGTACCTGAAGCGCCAGTCCTGTAGCGCCGCAGGTTTGCGCCTTCAGGGGCGAAACTTCGTACGTGGAAAAGAGAACCGCAAAAGCTAAGAGCGCTTTTCCCGAGAGTCTTTGCCAAGATGCGAGGGCACCGTTGGTTTCCATTTCACACCACCAACCCGTCTGATTACTCCAAAGATAGCCGAATTGGAAGCGGGGAGCCGGCTGCTCGAACGTTTTCGAACCTATTGGGGTGCTCAGGCCAGAACTGGAACCGCACCGCTACTGAGTAACCCATGCAGGCCCTCGGCAGTTTATAGTTTCCCTTGCCTGCCTCAAATCGATTTCGATTTGCATTGCCAAAGGAAACCATGCCAGATTCACGCCGCGAATTCCTCGCCAAAAGCTCTCTCGCCACGCTTTCATTGGTGGGCGCAGCCATCGCATCGCAAGGCGCATCGGCCCAGACACCGCAGACCCCAACCCCTTTGCCCCAGCAACTGCCTCCCGGCGTGCCGCCGGCATTCGGAACCGCGCCGCCCGCCGGCCCCGAAGTCTCCGTGCAGACTTTCGTCGAAGCCGAAAAGCTGGTGCAATTCGAGATGACGCCGGCCGAGCGCGCCCAAGCCGCGCTCAACTGGCGCGAGGCGATGGCGCCTCTCTATGAGCGCCGCACCGGCCCGCGCAAGATCGCGCTCGAAGCCGATCTGGCACCCGCCACACAATGGAATCCAACCCTCCCCGGCACCCACCGCGTCGAGATCGAAAATAACTTCGTGCGCAGCGCGGCCACCGGCACGCCTCTGCCCGCCAGCGACGCCGACATTGCCTACGCTCCCGTCACCCAGCTCTCGCGCTGGATCGAATCCCGCAAACTATCTTCCGTCCGCCTCACCGAAATCTACCTCGACCGCCTTGAGCGCTTCGACCCCCAGCTCCACTGCGTCATCACGCTCACCCGCGACCACGCCCTCGAGCAGGCCCGCCAGGCCGACGCCGATATCGCCGCCGGCCATTATCGCGGCCCGCTCCACGGCATTCCCTGGGGCGCCAAGGACCTGCTCGACACCGCCGGCATCCCCACCACCTACGGCGCCGAGCCCTTCCG
>JBAUBR010000230.1:0-5223 GCA_049676965.1 Occallatibacter sp.
CGCAGCATCCCTGGAAACTCCCTTTCAAAACGCAAACAGCAGCGCAGGTCAGAACAACTGCATAACTTCAGCAAGGGGACAATTCTATTGAGCGCAAGACGGGGACATTTCTAATGTGCTATGACACTGCGGCGGCCGCCACTGGCGGCAAACTCCTTCATCGTTTACCCTCAAGATTCCGCTCCGGAATGACAACCGCCGAGGCCCAAGCCCGCTATCCGCTCTCCCAGGGCGTAAACCCGTGGCTGGTCACGGTTTCGGTGATGCTGCCTACCTTTATGGAGGTGCTGGACACGGCCATCGCCTCGGTGGCGCTGCCTTATATCGCCGGCAGCCTTTCCGCCTCGAACTCCGAAGCGACCTGGGTTCTGACCAGCTATCTGGTTGCAAACGCGGTCATTCTGCCCGCCTCAAGCTGGTTTGCCAGGCGCTTCGGCCGCAAACGCTTCCTTCTCATCTGCGTCGTCATCTTTACGGTGGCGTCCTTCTTCTGCGGTGCCGCGCCCACGCTGGGCATCATTCTGCTGGCGCGCGTCGTGCAGGGAGCCGGCGGAGGGGCGCTGCAGCCGCTTTCGCAAGCCATACTGCTCGAAAGCTTTCCCGTCCAGAAGCGTTCCCAGGCCATGGCTGCCTACGCCCTGGGCATCGTAGTTGCGCCGGTGCTCGGGCCCACGCTCGGCGGCTGGCTGACCGATACCTATAGCTGGCGCTACGCCTTCTATATCAACGTCCCGGTCGGCATCCTCGCCGTGTTGCTCATCAGCCGCTTCATCCACGACCCGCCCTACATCAAGAACGCCAAGGTCGGCGCCTTTGACAATCTCGGCTTCGGGTTGCTCGTGGTCTGGACGGGCTGCCTGCAGGTGGTTCTGGACAAAGGTCAGGAGGACGACTGGTTCGGCGCGCTGTGGGTGCGCTGGGCGGTCGCGGCCTTCGTGCTGGCACTGATCTGGTGGATCTGGCATTCCTGGCACGAGAAGAACGGCCTCGTCGATCTGCACGTGCTCAAGGACCGCAACCTGGCCACCGGGTGCATCCTCATAGCCATGCTGGGGATGTGTATCTACAGCACCATCACCATGCTGCCGCTCTATTACCAGGAGATCCTCGGCTACACGGCCTTCTCGGCCGGGCTCGTCGTGGGGCCGCGCGGCATCGGGTCGTTCATCGGCTCGCCGGTCATTGGCATCCTGGGCTCGCGCTTCGATCAGCGCATGCTGCTCTCCGCGGGGTTTGTCGGCTTCGGCATCTGCTCGATGATCTTCGGGACTGTTGACCTCAGTATCGGCCCGTTCACGCTGCTCATTCCCATCATGGTCACCGGCTTTGCGCTGAGCTTCGTGTTTGTGCCGCTCGCCACGCTGGCGACGGCCACGGTGAACAACCAGGAGATGGGCAACGCCACTGGCCTCTTCAACATGCTGCGCAATATTGGCGGGTCGGCCGGCATCTCCATGGCTACGACCTTGCTGGTGCGCCGCGCGGCGCTGCACCAGACGGAGATCGGAGCCAACGTCACTCGATCGGATCCCATGTGGCAGATTCGCTCATCGATGATTGCCCGCTACCTCGGCCAGCAGCTTGGACCTGCCTCGGCCCGGCCGGGGTCCGCAGGCCTCGTCTACCGGCTGCTGCAGCAGCAGTCGTCCCTTTGGGCGTACGTCGACATCTTCCGCTGGACGGCGCTGCTGGCGTTCTTCTGCGCCGGCGCGGTGTGGCTGTTCAAGAAGCCCGCGAGGCACGCGAAGATGGCGGAGGGGATGCACTAACGGGACAAAGTTGTCCGGTAAAGTTGCCGCGTTGAGCCTGAATCGCCCCTACATCCCCGCGTGCAGCTTGCGGTATCGGCGCCAAACGAGATAGACCGGGAAGCCCACGATCAGCAGCCAGATCAGTAGAACGGGGCCATAGGCCACGAAGAACAGAACGATCCCAAACAATGTGCCCGATGCGTAGCGAATGCCGGCGATGAAAGCATTGTGCAGGCGCGTAGAGGCCGACGGGGCGGTTGGGTTGAGCTGCGCCTTGTACTCCTCGGTCAGTTGAAGGTCGACGGTGGCGAAGTCAACGCGGTGTTCGAGGGCCATTTGCTCAGCTTCCATGCTTTCGATCTCGCCGCGCACGCGCGCGATGCCCTCTTCCACCTGGAGGACTTCAGAGACGTTGCCGGTGCGCTCCTTCAGGATGGTCTCGAAGCGCGCTTCGGTGTCGCGGGCAGTCTTGAGGCGCGACACCAGGTCGGTGTGCTGCTGCGTGACTTCTTCGCCGGATTGCGCTTCGTTTTCGACGCGGCCAAGGGTCTTGAGGTCGCCGATTGCGGAGATGAGTTCGGGCGCAGGTATCCGCAGCGAGGCCTGGAAGCTGCGTGGAGCGTTCTCCGGAGTGCTGATGTTGAGTTGCGCGGAGTATCCGTGATGCCGTGCCAGCAGCGCGTCGAGAGACGAGCGGGATGCAGCGTCGTCTTTGACCAGGATCGTGAGCGAGGCCGTACGCGCGATCATCGGTGCGGGCGCTGAGGCGCCATTTGAACCGCTCGAAAATGCGTTCTCAGCGTGATCTCCGAGCCCGTGCAAGAGACCGTTTGAATCCGGGGCGGCGCTTGGCGCGAGTTGCACCAGTGAGCTGAAAGACCTGCCATTCAGCGGCCCGTTTATGTTCTCAGATGTTTTGGACTCCTGATCGGTGATGGGTTGGCCGTCGATCGGCTGATTGGCGGATAGATCGGCGGCGCCTCTGTCCGCGATTTGCTCGCGGACCACCGTCTTCGAACGATAGGATTGGAGGTAGTTAGAGTCAGACATCACACGCCCGATAATGACAGCGAAGATGAGAGCCGCTGCAACTGCGCCTCCGCTTGCAACGGCCCATACTTTCCCGTCCAATAGGCTGAAACGAATGTAGGCGCCGGGCCTGGCGGGCTTCGCGTTGAATGCGGTCTGTGCTGCGAGAGCGGTCACGGATTCATCCAGGCTCGACGGGGCATCCGGAACCTCCCAGGCGGAGATTGACTGCGAGGTGCCGCGAAGTTCGCGAGCAAGACCGGCGCATTCGAGGCATTGCTCGATGTGGGCGGCGACGGTCTGGGCCTCCGCAATCGAGAGCTCACCGTCAAGAAAGGCCATGATCTCTTCCGGCGCCACGGAATGTGCGGTGATAGTCATGCGCGTTCCTCCGATTCCGCGACTTTGGCAGCGGGTGACGGCAGCGCCGGGGCGGAGAGCAGATCGTGGAGCGATCTTCGTGCGCGGAAGAGGCGCGAGCGGACGGTGTTGAGCGGCAGACCGAGGATCTCGGCGATCTCCGTGTAGCTCAACTGCTCGAACTCGCGCAGCAGGAGAATTTCGCGATCGAGCGACTCCAGTTTGCCCATCGCTTCGCGCATCAGCACCTCCGCGTCGAATGTGTTGGGCGCTTCGGCTTCGCGATCTTCGCGTTGTACCCCGTGAAACATGCCTCGAAACGCCGCCTTTCGCCGATACGCGCGCAGGATCTTGAAGCCGACGGCGTAGAGATAGGCTCGAAACAGGGCGCATGCCTCGTAGCGCGAAGAGGCGCGCAGCACGGCAAGAAATGTCTCCTGCGTCAGTTCCTCCGCGTGGGACGGGTCGGCGAGACGCCGCCGGAAGAAACCGAAGAGCGGCTGCTTGTAGCGCAGAAAGAGCACGGTGAACGCGTCTTTCGAGCCTCGCGTGAACGCGACCATCAGCTGCTCATCGGTTTCCCGCGAGGCGCCGTTTTCGGAATCGACGGTTGCCGGGAGATGGTCCATTGCGCCTGGTTTTACTGCCTTCGAGTTTAGAACGGACGCTTTGGCACTTCTTGCGAAAGTTTCCGTCTGACCTCTTCATACCGGGTAATGCGGTGAGAGGCAGAAAAGTTCCCGGGCAGGCGATTTTCTTTCACTCGCCCGGCCACGCAGGAGAGAGACGATTGGGAGATGACGGCAAAGATGCGAGGAACTTCGGGTCTCAGAAGCTAGACCCCTCGACTTCGATCAGGGCAACGTCTGGGGCACACGGCGTATTAGGGTTATTGGCCGCGAAAATGCAGGTCCTTCGACTCGGTCGCCGCGGCGACCTCGCTCAGGATGACACACCAGTGTGAGTGGTCAAATCTGAGAACGCGCGTAATGGATTCAAGTCCTACACCAGCACGCGGTGGCGCAGGTGCTGAGGTTCGACGCCTGCCGACAAGTACCGGTCTACGGCGGCGGCGGCTTTGCGGCCTTCGCTGATAGCCCAGACGACCAGCGACTGGCCGCGGCGCATATCGCCGGCAGCAAAGATGCCTTCGACCGAGCTCATGTAGTCGGCGTTGGTGGCGATGTTGCCGCGGTTGTCAAGCGCTACGCCGAGCTGCTCGATCATGCCGTTGCGCACGGGGCCTAAGAAGCCCATGGCCAGCAGGACGAGGTCGACTTCGAGCGTGTACTCGGTGCCTGGAATGGCTTCGAACTTGGGCGGAGGGCCGACGCGGACGAGATGCATCTGCTTGACGCTGCCGCGCTCGTCGCCGGTGAAGCGCAGGGTGTTGACGCTCCAGTCGCGGATGCCGCCTTCTTCGTGCGCGCCCTCGGTACGCAGCATGAGCGGCCACAAGGGCCACGGTGTGGACGCGTGGCGCTCGCCGGGCGGCTTGGGCATGATCTCGAACTGGTGCACGCTGGCGGGGCCCTGGCGGTGCGTGGTGCCCAGGCAGTCGGCGCCCGTGTCTCCGCCGCCGATGATGACCACGCGCTTGCCGGCTGCATGAATCGAACCGGTTTCAGAGAGAAAAACTTCGGAGGGGTCGCCTTCGCAGCGGTGGTTCTGCTGGGGTAGGAACTCCATGGCGAAGTGAATGCCCTTGAGCTCGCGGCCGGGGATGGGCAGGTCGCGCGGATGCTCGGCGCCGCCGCAGAGGAGGATGGCGTCGTACTGCTCGGTGAGCGACGCGACGGGCACGTTGACGCCGACGTGCGCGTTGCAGACGAAGGTGACGCCCTCGTCTTTCATCTGCTGGATGCGGCGGTCGAGGATGTGCTTCTCGAGCTTGAAGTTGGGGATGCCGTAGCGCAGCAGGCCGCCGATGCGGTCGTTCTTCTCGTAGACGGTGACCGAGTGGCCGGCGCGGCGCAACTGCTGTGCCGCAGCCAATCCGGCTGGTCCGCTGCCGACGACGGCTACTTTTTTTCCAGTGGCTTGAGCGGGAGGCTCGGGTTGAATCCAACCTTCATCCCAGGCG
>JBAUBR010000231.1:0-11574 GCA_049676965.1 Occallatibacter sp.
CGGTCAATACCGGCGCGTGGGAGGACGATCACGGCGGCAAGCTCTTCCTCGCGCTCGAACGCGGCAGCAACGCGCTGGGCCTGGGCGCGGCCGAGCGCGACAAGTTCATCCAGAAGCAGGAGCTTCCGCTCTTTGACCGTTCCCAGGAGTATTGCCTGTGGTTAGGCTGCATGGGCGGCTACGATCCCAAGGGCCGCGAAATTATTGCCGATTTTGCGCGTGTGATGAATTACCTGGGTACGAGCTTCGGCGTGCTGCGCAAGGAAAAATGCACCGGCGATCCGGTGCGCCGTCTCGGCAACGATCTCGTCTTCCAGCAATTGGCCGAGTCCAACCTCGAAACCCTGCAACAGAACAGGGTGAAGAAGATCGTCTCCATCTGCCCGCACTGTGTGCGCACCATCCAGGAAGACTGGAAGGAGTTTGGCGCGCCTCCTCAAATCGAGCATCACAGCGAATTCCTGGCGCGGCACGCGGACAAACTCCCGAAGCAGACCGGCCCGGAGAAGCAGAATGGCCACGAAAAAATCGTCTTCCACGATCCCTGCTATCTGGGCCGTTATCGCAACATTTATGACGAACCGCGCCAAGTGGCCGCGCTAGCCGGCGATCTAGTCGAAGCTCCGCGGAATCGCGAGCGCAGCTTCTGCTGCGGAGCCGGCGGAGGGCTGGCATTTCTGGGCGAAGAGAAAGGCCAGCGCGTGAGCCAGGTTCGCGCTGCCGAACTTGTTGCCACCGGCGCATCGACAGTCGCCGCAGCCTGCCCCTTCTGCAACACCATGTTCCGAGACGCTCTCGCTGCCACCGGCGACAACGCGCCGCAACTCGTCGACATCGCGCAATTGGCCGCGCGTGGATTGCCCCAGGCCGAGCCGGTTAAGATGAACAAGAGCTTATAAGATGAAGATCATCGTAGCTATAAAACAAGTGCCGGAGCGCGACGCGCAGGTGCGCATCGACCCGGCGGGCAAATGGATCGAAGAGGCGGACGTCCAGTTCGCACTCAACGAGTCCGACGCCTACGCCCTCGAAGAGGCGCTGCAACTTAAAGAGAAGCACAGCGGCGAAGTAGTCGTGATTACAGCCGGCCCCGAGCGCGCCGGCCAGACCATCCGCGAAGCGCTGGCCAAGGGCGCCGACCGCGGCATCCACATCGAGAGCAATGACCTCGGCAGTTGGGACGCGCTCGGCGTAGCCAAGCTGCTGGCCGCTGCCATCAAGCCGGAAAATCCCGACCTCGTCCTCACCGGCCTGCAGTCGGACGATCTCGGCCTCGGCCAGACGGGCGTTATTCTCGCCGAGTTACTCGACGTTCCGCATGCATCGCTAATCCTGCACGTCGACGTGACCGGCAGCGGTCTTAAAGTGAAACGCGAGCTCGAAGAAGGCTGGTTCCAGTGGATCGAGCTGCCCACGCCCGCCGTTCTCACCATTCAATCCGGCGGCAACAAGCTGCGCTACGCCACGCTCATGGGCATCAAGAAGGCCAAGACGAAGGAAGTTCGCCGCGCATTGGCCACGGAGCTCGTCGGTCACGCCGCGCCGGTCGTGATTCTTGAAGGCATTTCGCTCCCGCACAAGCAGCGCTCCACGCAAATCCTTCCCGGCTCGCCAAAAGAAGCCGCGGCCGCATTGGTTGAAAAGCTGAAGTTCGAAGCGAGGGTGCTATGAGCGGGGTGTGGGTGCTAGTGGAGCAGCGCGAGGGCGCGATCGGCCGAATCAGTTGGGAGGCCGTCGCCGCCGGCAAGTATCTGGGCGCGAAACTGGGCCTCGAAGTGAACGCAGCCGTCGTCGGCCAAGGCGTCGAATCCGCCGCGGCGCAACTCGCGGCCAAAGCCGTAGCCAAAGTGGTTCGCATCGAGCATCCGCTGCTGGCGCAGTACACTTCGGATGGCTTCACGGCGGCCCTGGATCAGTTCATTCGCGCCGAAAACCCGAACTACGTGATCTTTCCGCACACCTATCAGGTGCGCGACTACGTTCCCGCGCTGGCCGCACGGCGGGGCGAGGTGCTTATCAGCGACGTGGTCGCTATCGCCGACGGCCCAATCTTCACGCGGCAATTGCTGCAAGGCCGCCTGCAGGGCAACTATCGCCACACTGGCAGCGGCCCGTGCCTGGTTTCCGTGCAGGCCGGAGCCTTTCGCGCCGACGCGTTGGAAGAGGGTACGGCGCAAGTCGCGGCCTTTACGCCGACGATTGACGCCGCGCAGATCCGCACCCGTCCCGAGCCGCCCTTCCGCGGTTCCGAACAGACCGTCGATCTCGGCTCCGCGCCGCTGATCGTCAGCGTCGGACGGGGAATCAAAGGGGCCGAGAATCTCCCGCTCGTCCAGGATCTCGCCAAGGCTCTGGGCGCGGAGCTGGCCGCCTCGCGGCCCATCTGCGACAACGGCTGGCTGCCCATGGAGCGGCAGGTCGGCAGCTCCGGGCAGACCGTCTCGCCCAAACTTTATCTCGCCGTGGGGATTTCCGGAGCCATTCAGCACCTGGTGGGCATGAAGGGCTCGCAGTGCATCGTGGCCATCAACAAAGACCCCGACGCACCTATCTTCGAAGTGGCCGACTACGGAATTGTGGGTGATTTGTTCGAGGTAGTGCCCGCGCTGACAGAGGCAGTGAAGGCGGCGGCTAAATAACTCTCCCGCTACGAGGGGTCGTCTCCCGTAACGAGGGCCCGACAATAGCCCACGACAAAGCCTTAGGGCTTTACCTCGGGAATGCGGACGGCCTGCTCAGAGCTTCCCCGCGCATCCTTTCGCTGGCGAGGAGAATTGCTCGTCTCCAGCTCCAGTTGCTTCATCTTGGTCCGCGTCCTCACGTACAGCACGAAGCACCCTATGGTCAGAACCGGCCACACGGCGATCAACACCGGGAACGACCCCTTCTCGGGCGAGAAGAGGAAGTGCTGCGCGCATGTCGCGAAAAACGCGAGCATGAAGTAGGCGGCAAAGAACAACTCCGCCGACGCCTCGATTATGAGCGCAGTCTTCTTAGACATGCTTGAATTATGCGGGCGCACGGCAGGCGAAATCAATAGCGATGACACCTTTGCGCCATGCCAGGTACGCGAAAGAGTAACGGGTTCGAGAGTGGGAACGGACTCAGCGAACTCAACGGACTACCCGTGACTCGACGGGAAGCTCCGGAACCTCGGGCGGGGGTGATTGCAGGGTGTGCGCCCCGGATTCGGCGCCCCGCAGCACCGCTCCGGGCACAATACCCAGGGCAAGTGTAGCCGCAGCCGCCATCAGCAGGGCCGCTCCCGCGGCAATGCCCACCTGCGGAAGCGGAAATGCCGGCTTGCCGTCCTCTTTTGCCGGTGGTTGCGCAGCCGCGAATGCCAGCCGCAGGTAATAAGCCGACGCCAACCCCGAATTCAGCAGGCCGATAATGGCCAGCGCTACCGCGCCGCCGCTCACCGCGGCAGAGAAAGAGTAGAACTTGCCGAAAAATCCGCCGGTAAAAGGAATCCCGACCAGAGAAATGAGGAAAAACAACAGCAGGCTGCCCAGCAGCGGCGAGCGGAAGATTAGCCCGCGGAAGTCCTCAACCAGCGGCAGCTTGTCGTCGTATCCGCTCACCATCGACACCACGGCAAACGCGCCCACATTCATGGCCGCGTACGCCGCGATGTAAAAAGTGGCCGCTGAAATCCCGCTCGAACCCAGGCCGGCAAACGCCGCCAGCAGGTAACCCGCGTGGGCGATCGACGAGTACGCCAGCATGCGCTTTACGTTCTCCTGCCGCAGCGCCGCCAGGTTGCCCACTGTCATCGAAAGCACAGCCACAATCCACAGCAGCGGCGCCCACACTTCGCGCAGCGTGGGAAACGCCTCATACACAACGCGCAGCAACACGGCGAAGGCCGCCGCCTTGGGCGCGGTCGAGAGCAGCGCCACCACCGGCGATGGCGCACCCTCATACACATCGGGGGTCCAGATGTGAAACGGCGCGGCCGAGACTTTGAAAAGCAGACCAACCAGCATCAGCCCCATTCCGGCCAGGATCATGGCGTGGTTGGGCGCCGTCGCCACGGCCCGCGCGATCTCATAGATCTGCGTCGTTCCGGTGGCGCCGAAGATCAGCGCGATCCCGTAAAGCAAAAACGCCGTGGCAAACGAGCCCAGGAGAAAGTACTTGATCGCCGACTCCGGCCCGCGGTCGGAATGCTTGCGGTAGCCGGCCAGGATGTACGTGGAGATCGAGGAAATCTCCAGCGCGATAAACACCACCAGCAGCTCGACCGCGCTGGTCATCAGGCACATTCCCACCGCGCCAAAGACCACCAGAGCGTAAAACTCGCCCTGGTGATGGCTGTCTTCGGGCAGCGAATCGAGCGCCACCAGCAGCGCCACCAGTACGATGCCGCAGATGAGGACGTGGAAGAAGATCGTGAACGCCGTTGTCTCCACCGTGCCGAAGAATCCGGTTCCCTCGGGCAGCGAGAATTGCCACAGGCTGGCCCACAGAGCCAGGGTGGTCCCGATCGCCGCCACCCAGCCCAGCGGACGCCGCGGCGACGCAGGGCGCATCGACGCATCGACCGTCATCACCAGCACGCCGGTCAGCGTGAGGATGACCTCGGGCAAAATGCGGTAGATGTCGGGAACCTGGTTCATCGCGAGCCCTCAGCTGTTACAGAATCGTGCAGCGCGCTATGGGCTAAGGCCGGCGCGGGTGCGGAGATTGCGCCGTTCAACTCCGGCGGGCTAGGCCCCTTTTCGATGGCATTCATCCAGAGTGACGGCGCCACGCCCATTGCCAGCATCAGCACCGCCAGCGGCCACAGCGCGACCAACTCGCCCGGCCACAAATCCGCCGCGGGTTTGGAGGTCACCATCTCGCTTTCCGGACCGTAAAAGATCCGCTGCACCAGCCACAGCATGTACGTCGCGCTCAGAATCACTCCGAGCGCGGCCCACACCGCCCACTTGTGGCTCACGCCGCCAAAGGTGCTCGAAAGCACCAGGAATTCTCCGATGAACCCATTCATCAGCGGCAGCCCCACCATTGCTAGGGAAGTGATGACAAACAGCGTGGCCAGGCGCGGCAGCTTGCCCGCCAGTCCCCCGTAAAAGCTGATTTGGCTGGTCGAGTAACGAAGGTAAAGCGCGCCCAGCAGCACAAAGAGTGCGCTCTCGAAGATTCCCTGGTTGAGGATCTGATAGATCGCGCCGTCCCACCCGGTCAGCGTGAATCCGTAAATACCCAGCACGATCAAGCCGAAGTGGCTCACCGCCGCAAACGCCACCAGCCGCCAGAAATCGCGCTGCACCAGCGCCAGGCACGCGCCATAAAGAATGCCGATGACTCCGAGCGCGATGAGCAGCGGCGCGATCTGCCGCGCCTGGGCAGGGAAGAGTCCGACATGAAAGCGCAGCATGGAATACAAGCCCAATTTTCCCGCCACCACCATTGCCAGCGCCACCGGCGCCTCGCTGAACGTGCCCGCAAGCCACCCGTGCAGCGGGAAAACCGGAACCTTGACCGCAAACGCGACCAGGAACGCCAGCGCCGCCCACCACAGTGCTCCCACCGGCATTGACCCGTTGGCAATCGCCGTCTGCACGGTCGCGAAATCGAAGCTCCCGGTACGCGCGTAGAGCCACAGAATCGCCACCAGCAACGGCGCCGAAGGAATGAACGTAAACAGGAAGAACTTAATCGCGGCGCGCGGCCCTTCCTTGCGCCCGTACATCGAGATCAGGATCGCCATCGGCACCAGCGACAGCTCCCAGAAGCCGTAATAGAGCATCAGGTCGAGGGAAATGAACACGCCGATCATTGCCGTCTGCTGCACGAGAAACAGCGAGTAGTAGATTTTGCGCCGCTCGTTGATCGCTCTCCAGCTAGCGAGCACGCCAACGGGCGCGAGCAGTCCGGTGAGGACCACCAGCCACAGGCTCAGCCCGTCGACTCCCACGTGATAAGAGATCGCGGGGTTCTCGATCCACGGTTGATTGATCTCGAATTGAAATCCGCTCGTGCTCACGGCGAAATGCCCCGGCAGATGCAGCGTGAGCCCGAATGTGGCCAACACCGTGAGCAGCGCCGTCCAGCAGGGAATCTTGCCGCGATCCGGCAACATCGCCACCAGGACTGCGCCGGCCAGCGGAACGAGCAGAATCCAGGTGAGGATCGATGCGTTGAGGGCCATCATTTCAGTGCCCTCCCAGATTCAAGTGGATTCCGAACCACGCCGCCAGCACGCCGGACCACGGCAGCAGGATGAACAGCAGCATCGCCGCCACTCCTGCCGCCAGCCAACCCGCATAGGAGCGCAGATTGCCCGACTGCCAGCGCTGCAAAATCGCTCCACAAAATTTGGCGATGCCGCCCAGGATCCACGCCGCTCCGCCGAGCAGCGCCCGGTCGACGACCCAATCCAGCACGTAGGTCGAGAACGCCAGCAGCGGCTTGATAATCGCCGCGCCGTAAAACTCATCGACGTAATATTTATGGGACAGCAGCTTGTAGCCGGTCGGCAGCTCCGCGGCCAGCTCTGCCGGGCGCGAGGGCCTCCGCATGTAGAACACGTACGCGAGGTACCAGCCCAGCAGCGCTACCGCAACTGCCGCTACGCTCATTCGAAACTCCAGGCCGGCGCTGCCTGCTTCGACGGTGCGCGGTCCGATGGCCGGCGCAAGAAATGCCGCGAACCGCTCGATGCCGATCCATCCGCCGCAGAGCGCAAGCACAGCCAGAATCACGCAGGGCACGAGCATCGACGCCGGAGTGGCGTGATGATGCGCGACCTCGCTGCGCGGCTCACCCCAAAAGGTCAGGTACCAAAGCCGGAACATGTAGAACGAAGTAAGCAGCGCCGTGACCAATCCCACAAACCACAGCACCTTGCCGCCGGAGCCGTGCAAAAGGGCCGCGTAGAGAATCGCGTCTTTGGAAAAGTAAGCGGCGAAGCCCGGAAAACCGATGATGGCCAGCACCCCTGATGTCATGCACCAGAACGTCACCGGCAGCCGCTTGCGCAGGCCGCCCATCTTGCGCATGTCCTGCTCGTCGCCCATCGCGTGAATCACCGATCCGGCGCAGAGAAACAGCAGGCCCTTGAAGAACGCGTGCGTGACCAGGTGAAAGATGGCCGCCGAATAGGCTGCCACGCCGCAGCCCAGAAACATGTATCCGAGCTGCGAAACCGTGGAATAGGCGAGCACGCGTTTGATGTCCGTCTGCACCAGCCCGATGGTCGCCGCAAAAAACGCCGTTGCCGCGCCGATCACGGCAACCGTGCCCAGTGCGAATGGTGAGCGGTCGAACAGAAAATGCATGCGCGCGATCATGTACACGCCGGCCGTGACCATGGTCGCCGCGTGAATCAGGGCCGAAACCGGCGTCGGGCCTTCCATCGCGTCGGGCAGCCAAACATAAAGCGGGATTTGCGCGCTCTTGCCCGTGGCGCCGAGCACCAGGCACAGCGCAGTCACCGTCAGCACGCCTCCCTGCCATCCGGGATTTGCGGCCAGCTTCGCGGCAATCTCAGTGAAGGTGAACGTGCCGAAGGTGGCCAGCAGCAGAAACAGCCCGATCAGGAATCCGAAATCGCCGACGCGGTTCACCACGAAGGCCTTCATGCCCGCATTCGCCGCCGATTTTCTATGGAAATAAAATCCGACCAGCAGGTACGACGCCAGTCCCACGCCCTCCCAGCCCACAAACATCAACAGGGCATTGCCGGCCAGCACCAGCACCGTCATGAAAAACAGAAACAGATTCAGATAAGAGAAAAAGCGCCAGTAGCCGTCTTCATTCCCCATGTAGCCGACCGAATACACATGAATGAGGAAGCCGACTCCGGTGACGATAAGCAGCATGACCAGAGTGAGCTGGTCGAGCACCAACCCAAAATCGACGTGCACCACTCCCACCGAAATCCACACTGGCGCATCGTGCTCGGCGATGGGCAGCGCCAGGGAGCCGGACCAGACCATCCACGCCGCGCGCAGCACGATGAGGAACGACGCCAGCGACGCTGTGAGCGCGACCGTAGTGACGAATGCCTTGGGCAAGCGCCTGCCCAGCAGCCCATTCACCAGAAAGCCGGCGAAGGGCGCGAGCGCAATGAAAGGCAAAAGCAGGATCGGTGCGTTCATAGTTTCATCAGGTCGATGCGGTCGACGGCAAGCGTGGCGCGCGCGCGAAACACGGCAATAATGATGGCCAATCCCACCGCGGCTTCGGCCGCGGCCACCATCATTACGAAGAAGACGAAGATCTGCCCCTTCACCGCGTGCCACTGGTGCGCGAAGGTCACAAAGGATAGATTCACGGCATTGAGCATCAGCTCGATGGACATGAAGACCGTGATCAGGTTGCGTTTGATGAGAAAGCCGGCCACGCCCAGGCAAAACAGGACCGCGCTCAGCAGCAGATACCAGGAAAGTGGAATCACTTGGCCGAAGTCCTTTCTCCCTCGGTGTGCCGCGCCAGGGCTACCGCGCCGAGGATGGCAACCAGCACCAGGACCGAAGTTACTTCAAAAGGCAGCAGCAGTTCGCGGAAGAGCACCTTGCTCAGGTCGACTGTGGAAGTAATGCCGTCGCTCAGCATTGCCGCGTGCAGGCCCGTGGCTTTCACAATCACCGTCGCAATCACCGCCATGATCACCACGACTGCGGGAAAGCCCACGCCCTTGGCCGCGCGGCTGCCCAGCGTGCGCTCTTCGCGCCCCGCATTGAGCAGCATCACGACAAAAGTGAAGAGCACCATGATGGCGCCGCCATAGACGATCACCTGCGCGGCGGCCAGAAACTCCGCGCCGAGCAGCAGGTACAGCACCGCCAGCGAAGTCATCACCACAATCAGCGACAGCGCGCTGTTGATTGGATGCCGCTGGAGCAGAAGGTTGACCGCTCCGGCAAGGCAGAATCCGGCAAAAACGATAAACAGTATCAGGTACATCGTTCCATCGCTTGCGGGTTGCGCCGGCACTGGTCAACCGGCTTATTCGGGGGAAGGGAAAAGGAGCCTTTAGCTCCCGCAAATCCCTCACGATTGTAAATCAGCGAAACGCAGAACCCGGGCTACCTTACAGACGCTCAGGACAGGGGGTGATACGCAAGCCAAAGGCTTGTAGCAACAATGTTGAGAATGGCCAGCGGCATCAAGTAGCGCCAGCCGAAGGTCATCAGTTGGTCATAGCGGAAGCGCGGCAGCGTTCCCCGCACCCACACGTACAAAAACAGGAAGCAAAACACCTTGAATGCGAACCAGAGGATGGGAAAAAGCGCGTGCGCCACAATGTTGTTCGGCTGCGGAATATAGTTGCCGAAAGGGCTGGTCCATCCGCCCAGAAACATCAGCGTGGCCACGCAGCCCACGGTGATCATGTTGGCGTATTCGGCCATAAAGAACATGGCGAACTTCATCGAACTGTACTCGGTGTGATAGCCGCCGGTCAGCTCGCTTTCGGCTTCGGGCAGGTCGAAGGGCGCGCGGTTGGTCTCGGCGTACGCGGAAGCCAGGTAAATGAAGAATGCAAAGAATTGCAGCCCGCCAAAGATATTCCAGGTAACAACCCCTCTTGTCGCCTGCTGCTCAACGATGGTGCGCAAATTGAACGAGCCGGCGCGAATCACCACGCCCACCAGCGACAGCCCCAGCGCGAGCTCGTAGCTGATCAACTGCGCCGAAGCCCGCAGCGAGCCCATCAGCGAATACTTGCTGTTCGACGACCACCCCGAAAGCGCAATCCCGTAAACGCCGATCGAGGTGATGCCGAGAACCACCAGCAGCCCGATATTGACGTCGGAAATCTGAAACAGCGGCATCCCATGCGGCCCGACGTTGGGTTCGCCGAAAGGCACCACGGCGATGGAGATCATGGCGCATGTGAAGGAGAGAATGGGCGCGAGAAAATAGAGCGGCTTGTAAACGCCGATGGGATCTATGTCTTCTTTGAGCAGGTTCTTAAGGCCGTCCACCAGCGGCTGCCACAGCCCGAACGGCCCCACGCGGCTGGGGCCCCAGCGATTCTGGATGCGCCCCACCAGCTTGCGTTCCAGCAGCACGGTGTAGGCCACGGCCATCAGCAGCAACACCGTGACCACCGCGACCTTGAGCAAACTCCAGAGAAAGAACTCGAAAATCGTCACGCGTTTTCAGCCTCTCGAATCAATCGGCGATCAGCATAAATTCACGATCAGTCCGCCACTGCCGCCGGCAACACGCTCTGCTGGTATTGCTCCAGTTCCTTGAGCGCCTTGCTGTGCCGGCCCAGCGTCCCCGAAGTAAACAGCGTGTCGTGCGCGGGAATCGCCAGATCGGGCCCAATGAACGTGTAGAGCGGCACAAATCCCGGCTCCGACGGCACGTCGTTCCCAACAAATAGATTCGCGCGATCGAGCTGATAGCTCGGCACCAGCCGCTCGATTTCGTCCAGCACCGCCAGCGGATCGAACGGGCTCAGCTTGGGCTCCAGCCCGTGCGCGACCAGCCATACCGCGTGCCGGTCGGCCTCGCCGGCCTGCGCGCCGCGGCTCTGTCCCAGGTCCGCCGTCACGCCGCTTTGGCCAAACGGCACCAGCGCCTTCACGTCCTCGCCCATGCTCCCGGCGAGCCGTACCAGGATCTCGAAGTCGGGCTTCACGCCGGCGCGATCGGCCGCCTTCCGCGCCAGTTGAATATCGCCGAACGAGTTGGTCACCGTTCCGGTCTTCTCGTACAAACTCGCGGATGGGAACACGACATCGGCCAGCGCCGCGGTCTCGTTCAAAAACACATCCTGCACGATCACGAATGTATTCTTGAATGTCGCCGGGTCCATGTTGTAGCGCGCCGCTGGATTCGCTCCCATGATGAGCAGTGCGCCCATCTCGCCACGGCTCAGCGCGGCCAGAATCTCCGGCTGCGTCATGCCGGGCTTCTCGGGCATGCCCGGATACTCGGCGGCAAAAGCCTTCGGCGTAATCACCGGAACGTAGCCGGGCAGCAGATCGGGCAGCAGGCCCATATCGGCCGCGCCGCGCGAGTTGGTCCAGTCGCCGAGATACGCAAAGCGCACCCCATCGCGCTTCAATCCCCAGGTGACAAAATCCTCAAGCTGCTTGCCGTGGTATTCGTGGCCCAGAATGACAATCAGCGAATCCTCAGCCAGAACCGCTTCGCGGAAGGCCTTGTTATCGATGACCGAATCGTTGCCGCCGAAGTACGCCGCCAACGCCGCGTAGCCGCCTTTAGGCAAGCGGAGCGTCATCTTCGCCTGCCGCTCCAGCTTGATAGGCTTCGTGTTCGCGACGTAGAGCCGCGCCTTGTTCAGCCGCACGTTGGTGCGAATCTGCCACGCCAGCAGCGGATGCTCCTGGGTAGGATCGCCGCCGATCAGCAGGATTGCCGGCGTTGTGCCCACATCGCGCAGACTGGCCGCGCGGCTGTGCCGGCCAGCAAAGGCGCGGATGAACGATGCATAGTCCGCCGTGCGCTCATGGTCGATGTTATTGGTGCGCAGCACCGTCCGCGCAAATTTTTGCAGCAGGTAATTCTCTTCGTTGGTGGTGCGATTGCCGCCCAGCACGCCAATCGCCGCGCCGCCGCGGCTGTCGCGCACTTCCTTTAGCC
>JBAUBR010000232.1:0-18534 GCA_049676965.1 Occallatibacter sp.
GGATGGTGCAGCGTCCATGCGACGGCGAACACGCCGGGCGCAACTCCGTGGGGCTCGCCGATCTCGCGCAGCAGCTCGACCAGCCGCAGGTTGCGGCTCAGGCGCGGCTCCTGGAACTCGATGTTGCGGCGGCGCCAGTCGTCGGGCGGGAAGTTGGCGATGCGCTCGGCGGTCATTTTGCCGGTGAGCAGGCCTGAGAGCATGGGTGAATAATTGATCACGCCAATGTTGTTGGCCTGGCAGAACGGCAGAATCTCCTCTTCAATGGCGCGGCGCAGCATGGAGTAAGGCGGCTGCAGGCTGGCGATGGGCGCGATTTTCTGAATGCGCTTCATCTGCTCGACGGAAAAGTTGGAAACGCCGATCCAGCGCACCTTGCCCTGCTCCTTGAAGCGCGCCAGCGTCTCCCAGCCCTCTTCGATTTCCTCTTCCGGCATGGGCCAGTGGATTTGGTAGAGGTCGATGGCGTCGACGCCGAGGCGGCGGAGCGAGTTCTCAAGCTCTTCGGTGAGCGAGGCGCGCCGGAGCGAGCGGAAGATGGAGCGGTCGGCATTCCAGCGCATGGAGCATTTGGTGAAGATGAGCGGCTTGTGCGACGCCGACTTGACGGCGCGGCCGACGACCTCTTCCGAGTGGCCCAGGCCGTAGATGGCCGCGGTGTCGATCCAGTTCATGCCGAGATCGAGCGCGCGATGGATGGAGGCAATGGACTCGTTGTCGTCCTGCGGCCCCCAGGCAAACTCCCAGTTGCCGCCGCCGATGGCCCAGGCGCCGAAACCGATGGGCGTGAGGTGAAGGTCGGAGTTGCCGAGGGTGCGAAAAGAGACCGTAGTAGTGGTTGCCATGACAACAGCATAGATGCGAGCGGGTTGTGGAAAGGCACAAGCGTGCCGGAGTTCTGGGAATCGACTTCTGGCAATTCGGGCCGAGCTCGACCAGCCTTGATCCGGCCAGGTGCACCAAGACGCAAAATTGATGTTAGAATAGAGGACAAAGCATCAAATGGATAAATTGATGTGGAGGTTTTATGAGAACAACACTCGACATACGGGACGATGTTCTTGAGAAGGTGAAGGATTACGCTGCGGCGCGATCAATCAGCAACGGTGCGGCCGCATCGGAGATCCTGGAGCGGGGCCTGAATGCCGAGGTGCCAACAAAGTGGGAGAATGGGATCCTCATCTTCGCGCCAGGGCCCGGTGCGGAGAAGCTAACAGTAGAAAAAGCGCTGGCGATCAAAGATGCGATTGAGGATGAGCTTCCGTGGGAGTAGCCCTTCTCGACGTGAATGCGCTGCTTGCTCTTCTAATCGAGCACCATGATTTCCACGTGCGCATGGCGCGCTGGTTTGCTGGGCATCAAAGGTCAGGATGGGCAACATGCCCAATCACTCAACAGGGATTCGTAAGAATTGTGAGCAATCCAGCTTACTTGAAGCCGGCTCCGAAAGTCGCCTCGGCGCTGGCACTGTTACAGGCGACGGTTCAGGCAAGCGCCCAACATGAGTTTTGGAACGCCGGCTTTCCTCTTTCCGACTTAGAGTCACCGATCAAGACGCGCCTGACCGGCCATAAACAGATTACCGACGCTTACTTGCTGACACTGGCCATACGCCATAAGGGAAAGCTCGTCACATTCGACCGACGCATTCTGCAACTCGCGCCGGAAGGCAGCGTAGAGCGAGATTCGCTGCAGATTCTCCAATAGCGGAGGTGTGGAGAGGTGATTGGCGGGGGGGTGAAACAGCCGCGCTACGCGGCGATCAAAAATCTCCCTTCGCGCATGATCTGCTCTTCGCCTTCATCGGATTTGAGCCAGATGTTGAAGCCCAGGCCGACCACGTCGATGTGCGTGCCGCTCCGCCAGGGCGCGCCGGTGTGTTCGCCGTATGGATTGCCGAAAGCGATGTGGATGCCGGGGAACTTTTCGTCCTGCAGGATGTTGCCAATGACGCGCTCCACGCCGAGGTTGGTGCCGATGGCGAACTCGCCTACGCGGTCCGAGTTCTCGTCGGTGTGCGTATAGGCCCAGAAGTCGGCTTCGAGCTGCTTGTTGGCGCTCGCGCAGCTCACAATGCGGTTGCCGGCGATCTCGATGGTCAGCGGCGTTGACGCGAGCAGCCCGTAGCGCGCGCAGAGCCAGTCGCCGATCACGCCATCGACGACGAATGTGCCGTT
This sequence comes from Occallatibacter sp., assembly GCA_049676965.1. Lineage (GTDB taxonomy): Bacteria > Acidobacteriota > Terriglobia > Terriglobales > Acidobacteriaceae > Telmatobacter. The sequence continues at coordinate 2,178 of JBAUBR010000232.1, forward strand.
GACCTCGCCGGGCGAGGTAAAACACTCGCCGCCGGGCAGGTTGCCCCATTTTTCCGGCGAAATTATGCCGGAGGTCTTGAGCCACTTGTAGCCGGGATTCATTTCGGCGGTAATCTCGGTGCCGGCTGCGGTGGTGGCGCGAATGCGCGTGGCCTTGCGGGCGCGCTCGAGGACTTTCTGCGAGAGGCGATCGACCAGGTTGAAGTCGGCGCGCATCCCCTGGCACATGATCTCCGGCGTGATGTTGACCATGTGGGCGTGGCGCATGCGGCGGCGGTTCACCACGTCGGTCATCTGCATGCGCGAGCGCAGCTCATTGGGCTGCACCTGCACGGCGAAGACGGAGACCTGCGAGGTTTCCATGTCGGCGAGCACTTCGGCGGGCATGTCGGTGAGCGGACGGAGCGCGAGGTCTTCGAGGACAAAGGCATTCCATTCGCAGCCGCACTCGGCCAGCTGCGCGGCCAACGCGGCCGCAATCGGCTCGGTGACGCGGTCGGTGATGAGCGTGACTTTTTCGGATGGGTCGATGCGCAGGCAGGTGGTCACGGCGGAGTGCGCGCCGGGCGCAAACTCGGCGGGATATTCGAGGGAAAGCAAATGTTGTGCGGTTTCAATCATGCGGAATGTAGGCGACCTCAATATGACTATCGGCGCATACTACGCCGCTCTAAGGTTAACGGAGATTTCATCGAATTGAAATAGAGGAGGAGCATTCGGTGGCAGTCGTGGTGTCCCACCCTTTCCGCGATGAGGCTGCGAAAAGGATGGGGCACGGAGCTTATACCTTCGAACTCAGCGCGAGTTCAACTGCGGGTTATTGGCGACGGAGGCCGGTTTGCGCGCGGAGGCGACGCTCCTGCTTGGGGGCTGGCCGAAGGCCTCGGGATGCAGGTAGTAGCCCTGCTCCGACGCCGGTTTGTCTTCTTCCACCGGGATGCGGTTGGCGTTGGCGTAAGCGTCCTGGCGGATGCCGGTGACCTGCCAGGAGACTTTTACCCCGGGCTTGCTGGTGCGAATCACGAAACGGTTTTTGTCGATCTCTTTGGCCACGATGGCCTGCGCGAACTGGCCGATCACGGTGAGCTGGTAGCGGAAGTCGCGGTTGAGCGCTTCGAAGTAATCCGGCAGTACAACCGTCGCCATGCCGTGCTTATCGGTGACGACGTTCCCGTTGTAGACATTCATCATGTCTGGCGATTCGACGAAGGAGTGAGAGAGATATTTGTGAGCCGGATCGAGCGGGTCGTCGATTTTGAACGAGCCGCTGCCTTTGGTCAATTTGCCGGTGACGTTCAGATCGCCGGCGAAGATGCCATTGCCGCTCGAGTCGACAGTGAAGACGGTGCCACTGCTGATACCGACACCCTGGAGAACGAAGCCCTGGGCTGCCGAATTGCTGAAGTAGCCGGCAATGCCGCCCGCGCTGACGACGCTCCCCTCCACGCCGATGGCGCTTCCGGAACCGGCATTGGCACCTCCATACACCCCGATGCCGCCGGTGCTCGTGGACTGGCCGATCACGCCATAGCCGATTCCCGAGGAGGCAGTGTGCATGCCGCTTAATCCGGCAGACCCCTGGCTGACTGCGGTTGTGCCAAAGACTCCGGCTCCGTTGACGCTGCTGGTAGTCCCGGAGACGCCGTAGGCATTGCCCGTGGTCGCCGTCGCAGATCCATAAACCCCCGCGCCGCTGGTGCTGACCGAGGCGCCGGAGACTCCGTAAACCGTGCCCGTGGTCGCGGTCTCAATCCCGGTCACGCCCGCGGCATTGGTGGTTGCGCTGCTGCTGGTGCCGGTCAGCGTCGCCCCGGTCGCTCCGTTAAGGTTGAGTGTGCCGCCGACGCTGAGATTTCCGGCAAACACGCCGTTTCCGCCGGCGTCCACGCTGAACACGTTTGTCGTGTTCGAAACGCCTTGCAAAATCAGTCCCGATCCGCTCAGGTTGAGGAACTGACCTGCGATGCCATCGGGGCTCTTCACCTGACCCTGCACTCCGATGGTGTTTCCGGTAGCGGAGTCCTCAGAGCCCTGGGTTGCAACGCCGGTCGGACCGTAGGCAATGCCGATGACATCCCAGCCGCCTGGCGAGGTGTTGTATCCCCAAACGCCAATGCCGCCGGCGCTTGCTGTTGAGCCGGCAACACCGTTGGCGGAACCGGTCGTCGCTGACTCAACTCCGGCCACGCCGGTTCCGCTGGTGCTGGCGGCGGTGCCATACACGCCGTTTGCCATTCCGGTTGTGGCGGTTTCGTTGGCGTATACGCCATTGCCACCCGAGCTTGCCGATGTAGCGCTCACGCCGTTGGCAAAGCCTGTCGTCGAGGTAGCCTTCCCGCTCAACCCGCTTCCATTGGTGGACGCGCTCATTCCATATACGCCGATCGCATTCCCGCTGCCGCCGGTCAGTGCGTTGCCAAGGACACCGTATCCGTTGGCGCTTAGCGTGGTGCCCTGCACCCCCGAAACATAGCCCGACGCCGCCGGCTCGTAGCCACTGATGGCCGCGGCGCCGTTGGTCAGGCTGTTCGACTGCCCGGAGACGCCAAAGATCAGGCCGCTTGAACCTCCAGCGTAGCCATTCACACCGGCGGCAAAGTTCGAAGTGCTGTTGGTTACGCCATTGACGCCATAGACCTGCCCGGCTGTAGCTCCTGCATATCCGTTCACGCCCGCGGCAGAGGCCGTCGAACTGTTCGTGCTTCCGAAGACTCCGTAGACCTCGCCGCTCGGCGCGCCTTCAAATCCGTTTACGCCCGCGGCAAAGCTTGTGGTGCTGTAGGCCGCGCCGTTTACGCCATAGACCTGGCCCGTGGTTGCGGATTCGGATCCGTTGACGCCGGCGGCGTTGACTGTCGAGCTGGCGGTCTTTCCCCAGACGCCGTACACCTCGCCTTTGACTGCGGACTCATTGCCAAGCACACCGGCGGCGAAATTTGCCGGACTCTCGGCGCTTCCGATCACGCCGTACACATCGCCTGAGGACGCCTTCGAAGAACCCCAGACACCCGCCGCGCCGGAGGTTGTGCTGCTGGCGCCTCCTTCTACTCCGTAAACTTCTCCGGAGAGCGCGTTTTCAGATCCGTTCACTCCGGCGGAGTTCTGCGTGGTGCTGCTGGCAACGCCGTTCACGCCAGTGACCAGGCCCTTGGTGGCCGAATTGGCGCCGGTGATGCCCGCAAGACCGGCACTGGATTTGGCGACGATGCTGCCTTTGGCGGTGACCACCTGCCCGGACTGCGTGAGCAGGGAACTGCCGAGGACGGTGGACTTGGTCCACAAGGGAATGGCGCCGGCGGCGCCGGAGCCGGTGGGTGCGCCATTGGCATGAGTTGCGCCCGGCGCCCGGCTGAGAAGGATTCCCTCGGCAGCCAGCTCGTCAGGACTGGCGCGGAGCTGGGTTTGCGTGACAAATTCCCCGGCCGGCATGCCTCCCAGAGTTTCGGCGTCGGCGGCCTTCATGGCGTAGGCGACGGAGGCCAGCGGGACGCGCGACTCCTCCGGTGCGCGCTCGATGCTGATGCCCAGCCAACGCGCCTGGCCGGCGGCAAAGACGGTTTGGGGCAAGCCGCCCTCGGTGGCCGCGCCCAGCAGCACGGAGAACCTGCCGTCGCGATCGACGGTCACGTGCTGCGTTTCGCTCCACAGCGGCTCACCGCCTTCTTTCGCGGAATAGATGCGAAAAACAGCCTCGACGGTGTCGCCGGCGCGGTTCGCGGCCAGGCCGCTGTACTTCACCATCTGCGGAACGACCGTGGCCGAGGCCGCGACCGCATCGACTGGCGCGGTTTGGCACTTGGCGGGAATGGCGAGAGACAGAAAAACGATTGCCGGCAGAGCGAACGGACAAAACGCAACGGGCTGGCGCATGGTGGAACCTCCTACATCATCCCGATCGGGATGCCTGGCGAAATGAGTTACTGGGAGGCGACGATTTTAGCCCACATCCCGGACAAGTTTGAGAGGTTTCCTATTTCGCTCGAGCAACGGTTCCTGAAAGGGAACGTGCGCCGGCGCGGGCAGCAGCCAAATCGCCGGGTAAGTCTCTCTATGCGCTATCATTCTTCGCGCATGGACCCGATTCATGCGCCGGTAGAGCGGCTGCCGCAGGGGCCGGTGGCAGATACGCTCACCCACGTGGGCCAGTTGGCTATGCTGCGCCGCATGGCCGGCAGCCCGGCGCTCGGTGAGAATTTCTATGTTGCGGCGATCTCCGCGGGACAGGTCGACGCGGAGCAATTGGAGCCGATCGAGCCCTTTCGATAGTTCGAGATCCGACGCCTACGAAGCGTTTGAAATGATGGACCGGTTCTCCGCGCGGATCGCCGCGAGCATCTTCAGATCCTCTTCACCGAGCGTTGCACGATCCAGCAGATCGGGGCGGTTGGCCAGCGTTTTGCGCAACTGCTGCTCGCGGCGCCAGCGGCGAATCTGCTGGTGATCGCCGTTGAGCAGTACATCCGGTGCGCGCAGGCCGGCAAATTCCGCCGGGCGCGTGAAGTGCGGGTAATCCAACAGGCCTCCCGAACCGTGCTGCGAGCGCGGCACTCCTTCTTTGTCGGCGTCGATTTCGGCATCGGACGCGCCAAAGCTCTCGAACTCGTGCGAGGCTTCGTTGCCCAGCGCGCCGGGCACGAGACGCGTGACCGCGTCCACCACCACGGCCGCGGCCAGTTCGCCTCCGCTGAGAACATAGTCGCCGATCGACAGCTCCTGATCGCAGTAGAGAAGGTTGATGCGCTCGTCGACGCCTTCGTAGCGGCCGCAGACGAGGACAATGCGGTCCTGCGCGGCGAGTTCGCGCGCAATCGCCTGATTGAAGGACTTCCCTTGCGCAGAAAGAAGGATGACGCGACCGAGGAAAGGAGGCTGCTTGTCCATTTGAGCGGAAACGCGGGCCGGTTTGGGCGCAATTCCCAAAGACGACAGCGCCTCGGCCAGGGGCTCCGGCTTGAGCACCATGCCCTCGCCGCCGCCGAAGGGCCGGTCATCCACCGTGCGGTGCCGATCGTGCGTGAACGCGCGCAGATCGTGCACTCCCACCGTGACCAGTCCTTCGGACAGCGCACGGCGTACGATGCCGTGTTCGAAGATGCTCGCGAAGAAGCCGGGAAAGATGGTGACGATATCAAACCGCATAGTGGCCAAATTTCATGATAAAGAGGCTCAGCATTTAGAGATCGCTGAGCTGCGCTCCACCGCCGACGCGTTGGAGCGCCGCCGGTTCGATCGAGTCCTCTGCAAATTGCCTCAGAGATTCTCCCGTGCGTTGAGGTCGGCGAGGCCTTCGGGCAGCGACATCTCCACGCGTTTCGCTTGCAGGTCGAGCCTGCGCAGGTAGCTTTTGGCAAAGGGGATTAAGATCTCGCCGGCCGCGCCGCGAACGATCAGCAGGGCCACCGGGCTGCTGCTCCGGTCCACATCCTCGATTTCGCCAACGGTTATGGGGGATGGACCGGACACATCCACAATGGAGCAGCCGATGAGGTCGGCGACGTATGCTTCGTCCTCGGCGAGGGCCACTCGCTCGGCGCGCGGAATGGCGACGATCTGCCCGGTCAGCGCTTCGGCTGCGGAGATCGAATCGACTCCCGCGAAGTGCAGCACCACGCCGCCCTTGTGCAGCCAGAAGGCAGACAAGGCGACTTCGCGCGGAGGGGAACTGGAATTGGCGACGGGAAGTACGCGCGAACCCGAAACCGGGGCGCCTTCGGCGAGCAGCCACAGGCGGCTCCGCTCGGCGAACTTCTCGGGAAAATCGGTGAGGATCTCGGCGAAGACTTCGCCTTTACGCCCCTGCGGGCGGCGAATTCGCGCCAGCCAAACCCACTCGTCCGCGGTCATTGACCCCTCGCGGCAAGACCCGCGAAACGGATAGCCGGCATGCTATTCTTCGTCGCCTTCTTCCAGGATGTCGAGCGTATAACGGTGATGCAGCTTCATGCTGACGGCGCCCAGGATGGTGCGAACGGAACGCGCCGTGCGCCCTTGTTTGCCGATCACCTTGCCCACATCCTGAGGCGCGACGCGAAGCTTCAAAACGGTGTTTTCCTCGCGGCTTACCGTGGTCACTTCCACGGCCGCCGGTTCATCCACCAGGGCCCGCGCAATTTCGCGAACCAGTTCATCCACTGCCACCATATCGAGTTGGGTCATGCGCTTGCCTCTGACCGTACGCACCAAGTCCCGACTGGGGACCCCGGTGCGCGAATACTAACGCATTTTTCGAGTTGGTGTAAACCGGAACCGCGCTTTGTGACGCGGCGGGGCGCGATTTCCGGGCTCTCCGCAAACGGATCGCTATCTTTCCGGGTGCCTGCGGAATTACGGCAAAAACCCTACCCACTAGTGGGAAGGATTTTCCGCCCCGGCGAGAGGTTCGAATCAGGCCTCGACGGGCGCTGGAGCGGGATGCTTGTTCACCAGCTTTTCAACCCTCGGTGAAAATTGCGCGCCCACGCTGCGCCAGTAGGCGATGCGTGCGTGCTTCAGGTCGACGGTGGCCGGCGAAGTGCGGGGGTTATAGGTGCCCACGACTTCGATGGAACGGCCGTTGCGGGCGCGGTCCTTCTCGATAGCTACGATCCGGTAATAGGGCTGCTTGCGGGCGCCAAAGCGCGCCAAACGAATCATCACCACGGCGATATGGTTCCTTTCAGATTCCTTGAACTTTTTCTGGTTCTCTGTTGCCGTCTATCGAGAGTCTTTCCAGCCGGCAGCCATCCGATCGAAGGCCGCACTACAAAAGAGAGGCCAGACGAAGCCGCCGGCCCGGCAAGACACAACACCTAAGTATCGCCGAAAGCAGGCGCTGAGGGCAAGTTGGGGCCGATCGCGCGAACCCGTTGCCGGCAGATGATGCCCGTTCGACCCCCATCGGGCTATTGACGGACGGTCAAGGTTCAGTTGACCCGTTTCAGAGGATCCCTAAAGGAAATGCTTCAAGCAAGCGACGGCTCTCACTTTTCAGCGAGAGCCGGCAGTCCCATCCTACTGCCTTGTGAATGCTACGGATTCACCTTCATCGTGCCGTTGTCGAGTTTGAGGATGTAGCGCGCCGCCGTAAGTTTGCCGGCAGTTACCGTGATCGGGTAGTTTCCAGCCGTTGACTTCGACGTCGCAGTCGTGGAGAGAACCGGATTGCCTTTGGTTGCATCGGCCCGGGTATCGCCGTTCACAAAGCCGGAGATGGTGTAGGCCAGCGTCGGGACCTTGCCGCCCTGCAACATGTGCTCGTTGTTCGCGCTTACCTTCAACTGGGCCTTGGTGACGGCGATGGAGCGCGTAGTGCGAGGCGCCGCAAGGTACCGGGTGTTTCCGCCCTGGTTGGCCGCGACGACTACCGTTTCCAATCCGGTGATGGTCAGCGTGGAGCCGACCACCTTGGCATGACCGCGCATTACGCTGAAGGTGACCGGAAGTCCGGAGCTGGCTTTCGCGGAGAGAGCGATCTTTGCCCCGTATTTTTGCGGGCTGGGCGGCTGGGTGAACGTGATGGTCTGGCTTGCCTTTCCAGTCGTGAAGCTGGAGACCGAGCCGCTTACCGTTCCAGCGGAGTTTGAAGCTTGCAACCTGTAATAGTATTTGGTCAGCGGAGCAAGTCCCGAGAGCTTTGCCGTGACGGCAACCGCGCTGGTTCCCGAGCCGGCGCTCGCGGCTGCCGTTTTCCTGGGCGCGCTCAATGCGCTGCTGGTTCCGTAGATGAACCAGTAGTCGGTTGCGCTCCCATTGGGATTGACGGTCCCAGCGACCGTGGCCCCTGCGCCCGTTACGTTTGTGGCCGATCCCGTAGTCACATCCGGATCCGACGCGGCCGCGCCGAAGTGGTCGAGAAAGTTGCCGACGTCCAGCGATCCCAGGCCGGTGACCTCGTCGTAGCCCGGGCCCACCAGGTATCCTGCCTGGCCGCCGGTCAGGCCAGAAGGCCCGGGGATGCTGTTGTTGCACATGCTGGGCGTGTTGACGCTGCACGAAGCCACGCCGCTGGTGGGAACCGTGACATCGTGGAAGGCCGACGGCGCGCTGGCGGCCATCGAGTACAGCTTCTTATTGAGGCTGCCCTGTGCTGCGCCCAGCTTCTGGTCCAGCAAGGCGGTGATTCCGGCCATGTCGGGCGCAGCGGCCGATGTTCCCTCGAAGTAGGCAAAGTAGTATTCGCCCTGCGCGTTGGGCGCGCAGCCGGCGTTTTGTGATGAACTGACGCTAATGGCCGCCATGCAGCCGAAGTAACCGTCATGTCCGGATGCGGAGAAGGCGATGTCGGGCGTGTACCGTCCGGCTCGTGGCGCGGGCACACCTTTCCCGGTCTGCCAACTCGGAGTCGGGACAATAACTGTGCTGACGCCTCCGCCGGAAGCAGCGGCCTGCGGTTCGTTGTTGTCGTTGAGCGGCTCGTTCCAGGCGCCTTCGGGAATGTAGCTCATCGCCGAGGCCACGGCGGGATTACTCGACGAGTTCCAGTACTTGCTATAGTCGGCGGCGTCGTTGAACTCGGTTCCGCCAAGGCAGGTGGCGTAGCTTGACGAGCAGATGTAATTCGGGCTGTTGGCCGCCGGAGGCGAGGGCGGCGTGGAGAAGTAAGAGTCGCAGCCCGATGCGCCGGCGTCGCCCGAGGCAACAAACACGGATATACCTTCGACGACGGCCTGCGAGAACAACTGATCCCAATACTTCACGTTGGCGGGACCGGCTTCAGACTCGCATGCGCCGAAACTGATGTTGATGATCTCGACGAGCGGCTCGGTGTTGACCAGGTACTGGGCGTCGGTGTCGATGCCGGCGCTCGCGGTCTGCTCTGTAATCACCAGCTTTACACTGGCCTTTTGGGCGATGCTGGCGGCGCGAGCGACGTCGAGCTCGGCCTCGAGCTGGTCGTCGATGGACTGATTGCCTGTTGGCGGAGCGGTGAGGGCTGGTCCGGGGTCGGTTCCGCCCGGCGGGATGATTTCGGTCGGGTTGGCGAACGTGGTTCCAGTCAGACTGCGGAAGTAGTTGAAGTCGGCGGTGTCAGTGCGCGACCTTCCCACAATGCCAATGGTGACTCCGCTCCCGTTGAGATTGCCGGGAACGTCGTAGATGGTCGCGAAGTCCGCCGGGGTCACGTAGTTTTCGCCGACACCGAAGGTTACCGCGGGCAAATCGGACCGCACCGCGCGCGCGCTGCTCATCGGCCGGTCTTCGATGGTGTAAAGGCCGCGAATCGACTTGACGAACGGCGCCAGGTCGGCGGGGAGCAGCGGCGCGGACGCGACCGACACTTTGCGCTTGCCGTTGACGGTGTAGTAATTCAACTCGGTTTGGAACGCGCGGCCCATCGCCGCCGCCGGGCCGCTGAAGCCGATAAAGTTCCGCGCCGGCGAGGTCCAGTCTACGTGCAGGCCCTGCGACTCGAGCCATCCGGAGAGCGCGTCGAGCTCGCCGTCGGAAAGGCCGAAGCGATCCCCGATTTCAGACGGGGTGAGCCATTGGTGGTACTCGGGCGAGGCGGGATTTTGCTGGTCGGCGAGCAGTTTTTCGTAGGCCCGCTGGCGGTCTGCATGGCGGGCGAGCACCATGGTCATGGGCCCGACGGTCTGCTCGGCGGGTACACTTTGCGCAAAGTTACTTTCGTTTGCCCACGATGGCACATGGTTCGGCAGCGCGCGAACTTCAGCAGTGCCGGAGCCTGCCACAACGCGAGTTTGCGCACCGGCAGCGCCGACGCCGGCGAGCGAAATCGCCAAGGCGAAGGCTACGATTCGCTGCGAACGCAGTGGGCTGCGAGTCCGGCTGGGTGGGGCACACGGGGAAAAACCGCGAAAAGGCGCCAAGTGCATAGTGGTCCCTTCTTGATCTGAGGTATCCGGAAAAATGTAGTTTAGCTACATTTTTCGTGCACCAGAATCAGACGAAAGTGCTACGGCGGCTTTTCCCGTGGGTGTGGCCGGCTTTGACGGCCCGGCTTGCCTCCTCCACATCCACCTTTACCGCGCCGGAAACAGGAATCGCAGCGCCGGGCGCACGCGGCGCGCCCAACTGGCCTCGTCGTGAGTGCCGCCGTGGATGCGCTCGAAGTGCAGCGTCTCTCCGGAGCGCCAGCCGTTGGCCATGAGGCGCCGGTAGAGCATTTCGGCATCGCTCAGCGTGCGCCGGCCCTCGCGGTCGCCCACGTCGAGCCACATGCGCGGCCGCTCCCAGACCTGCGGCGCATGCTCGTTCAGATAGCCGATGATGCTGCGATTGCTCCACCACACGCTGGGCGACAGCACGGCGAGCTTGCCGAAATATTGCGCGTAGCGCAGGCCCAGGTAGAGCGTGACCAGGCCGCCCAGCGACGATCCACCGAGGCCCGTAGCCAGCCGGTCCCGGTGCACGCGGTATTCGGTGCTGATCCAGGGCATCAGCTCGCGCGTGAGCATCAGGCCGTAGTCGCCCGCTTCTCCGCCGCCCATCTTGCGGTCGGGCTCGTGGGTATATTCGGCGAGGCGACGGTCGCCGGTGTTGTAGATGCCGACGATGATCAGCGGCTCGATCTCGCCGGCCTCAATGCCCGCGTCGGCCTGCTCACGCATCTGCCAGGTGCGGCCCTTGATGAACGAGGTGCGCGGATCGAACAGGTTCTGCCCGTCCTGCATGTAAAGCGCCGGGTAGCTGCGGTCGGGATCGTCGTCGTAGCCGGGCGGCACGTAGACAATCAGGTCGCGCTTCTCGGCGAGATATTCGCTGGGGAAGTCCTGGTGCAGGCGCAGGCGCGGATGCAGCGGCTCGTCGGCCGGCGGGCTCTCTGGTTCTTGCAACTCCGATTCTGTGTCCGGATTCAATTTCCGCGGTCCTCTCATCTATTTTGCATATCGGCTGCCACCCCTGGACCGCACCGGATTCGCGATGGCGATGAATGTTACAGTATCAAGGAATCAGCGGTTCTCAAAGCGCGCAGAGCGGAAAGCAGCGGTTCGGTTTGATGAGGGATGGCCCAGGGTTAAAGCCCGTTTTCAAACTTAGAGGCCTCAATAGTACGGGCTGAAACCCGTACCCTCCCAGCGGGCGCAGTCCAAGGCTGGAGAATAGACGCAAGGAGCGCAAGCCATGAATCGGGAGTATCACAAGTGGTATTCATCCCGGCTGGGCCGCGATATGGAGCTGCTCGTCTTCGGCCACGCGGGGCTGCCGGTGATCGTGTTCCCCACCTCCGGCGGGCGCTTCTACGAGTTTGAAGACCGCGGCATGATTGGCGCACTGGCGGGCCGCATCGACTGGGGCCACCTGCAGGTCTACTGCGTCGACTCTGTCGACATGGAGAGCTGGTACAACCGGAGCGTGCCTCCGCGCTGGCGCATCGCGCGCCACGTGCAGTTCGAGGACTATGTAATGTCCGAGGTGGTGCCGCTGGTGCGGCAGAAGAATCAGGATTGGCACCTGGTTTCGCTGGGCTGCAGCTTCGGCGGGTATCACGCGGTCAACATCGCGCTGAGCCACCCCGACATCTTCACCGGATTCCTCTCCATGTCCGGGGCCTTCGATCTCAAAAAGTTTCTCAACGGCTATTATGATCAGGATTGCTACTTCAACCTGCCGTTGGATTACCTGCCCAACCTCGCCGATCCCTGGTACTTCGAACGCTACAACCGCAACACCTACATCCTGGCGACGGGCTGGGACGACCAGTGCCTGGGCCAGAACCAGCGCCTCGACCAGATCATGAGCGCCAAGTACATTCCGCACAAGTTCTACACATGGGACTCGTATAACTCGCACGACTGGCCGACCTGGCAGAGGATGGTGCAAGAATATCTTTGAAGTTCACAGTTGACCTGAGGTGATGCGAAGAGCTGTGAGCTATGAACTAAGAACTGCGAACTACGAACTGTGAACTGGAGTCGCTATGAGCCAGCAGAATCCTTACGACATATTTCTCGATGGGCGGCCGCTCGACGCCATTCTCGGCGATTCTCCCGGGTCGATCGCATCGCTGCTCGAAGCCATCGGTTCGGCCAATGCATCAAAGGCGCCCGCGCCCGGCAAGTGGAGCGCCGCCGAAATCGTCGCGCACCTCGCCGACTGCGAGCTGGTCTTCGGTTTTCGCCTGCGGCAGACTCTGGCCGAAGACGACTACACTATTCAGCCCTTCGATCAGGACAGATGGGCAGTGTCTTCCGACTACTCCGCAATTGGAGCCGGCCAAGCGTTGGCGACGTTTACCGCCCTGCGCAACTGGAACCTGCAACTGATCGCGCGCTCGCTGCCTGCGGCGGCGAATCGTCCCGTGAGCCATCCCGAGCGCGGCGCGATGACTTTCCAAACCATCGTCGAAACCATGGCCGGGCACGATTTGAACCATCTTGAACAGCTCGCGCGCATCGCGGCATCGCCCACGCCGGCGGCTTGAGCCGGCACATTCGCGAAAGGACAGAGTGCCGCGCCTCGGCTGAGGCGGACCTACTTCTGCGTTCTTGGCTAAGACTTTATTGCTGCGGCGCCGGATTTTGCGGTTGTACGGGAGCGATTGGCTGGTTGCCGAAACCCGGCTGGTTGCCGAATCCGGGCTGATTCTGCTGGTTGCCGAATCCCGGCGCGCCCCCGATGGGAGTTGTTCCCGCCGGCTGACCGTTGAGCCCGCCGCCGAATGCACCGCCCTGCATCATCTGCTCCGACATGGGATCGTAGACGAACTCCCACTCGTTGTAGTGGTTCTTCTTTTTGTAGATGAGGATGGACTGCTTGGGGCTGGCGGGAGAGAAGCCGATGATTCCCGCGCCGCCAAATGTCTGGCCGCCGCCGAAGCCGTTCCCCGGGCCGGCAGCGCCATTGAGGCCAGTACCGCCGTTGGGGTCGGTGCCGTTGGCGGAGTTGTCGCCGGGATTGCCAGTGGTTCCGGGATTAGTGCCGAATCCAGGTTGCGCGCCTGGGCCCGCATCGTTGGAGCCGAAGATCGAGCTCCCCGTCTGGCCCGGCTGACCGGGCTGCCCCGGTTGATTGAATGCTCCGCCCTGCGCGCCCTGCAGGCCATTGCCGCCGCCTGGTCCGGTTCCGGCGATCGACGAGCCGCCCAGCGGCTGGCCGAAAAAGCCGTAGACGGTGGGCTGCTTGTTTTGCCCGAACAGGATCGGCTTCCAGTCGTCCTTGCCGGTCATGGGGTCGATGTACTTCTTGCGCAGGAAGCGGATGTCGTTGGTCTTTACCAGCGCGTCCATGTTGGGCGGATAGGCGTGGAACTTTCGGTAATAGAGCTGGATGGCCCGGATATACTGCTTGCCGCGTTCCATGGTTTCGACTTCGTGGTCGCGCTGGATCGCGGCCTTGATCCTGGGCGCGGCGACGGCCATGGCGACGACAAGAATGGCTAGCAGGAAGATGACGGCGACCATCAGGTAGCCCTGTTCGCCGGGGCGGATGGGCGGGCTGACGGGGCGTATTGGGCTGCGATTGGGCATCGGCTTAATTCGGCGACAGCGGCAATGTCTGCGTATTGTTATAGCCCAGGTCGGTGATTTCGACGCTGTTCGGCTGGATTGAGTTCACCTTGTAGCGATGGTCGACCACCTCTCCCGGATGGGCGAGGAAGATGTCGTCTCCGTGGACGAAGAAAGCTTCGAGCATCTTGCCTTTGGATTGCGTATAGCCGAAGTATTTGAGATCGATGGCCGGGGGTCCGGGCGGCGGAGGCGGCGTGGTTGCCGCAGGCTCATCCGGCTGGTTGGGCCGCACGAGTGCAACCGCTGTCTCGATGGCCGGCGCCGATTCGGCGGAGAAGATGTTTCTGCCCGTGCCTGAGTATTCGATCGACTCGCTCTGCGCCAGCTTGTCCAGATGCAGCGTGGGGTCGAGGCCGGTGTTGGACAGTTTTTCTGCGTCTTTGCCGGATCCGGCGGCGAGGCGCGCGGCATAGGAGCTTCCTCGCGCGGGAGTGGCAGCCTGCACCGGCGGACGGACTTGCTGAGGGGCCGGCGTCGTGGACGGGCCGGCGAATGACTTATACAACTGGTATCCGCCAAAGCAGACAATGAACGCCAGCAGCACGCCCAGGATGTACACCTGCTTCTTGTTCTCGGTTCCCAGTTGAAGGGCCATGGCTATTCGCCCTCCTTTGCGGGCGCGGCGGGCGTGGCCGCGGGAGTGTTCGGCGGAGTGGGGGGCAGGCCGCTGGCCGCGGCATCGGCGGGCCGCAGCCACGTGGAGACGCGCAGCTTGAGGTTGACCAGTCCGCCCTGCTGGCCGGTGAGCGACATGGCCCGAATCACGAAGAAGTTCTTGTCGCGCTCAAGGCCGTTCACAAAGCGCATGATCTGCGGATACTCGCCGCTGATGCCGGCATCGAGCGTGATCTCGGTCAGTTCGGCTCCCGGCGGGCCCTGCGTGTACTGCATGCGTGACAGGCGCACGCCCGACGCGATCTCAAGCTCGCCCACCCGTGTGGAAATGGACGAGTAGTTGGGCGCGATGCGCTTCAAGTAGAACTCCGCAATCTGCTTGTGCGACTCGACAACTTTCTTGTCCAGCCCGCGCAGCGGCCCAGTCTGCAGGTCCAGCGCCTTCAACTGAATCTGCTTGCCGGCCAGGGCGTCGGTGGAGCTGCCGCTGGTGGCGGCCCAGTCGAGGCCAAAGCGGACGGCGAGGCCGATAGTGAGCACGGCCAGCACCGCAACGCCGGCGAAATGCCAGGTGAGCGGGGAAGTGAGGCGTTCGCGCCAGGTGGAAGGCGAGTTGCTCATTGCGGCCCTCCCTGCGGCGGAGCGCTGGTCTCCGGCCTGAAGACCGGGCGCTGCGGCGGGAAGCCGGGCCGCTGAAGCGGTCTTGACGTGCCGGCATAAGGCGCGCGACCCGGCTGCTGACCGTTGGGAGTGAGATGCATCGCAGATGAGGGTCGCACCGGGCTCGGTCGAGCCTCTGCATGCGGCTGCTCCGTCCCTCCCGCTTCATTCTTCGCTTCGGACGCGGCTTTCTTGGCTTGAATCAGCTCGCTCGCCGTGGCCGGATTGTATTCGGCCAGCAGGTCGAAGTCGAAGGGGCTTGAAGCTGTCACCGGCTGCAGTTGCTGATTCGGCCCTCCCTCATTCGACTCGGCGTTTTCGCCCACAATGCGCGGCGAAAGAAATCGCCGGGAGTGTTCGAGGTTCTGCACCAGTTCCACTTCGCGGTTGCGCGGCCCCTTCACGCGCAGGTGCAGCGTAATCACGCCTTCCTTGTCGCGGATGGGCTCGAGGCTGGTGACCTGCACGCCGCCGGGTAGAACGGTTTCGAGGTCCTCCATGGCCAGCGTCCACGAGAATCCCTTTTCGTCGAAGAGCTGGTTGAGCACTCCGGCCTGCGTAAGCAACTGCGCATTGGCGGGCTGGTGCATCAGGTTGGTGTAGCCCTCGCGCTCGTTGGTGACGCGGGCGATGGCGCCATCGAGCGAGTGCACGCGGGCGCGCGCCTGCTCCGCCTTGCTGTGGACGAGATGCAGTCCGAAGCCGAGCAGGATTGACACCCCAGCCAGCGCTCCCATGGCGATGCGCAGCCGCTTAATTGCCGGTCCCAGATCGGCAAAGGGGCGCGTCGCGAGATTGAGCGTAATACGCATGGCTAGCTGACTCCCGCCAACGCGCCGGCGACACCGGCGATGACGAATTCGCCCAAGGTCGTTGCTGCTCCCGTCGCAGGTGTGGGCGTAAGGTCGGTGACAGTAAGCTCCGGATCGTCGATGAAGCGGGCAAACACCTCAGCGCCGCCGATGCCGGCGAAATAGACCTGGCGCGGCCTGGCCTGCAACTTGTCCTCAAAGTACGCGGCGGCCACGGCGATGGCCCGCTGCACCTCCTGCAAGCGCACCGATTCGTTTTCCGGCAGATCGAGCGTGCGATAGAGCAGAAGGTCCTGCCCGTTGATGATCGACGTGGTGAGGGCCACGCCGCTCAGGTTCGCAGTGAGCATGGCCTCCATGGAGTCGCGGCTGGCAAGCGCCGCAAGGCTCGAAGGCAACACGGCGCCGGGCTCGTGGCCGGCGGCGCGCACGGCGCCCTCATATTCCTGCAGGATGGGGCCGGGAATGACCGCCGCCAGCACTTTCAATTCGGATTTCTTCTCCACCAGCACCTGGTAACTCACGCCCGCGTGCTCCACGTCGAAGGGAACCATTTTGCGCAGCCTGAAGCGCAGCACCGGCAGGGCTTCGAGCGGCTTGGCGGGAAGGGATTCGAAGTCCAGCACGAAAACGCGCACCGACGTATCGGGAAGCACCACGGTGACCGAGCGCGTGCGCGGAGAAACTTTGCCCAGCGCGGTGCGAAT
This sequence comes from Occallatibacter sp., assembly GCA_049676965.1. Classification (GTDB taxonomy): domain Bacteria; phylum Acidobacteriota; class Terriglobia; order Terriglobales; family Acidobacteriaceae; genus Telmatobacter. The sequence goes on from JBAUBR010000232.1 coordinate 18,423, forward strand.
CGCGCCCACCACGAGGTCAGTCGAGCGAATGTTTGCTTCGGCGATTCCGGGGACAACTGCGCCGGGCGGCAGCGGCTCAAGCGCGTAGACCGGCGGCTGGCCGGGGCCGGGC
>JBAUBR010000233.1:0-17330 GCA_049676965.1 Occallatibacter sp.
CGCAGCATCCCTGGAAACTCCCTTTCAAAACGCAAACAGCAGCGCAGGTCAGAACAACTGCATAACTTCAGCAAGGGGACAATTCTATTGAGCGCAAGACGGGGACATTTCTAATGTGCTATGACACGCCCCGCGAAGCGACGTTGACTCACCACTGGAGCTGTGTTATTCGTTGGAAATTCGGGTCCTGAACTTCCTCCCCCTTTCAATCTCAATGACTCATGCGGCGCAAATCGCGCGGTGCGTCGCTGTTCACATGGGGAGGATCGTTTGCTATCTCGTACCGGTCTCGAGCCGTCAACTCCGAACGCAAGAATCGGCCTGAGAACCCTGCGTGTACGCACCGCCGTTTGCGTGGCCGCAGTCTCCGCCATCTTCTCCGGGGACTGTCCGGCGCAGACGGCGCACTTCTCCGGCGCTATCCAGGTCCTGGGCAGCGGATTCAGTTCTCCTGGAGGCGTGGCCGTCGACGCCAACGGCAACGTGTATGTCGCGAACTTCGCCGGCCCATCCGTGCAAGAGATTCTGGCCGTGAACGGCAGCATTCCGGCTTCGCCGACGATCGTGACGCTGAGCACCGCGTTCCAGGCGCCGACCAACGTGGCCGTGGATGCGGAGGGGGACGTGTTCGTCACCGACGGCAGCAACGGGACGGGACCTGCCGGCGCGGTGTACGAGATTGTCGCGGTCAACGGGAGCATTCCGGCGTCCCCGACCATACGCACGCTGGGTAGCGGATTCAATGCTCCGGAGGGCGTCGCGGTGGATGGCAGCGGGAACGTCTTTGTCGCGGACACGTACAACAACGCGGTGAAGGAGATGCTGGCCGTCAACGGCAGCGTCCCGACGACGCCGACCATCAACACGCTGGGCAGCGGGTTTTCGCAACCTGCCGGCGTGGCCGTGGATGGCAGCGGGGACGTTTTTGTCGCGGACTCAAACAACAACGCGGTGAAAGAGATGCTGGCCGTCAGCGGCAGCATTCCATCGACGCCAACCATCAACACGCTGGGCAGCGGCTTCAATATCCCCAGCGACGTCGCCGTCGACGCAAACGGCGACGTCTTCGTCATCGATTATGGGGACAACACGCTCAAAGAGATGCTGGCCGTCAGCGGGAGCATTCCTGCGAGCGATCCGACGATTGTGACTCTGGGCGGAGGGTTCAACCAGCCCCCCGCCATCGGATTGGATGGAAGCGGAGACGTGTTTGTCGCCGACTTCGGAAATAACCTGGTGAAAGAGGTGACGCCGCCGGGGGGCAGCTTTGGCGAGGTGAACGTGGGCAGCGCCAGCGCGGCAGCGGTCAATTTGGAGTTTATCTTCGACACGGCGGGGACGCTGGGTTCTACCAGCGTGGTGATGCAGGGAAAGACGGGGATGGACTTCAGCGATGCGGGCGGCGATACCTGCCTGGCGAACACGGCCTACACGGCCGGTGAGAGCTGCCAGATCAACGTGAGCTTCAAGCCCGCGGCGCCCGGGGCGCGGCACGGAGCCGCGGAACTACTCGATGGCTCGGGCAACGTGCTGGCGACGGGGCTTGTGAAAGGTGTTGGAGAAGGGCCAGAAGCCGGGTTCCGCTATGTTTACGGCAACGCGAGCCCGCCGGTGGCGGCCACAACCGCGGACATCACGTCAGGAACTTATTTCACCGTCGATGACCCAGGCAACATTCTGATCGCGAACAATCAGCACAGCAATCCGCCTCCCGTGAATGGCTCGGTGCTGGTGATTCCCGCGTCCGGGGGAGGGTATGGGACACCGATTGTGCTGGGCTCGTCGCTGCCTTGGCCGCAGGGCGTCGCGGAGGACGGAGCGGGCAACATCTATGCGTTGATCGATGCGGACGCAAACTACGATCCTGGAACCGGGTATGTGATCGAGTATCCGAAGATCGCCGGAGGGTACGGAGCGGGCGTCACGGTTGCCAGCAATCTGGTATATCCCAATGGGCTGGCGATGGACGGGTTCGGCAATCTCTTTTATGCAAGCTACAGCGATGCGCTGATCACCAACCCGCCGAATACGGGCGCGGTGATGGAGCTGCCGTGGAACGGGACCTCTTACGGATCCCCGGTCACGCTGGCCGGCGGGTTGAATTTTCCGGCGTTTTTGCGAATGGACTGGCAGGGCGATTTGTTTGTGACGGTACCGGAGGACACCAATGCGGATGCCAACTCAGGCTACGTGCTGGAGCTGAAAAAGAGCGGCGCCGGGTACGCGTCGCCGTCGACGGTCGTGGGCGGGCTGAACTACGTGAGCGGAGTCGCGGTGGATGCGGGCGGGAGCCTGCTGTTAATGACGTTTTCAGCGCAGAACAGCGGAGACAGCAATCTGTGGGACCTGCTCGAAATCCCGATCACATCCGGCGGAGCGGGAACGCCGGTGGCTCTGGCCACCCTGCCGAATGTGCAGGACGTGGCAGTGGACAGCGCGGGCGATATCTTCCTCTTGATTTACCAAACGCAAGTGCTGGAGATCCCGCGCAGCCGGGCGCCGGCGCTCACGTTTGCTTCGACACCGTTCGGACAAACGAGTTCAGACAGCCCGCAGACGGTCACGCTCGAGAGCATCGGCAATGAAGAGCTGCTTTTCCCGGCGCCGACGAGCGGCAGCACGCCAAGCATTGCGCCAGGCTTCCAGTTGGGCAGCGAAGAGACTGAATGCCCGATGCAGACGCCGGGCAATGCCACAGGACACGTGGATCCAGGCTCGTATTGCACGTTGGAGGTGAGCTTCAAGCCGACCATGGCGGGCGCAAACAGCGGAACGCTGGTGGTGACCGACAATTCGCTGAATGCGACGGCGCCGAACTACGCCAAGCAGACGATTGCGCTGAGCGGCACGGCGACGCAGGACGCGCAGACGATCAGCTTCACCGCGCCACCCTCGACCTTGACTTATGGAGCGGCTCCCGTTGCGCTCTCCGCGACGGCGAGCTCGGGGCTGGCGGTGAGCTTCGGCGTGACGGGACCTGCAACATTGAGCGGGACCACGCTGAGGATTACGGGAGCCGGAAACATTGTTATAACCGCAAGCCAGGCCGGAAATGCAGACTACCAGGCTGCGGCGCCAGTGCAAAGGACGATCACGGTGCTGCCGGGCTTGCTCACGGTGATGGTGAAAAATGCGACGCGCGAATACGGGAAGTCGAATTCGGTCTTTACGGATTCCATCACCGGCTTCGTAAACGGCGACACGGCGGCAAAGGCCTTTACTGGAGCCGCGAAGCTTACGACATCGGCAACAATGAAGACCGGCGCGGGCGATTATCCCATCGTGGCGGCAATGGGGACGCTGTCATCGGCCAATTACCACTTCCGATTGGTCAATGGGACGCTGACCATCACGAAAGCGCCGCTTACCATTGCGGCAAACAATGCGAAGGCCCTTTACGGACAGACTCTGCCGAAGTTTGGTTATACCGCGACCGGTTTTGTGAACGGTGACACGAAGTCGGTGCTGAGCGGCGCGCCGCTGGAAACCACGAAGGCGGTTCGCGGCTCGCTCCCGGGGACATACGCGATCGCGATCGCCGCAGGGAAGCTGAAGGCGGCCAACTACAGCTTTAACTTCAAGGACGGCGTGCTGACGATTGTGCCCGCCGGCGCGACAGCTACGCCGAAGTTCAAGCCGGGAACGGGCACATATACTTCGCCGCAGAAGGTGACCATTAGCGACGTCACGCCGGGAGCGGTGGTTTATTATGCACTGGGCGGAGCGACGCCGACGACAAAGTCCAAGCAATACAAGGGAGCGATCACCGTGTCGGCAAACGTGACGATCAAAGCGATCGGCGTCGCCAAAGGCTATACGCAGAGCGCAGTGGGGACCGCGACCTACACGTTCGAATAGCTAAGCCGCGGCGGCGATGCGGTTGATCAGGTCCATTTGCTCTTGCTGGCTGGTCGCGCCGATGGTGAAGGCGTCGAGCAGGCCCCGCCCGAGCGCGTAATGCAGCGCTTCGCTCTGGCGATTGCGCAGTTTGCCCTGGCCTAGAATCTTCATGCCGATGATGCCTTTGCCGGAGGCGCGCATCTGCTGGATGACACCGGCTACGGTCTCCGGGTCGGAGTCCATGTAGGCGCCGATGGGGTTCATGCGCACCAGGTCAACTTCGACCCAGGGCGAGGCAGCGGCGGCGCGCAGCGCTTCGAGGGTGTGGCAGGAGCAGCCGTGGGTGCGGATGATGCCTTTCTCCTTGGCCTCGGAGAGCACGTCCATGGTGCCGCGGTAGCGCGTGGTCCAGTCGCCTTCCATCATGCAGTGCATGAGCACGATGTCGATGTAATCGGTGCCCAGCTCGCGGCGATAGCGGTCGAGATCGGACTTCATGCCCGCGGGGTCGCGCGTGTCGGACTTTGTCATTACAACGACCTTATCGCGGGGAATCTGCTTGAGCGCGGAGGCCACGTAGGGATGGCTGCCGTAGGAGTCGGCGGTATCGAAGAAGCGCAGGCCGTGCTCGTAGCCGTTGAGCAGCAGCGCGGTGAGCGGAGCAGTGCCCAGCCGCACCTAGTCGGAGCTCTTGCTGAAGCCGTGCGTGCCGGTGCCCATGGCGAGGCGGCTGGTCTTGATACCGGTTGCGCCAAGGGTTACGGTGTCGTGCGCGTTGAACTTTTGCGGCAGCGGGGGCTGGTCGAGCGCCCACGTGTTGTTATCGCCGGACAGTTGAGACGCAAGCCACACCGACCCCAGGCCGCGCGCGGCGTTGACCAGGAATTCTCTGCGCTTGATGGCTCCTCCTGGGAATACGAACCTTCGCTGGCCTCAGATTCTACTCCGGAATTTCATCGAACTGCCAGCGGCTTGGCGCCGGTAAATCGTGAAATCCAGGTAAATCCGTCACTTTGGTGTAGCGAATCACGGGCCGGGTTCGGTAGTGTAGAGCCCTGTAGCCGGCCATCGACACGGTGCACCCCTGGGCCCCTATCGCACCGAGACTCTCTGGGAGAAAACTTATGCCCGTCCCCCTGCAGCCTTCAGCGTTGCGCGTTTGCGGTGTTTCCGCAAGGCGCGCGGCCCGCACGTTCCTTTCGCTTGCGATCATCGTTTCTGTGGGCGCCTTCGCCGCGGCGCAGCGCCGCAATTTTCCTGCAACCTATACGATCACTCACGTTCAGCGGGCCGAGAGCGGAGTCGAACTTACGCTGACTCTCACGGTTCGCAATTACAGCGGCCGCGACATTGAAGGCTGCGGAATCGTGCTCGACGAGTCCGGTCCTCTTGCGGCGCCGATCGGAGACTTTGCTCCGATTGACTTACTTCCCAGCTATGGCGAAGTTACCGTTCGGCACAAGTTCACGGTGTCAAAGAGTGAATACTCCCGTTGGCAGCAGGGAGGCAATCCCTCGCTGGAGATCCTGTTGCCTGACGGCCACAGCGGTACACGCATCGAGGCGATCGATGCGCGCCGCGAGACTCCGCTTGCCGATCCGGCCGAATAGCAAACCCCAAAAAGAGGAAGATCCGATGAATCGATACAGAACAGTAATTCTCTGTGTGCTGGCTTGCGGGCTGGCCGCATTTGCGATGGATCGCAGCGCGCATGCGCAGCAGAACGATGCCGCTCCGGCGGTGAAGCCGGACACTATCACGACCATTGCCGGCGGCGGACCAAACGAGATTCCCGCGCGGAACGCGAACACCTATCTGCCCTTCCAGGTCGCGATCGACAAACAGGGGAATTATTACTATGCCAGCGCCAACGGTTCCTCGCGCATCTTCAAGATCAGCCCAGGCGGCATCATTTCAGTGGTGGCCGGAAACGGGATCGCCGGTTACGGCGGCGATGGCGGCCTTGCCGCCGACGCGGAACTGAACGCCCCGCATGGGGTGGCTGTCGATGGGGCGAATCCGGCCAATGTCTACATCAACGACAGCAACTGCCTGATCCGCAAGGTGGATCAGAAGACCGGCATCATCACTACCATCGCGGGCATTGTCAAACGACCCTTCGTGCGGACGTGCCAGAGCAGCGGCGATGGCGGCGCCGCAAAGGATGCGGGGGTTATGGCGGGCTGGACCGTTGCGGTCAACCCGCGGAACAACGACGTCTACTTCAGCGAGGACGGCGCGTTCGCCGGAAACAATACCGGCAGGGTACGCAAAATCGCCGGCGGAACCGCGGAAGGGACGATTACCACGGTAGCGGGGAATGACAACCAATGCCAGGGAACTGCACCCGATGGCGTGGATGCCACCGCGTCCGACGCGTACTTTTGCCATCCGCAGAGCGTGGCGCTGGATACGACCGTGAGTCCGCCGAATATCTTCATCGACAGCTGGGGAGAACGAACCATTCGAGAAGTCATTGGCGCGACGGGGAAGATGTATCGCGTGGCGGGGATTCCGTATTCCTATGGATTCGTGGATAACGTGGTGGCGACGAGCGCTGTTTTCCAGGACCCGTGGCAACTCGTCCTTCAAGTGAGCGGCGGCAAGACTACTATTACCATGCCGGATTACAGCAATAACCGGATTCGCCGTTTCACGCTTACGTACAGCGGAGGATTGCCGGCGCCGGGGAAAGTAACGACAATTTTCGGGACGGGCAGCGGCGGATACTGCGGCGATGGCGGGCCCGCGAAGGATGCCTGCCTCGATCCCGACGGCCTGGCGCTCGACAGCGCGGGCAACTGGATCGTCGCCGACTCGGCTGCGAACAGAATTCGCAAGATCAACGGCAAGACCGGGATTATCACATCGATCGAAGGGTGGAGTCCGACGCCGAATTCCACCGAGTTGGCGTACTCCGATCCGGCGGGAATCAAGAATGTGCCAGGCACGGGCGTCACGCTGAATCTTCCGACGGGCGCATATATCGAGCCCAAATCGGGCAACCTGCTGATTGCGGCCGACCAGACGGAGGCGGTTTATCTGCTCGACGTGGCCAACGGGCTGGTGAGCGACTTTGCCGGCAATGGGATCGAGTCGTACGCGGGCGACGGCCGCGTTTCCACCAGTCCCAAGGTGGAGGTCAACAATCCGGACGGTATCGTCGAGGATTCGAAGGGGAACGTCTTTATTGCCGAAGCCAACAATCACGATGTGCGCGAGGTTTATGCATCGACCGGCGAGATTACAACCGTGGTGGGCGGATCGGAGAACCACCTGAACGGCCCCGGCTCCAGCGGCAACGGCGGGCCGGCGAAGGATGCGAAGATCGACAATCCGCATTTTCTGGCCATCGACGCCGACGACAACCTGTACATCTCGGAGTATCTGAATTGCTGGATCCGCAAGGTCGATGCGAAGACCCAGATCGTTTCCACCTATGCGGGCACGGGAGGCTGCGGTTACAACGGCAGCAACCGGCCGGCAACGACCGCGGCACTTTTCGCACCGCAGGGCATTACGTTGGATGGCCAGGGCAACCTGTACATCGCTGAAGGCGACGACGTGATACGCAAGGTGGATCCGGCGACGGGGCTCATCAGTATCGTGGCGGGCGGAGTGGGCAGCGGATACAACGGAGATGGCCCGGCGCTGACGCGAACTCTCAACTCGCCGCAGGGAGTTTACGCCGACAAGAACGGCAACATCTTCCTCGCCGACGACAACAACAATCTTCTTCGCTGGGTCGATCCGGGCGGGCAGATGGCCGCGTTTGCAGGCAGCCCGCCGGGGAGCAAGGGCGGTTCGTACGGATTCGCCGGCGACGGCGGACCGGCCACGGGCGCTCTTCTTGGTTATCCCCGTGGCATCACGCAGGATAACGCAGGCAACTTCTATTTCACCGACCGCAACAACGATCGCGTGCGCAAGGTGACCGCGTTTGCCGGCTATGGGCGCTCGGCCGGAAGCCTCGACTTCAACGACGAGAAGGTGGGAACGACAAGCGCTGCGCAGAGCGTCACGCTGAGCGCAATTGGGCCGGTGACCATCGGGGCGATCAGGGTCCCGGCCGGCTTTAAAGCGGCCAACCACTGCACGGGCATGAAGCTCGAGCGCGGCGAGACCTGCAATATCGAGATATCCTTTGCTCCTACGAAGCCTGGTTCATACGCGGGGGCGCTGACCATTGCCAGCAATGCGTTCCTCAAGAGCCAGGGCAACACTGTTGCGCTCACCGGCGCGGGAACTTCGCTTGCCCAGGCGGCGACGCCGGTGATCAAGCCCGGGACTGGGTCCTATTCGGCGACGCAGACAGTGACCATTAAGGATTCGACACCGGGCGCGGCGATCTTCTACACGACCAACGGGAGCGCGCCGTCGAGTTCGTCCACGGCGTATACGGGAGCGATCACCGTCTCGAGCTCGGAGATTATCAATGCGATCGCGATTGCCAGCGGCTACGAAAACAGCGCAATCGGTTCGGCCACGATCTTCATCCAATAGCAAGCGGGAGGACTGCGCAATGGTGCCGGCCAACCGCGATTCAGCTACACTGGATGGGTTATGGCTACTGCAACGCTTCCGACTGTGATTTTGCCGCGCTCGCCGCAGGGCGAGTTCAAGAATGAGCCCTTTACCGACTTCAAGTCGCCTGAAATCGCGCGCCAGATGCGCGCCGAGGTCGAACGTGTGGGCGCCCAGCTCGGACGCGAGTACGACCTGATCATTGGCGGGCAACGCGTCAAAACCGAGGGCAAGATCCGCTCGCTGAACCCGGCGCGGCCGGCGCAGGTTGTGGGCGTACACCAGAAGGCCGGCGCCGAGCATGCCGAAGACGCGATGCAGGCGGCGCTCCGCGCTTTCGAGCATTGGAGCAGAGCCGCGACCGAAGAGAGAGTCTCGCTGCTACTGGGCGCGGCCCAGATCATTCGCGAGCGCAAGCTCGAATTTCGCGCCTGGCTGGTGTACGAAGTGGGCAAGAACTGGGCTGAGGCCGACGCCGACGTGGCTGAAACCATCGACTTTCTCGAGTTTTACTCGCGCGAAGCTCTGCGCCTGGCCAAGGCCACTACGCCGATCCAGCTTTCCGGCGAGCGCGATGAGCTGATTTATATTCCGCTGGGCGTGGGCGCGGTGATTCCGCCGTGGAATTTTCCGTTTGCCATCATGGCGGGTATGACGGCGGCGGCCATCGTGACCGGAAACACCGTGATTCTGAAGCCCTCGAGCGAATCGCCGACCATCGCCGCCAAATTTGTCGAGGTGCTTGAAGAGGCCGGCATGCCCGGCGGGGTGGTCAACTTCTGCCCCGGCTCGGGAGCGACCTTCGGCAATGCGATCGTCGAGCATCCGAAGACGCGGTTTATTGCATTCACCGGGTCGAAGGCCGTGGGACTCGACATTCACGAGCGCGCGGCGAAGACGCGGCCGGGACAGATCTGGATCAAGCGGACGGTTCTCGAAATGGGCGGCAAGGACTCGATTCTGGTGTGTGCGGACGCGGATTTCGACGCGGCGGTCGACGGCGTGGTCGCATCGGCCTTCGGATTCAGCGGGCAGAAGTGCTCGGCCTGCTCGCGCGCTATTGTCGAAGCGCCCATCTACGACGTTTTTGTGGAGCGGGTGCGCGAGCGCGTGGCGGAGCTGAAGGTCGGCGACCCGGTGAAGAATCCGAACATGGGGCCGGTGATCAACAAGGCGGCGCTGGACACGATGCTGGGCTACATCGAGACGGGGAAAAAAGAAGGGCGGCTGGTGGCCGGCGGAAATGCGGTGCAGACCGCGGACGGGGGCTTTTTCCTGGAGCCGACGGTGATCGCGGATGTTGCCCCGGATGCTGTGATTGCGCAGGAGGAGATCTTTGGGCCGGTGCTGGCGGTCATCAAGGTCGAGAGCTTCGAAGAGGGGTTGCGCGTGGCCAACAACACGGAGTACGGATTGACCGGCGCGCTCTACACCGACAGCCGCGAACGCCTGGACCGCGCGCGGCGCGAGTACCACGTGGGCAACCTCTACTTCAACCGCAAGTGCACGGGCGCCATGGTGGGCGCGCACCCGTTCGGCGGCTTCAACATGAGCGGAACGGATTCGAAGGCCGGCGGACCGGATTATCTTTATCTCTTCACGCAGGCCAAGAGCGTGGCGGAGAAGCTCGAGGGCAAGGCTCCACTTTCAGACAAAGTAGCCGGCCTCTAATTCAAGTTCAAGGGTTCTTCGGGGCTGGTTGGTTTCCCACCCATTCCGCAAACTACGCGGAATGGATGGGGCACGGCTCGATTTATCGGGCACGGCTCGATTGTCATACACCCGCTCATGTATCTTTGTTCCGTTTGCGCCATCCAAATGGCGGAGGAAGATCGATGCCGAAGATCGTTCGTTTTTATCAGCTCGGGGGCCCCGAAGTTCTGAAAATGGAAGACGCTCCTTCGCTCGCGCCCGGCCACGGCGAAGTGAAACTGCGCGTGCAGGCCGTGGGGTTGAACCGCGCCGAGTCGCTCTACTTTCACGGCCACTATCTGGAGCAGCCGCAGCTTCCTTCGCGCCTGGGCTACGAAGTTGCCGGCGTGGTGGAAGCGGTGGGCGACGGCGTGGACAAAAGCTGGATCGGCAAAAAGATCGCTACGGTGCCGGGGTTCTCGCAGAACCGCTACGGCACGCTGGGCGAAGAGGCCCTTGTACCGGCATACGTATTGGGTGAGTATCCGCCGAACCTCACTCCGGTTCAAGGCGCCGCGATCTGGATGCAGTATCTTACGGCCTGGGGCGCGCTGGTGCATTTCGGCGGGCTGAGGAGAGACGACTTCGTTTCCATCCCCGCCGCTTCTTCGAGCGTCGGCCTCGCCGCCATTCAGATTGTGCGCGATGCGGGAGCAACGGCGATCGCAGTTACGCGCACGAGGGGCAAGCGCGATGAACTGATTGCTCTCGGCGCTCACCACGTCATCGTGAGCGAGGAAGAGGACTACGTGGCGCGGATCCAAAAGATCACCGGAGGGCGCGGCGTGCGGCTCACCTACGATCCTGTAGCGGGGCCGTTCGTCGAGGAACTGGCCAAAGCCGCAACTCCGGGGGGAATCATCTTTCTCTACGGATGGCTCGCCGGGCAGCCCACGCCATTCCCGCTTGTGCTGGCTCTGGGCAAAGGCCTGAGCCTGCGGGGATACACGCTGCACGAGATCACGCGGGATGCGGCGATTGGGGAAAAAGCGAAGAAATACATCTTCGACCGGCTGGCCGACGGACGATTCGTGCCCAAGATTGCGAAGACGTTTCCTTTTGAGCAGACTGTGGAGGCCTATAGGTACCTTGAATCGAACCAGCAGGTGGGGAAGGTGGTCATCACCGTTCCCTAAGCTCGGATGGACCGGGAGTGGTTTAGGAATCTCTAAAGGGCTTTCGTTCTGGAGTCAGCATCCTCTCGGGGCTAAAGCCCCGTCGATTTGACGGGGTTTTATGTACGGGCTGAAGCCCGTACCCTTCAATCGAATCCAGACGCACGCGTACCCTTCAATCGAATCCAGAGTCATTGGGCCGACTCAGACGGCATCGCTTATGCTACGGCTGTCGGCGTGGTCTGCTCCTCGGCGTCGAGGCGGCTGCCCATCTCTGCGGCGGCCTGCGCGAGGACGCGGTGGTGGATCGTGAACAGCGCCAGCTCCAGGCGGTCGCTGACGCCTGTCTTGTCGTAGATTGACCGCAGGTAGTTCTTGATGACCTGCTCAGTCGTCTTGAGCCGGTGGGCGATCTCGCGATTTTTGCAGCCCTGGACGATCAGGGCGACGATGCGCATCTCTTTTGGAGTGAGCCGGTCGCGCACCCTTGTGCCGACCATGTCCTCGGCGGGCGAGTCGGACTGCATGAGGTGCGGAGGCACCCAGGTTTCGCCGGCGGCGACCCGCCGCACGCACTCCACCAGCGCCGGGCCGGTCACGCTGCGGAAGACCACGCCTCGGAAACCCTGCTGCAGAAAAGCTGCGGCCGAGTCGTCGTGCTCGGCGATAACGATGCCGCGGCTGCCTGCCGAGTCCAGTATGGCGCGCAGGCGAGGCAGCTCCGGGCGCAACGACGAAGCAAACAGCACTATGGAACCGGGAAACGTGGTGATGGCATGGTGCATGCGTTCGAGGTCGGTGCATTGCGCAATAATGCGCAGCTCCTCGTCCATCGCCAGCACTTTGGCGGTTCCAGCGCGAAAAATTGCCTGGGAATCGGCCAGGATAATCTTGTTCATGACGTATATCCCATCTGCTGCCTAGCTCCTTGCAGCGTTATCGGCGACGGCCAGCAGAACCTTGGTAATGTCCGGAAATGCAACACAACTCTACCCTTTTCCATTCTGCCGTGGAGTATTTGGGTACTTTCCTACACCTTGGTAATGTGGCCTAAAATTGAGATTACCGCGTTTGTCGCGAATCGGCTACGGGAAACTTATCGGCAGCTCTGCAACCTTCGTATAGTGTCCGCCCACCCCATGGGCGGACCGGCGGAACCGAGCCGGCTCCCTGTCTGCGTCCCAACTGGGGCCGGGAAAATGTCCTAGACTGAATCAATATGGCAAGGCCGATTCTTTTGGCAGTAGACGACGACGTAAGCGTGCTCGAAGCGGTGGTGCAGGACCTGCGCCGGAACTACGGGGCCAATTACCGCGTGATGCGCGCCGCCAGCGGCCAGGCAGCCCTGGATACGCTGGCCCAGCTCAAGACCCGGGACGAGCCGGTGGCGCTTTTCCTCAGCGACCAGCGCATGCCGGGAATGACCGGAGTGGAGTTCCTGGAGCGGGCGCGGCCGCTCTATCCCGAGGCCCGGCGCGTGCTGCTCACCGCCTACGCGGACACCGAGGCGGCCATCCGGGCCATCAATACGGCGCGCATCCACTACTACCTGAACAAGCCGTGGGATCCGCCGGAGGAAAAGCTCTACCCGGTCCTGAACGACCTGCTCGACGATTGGAAGGCGGGCTATCAGCCGAAGTTCGAGGGGCTGCGGGTGATCGGGAACCGCTGGTCGCTCAAGGACTACGAGATGCGGAACTTTCTTTCCCGCAATCACGTCCCTTACCGTTTTCTCGACGCCACCAGCGAAGATGTACCCAAGCTATTGCAGGAGCGAGGCTTAAGCGCAGACATACTGCCCATAGTCCTGCTCTTCGACGGCTCGTGGCTGGTGGATCCGGACCTCGAGGAGCTTGCCGGCCGCGTGGGCTTGAGCACGCATGCCGCGCAGGATTTCTACGAGATGGTGGTGGTGGGCGCCGGGCCGGCAGGATTGGCGGCGGGCGTTTACGGCGCCAGCGAGGGGCTGCGCACGCTGGTCATCGAGCCAGAAGCACCCGGTGGACAGGCAGGCTCGAGTTCAAGAATCGAAAATTACCTCGGATTCCCGGCGGGAATTACCGGCGCGGACCTGGGCCGGCGCGCTCACGATCAGGCCCGGCGCCTGGGCGCCGAGTTCATTACCCAGCGGGTCGTCGGCCTGCGCATCGATGGCCAATACCGCTTCGTCAAGCTCGCCGACGGGCGCGAGCTTTCCAGCCACGTCGTGCTGCTGGCTACCGGCGTCCGTTACCGCAAGCTCGATATTCCAGGCGCCGAGCAGCTCACCGGCGCCGGCATCTATTACGGGGCTGCGCTCGTTGAGGCGGCTGCCTGCAGGAATGAGGACGTTTTTATCGTCGGCGGCGCCAATTCCGCGGGCCAGGCGGCGCTACATTTCGCCAAATTTGCCGATAAGGTGACCATATTGGTGCGCGGCGAGGGTTTGTCGGCCACCATGTCGAAATACTTAATCGATGAAATCGCTAAAACATCGAATATTGTGTTGGAGCCGCGGACGCAGGTTGTGGAAGCGGTGGGAAACGGCCGTCTGGAGGCGCTGAAGCTGCGGGGTCCCCAGGGGGATTCGGCCGTTCCGGCCACTTCGCTGTTCGTATTTATCGGGGCTGCGCCGGGTGCGGATTGGCTGCCTCCGTCGATCCTGCGGGATCAATACGGCTTTGTGATGGCCGGGCCGGATCTGCGCTGTGACGGAAAGATGCCCGCGGGTTGGACTGAGAAGCGGGAGCCGTTTTTGCTCGAGACCAGCGTTCCGGGGGTGTTTGTGGCTGGCGATTTGCGCCACGGCTCGATAAAGCGGGTGGCATCGGCCGTGGGCGAGGGATCGATCGCGGTACAGTTTGCGCACCAATACCTGGCCGGGTTCTGAAAGATGAGCAAGAAGAGTGATTCGGGGTGGAATGTAATTGAAACGGATGGGGAAATGAGCGAGGGCCCAAAACCGATCGAAATCGAATCGGTGCCGCTGCAGCAGATTGCGCGGGAACTGCGCCAGACCCGGCCCTTTGCCGAGACCGACCTCGATCAACTCCCGGGCGTGGACCACGTGGAGCGCGTGACTGCCGGTGCCGGCGCGGTGCTGGTAGAGCCGGGCGCGGAGCTCTTCTACTGGCTGCTGCTTGAGGGCGAAACGAGGGCAGCCCGCCTGGAAGCGGACGGGTCGTTCACTACGGTCGGCGTAGCGCGCACTGGGGAAGGTTTCGGCGAAACGCCATTGTTGAGTGGGAAGACCGAATCGGCTTTTCAGGTGTCCGCGATTCAAGACTCGAGGCTGGTGCGCTTTACCCAGGAGAGCTTCTGGTCTCTGATGGCCTGCTGCCCGGCGGTGCGCAAGGTGGCGCTGGCCAACATGGCGCAGCGCCTGCAGGCCTACCAGGTGGAGGCGCTGCACCGCGAAAAGCTGGTCTCGCTGGGCACGCTCGCGGCCGGCCTGATGCACGAGCTGAACAACCCCGGCGCGGCCGCCAAGCGAGCGGCATCGCAACTGCGCGAGAATCTGAAGCGGCTGCAGGAAATGAGCCTGCGCTCCGCCGGCAAGCCCAAGACACAACCGCAGCTGGAATGCATGCACATGCTGCTGGAGCAGGCGGTGCGCAGCTGCCAGTTGCCCGCTTTGAGCACCCTGGAGCAGGCCGATGCGGAAGAGGCGATGTCGGAGTGGCTGCAATCGGCCGGCGTGGAAAACGCATACTCGATCGGCCCCGCGCTGGTCGAAGTCGGGTTTACCCAGCAGCAGCTCGACTGCGCCCGCGAAGCCTTTGAGAATGGAGGCTTCTCAGACGCATTGAACTGGCTGGCTGCGCTGGTTTCCAGCGTGTCGCTGGTCTGTTCCATCGAGGAAGCGATTTCCCGCGTCTCCGACCTGGTGATGGCGGTAAAGAAGTTCGCATACGACGACAAGTCGACGGCCCGGGAAGTCAACATCCACGATAGCCTGCAAAGCACACTTACTCTGCTGGGGCACAAGCTGCGCATCAAGCAGATTTCTGTTGAAAAGCGCTTCCAGGCCTCGCCGTCATCGATTCACACCCGCGGCTCGGCGCTGAGCCAGGTGTGGACCAACCTGATCGACAACGCCGTCGACGCCTCGCCGTCCAACGCGCAGATCGAGGTTTCAACCTGGACCGAAACCGGAGGGGCTGCCAATAACGGAACCGGGTCGCTGGTGGTGAGCATCGCCGATCACGGCACCGGAATTCCCGCAGACGTGCTGCCGCATATCTTCGAACCCTTCTTTACGACCAAGCCACAGGGCTCCGGCACCGGCCTGGGCCTGGAGATCGTTCATCGCATCGTGACGCAGAAGTTCGGCGGGACGATCGATGTCGAGTCCCAGCCCGGCGACACGCGGTTCATTGTACGGCTGCCGCTGAGTACTCCCGAGGCGGCCAAGGTTCCCGCCAGCGAGAAGTAGATGCGCTTTCTTCCGAGAACCTGTCCAAAAACCAGGCGTTTTGAAGGGTAGGGGCTTCAACCGGTACATTTAGAGCTGATTTTGGTCTCTGGCTTCAGCCGCTGAGTGAAAGCAAACTCCTGGAAGATCCTCGCTCAGGGGCTAAAGCCCGATCGCTTGCAGGCTTGGATGTACGGGCTATTGATTCCTGCAAAACAAATGTCCGTTTTGGATCGTTTGGAAGGCTGAAGGTTTTGAAAGGGCACGGCTTCAGCCGTGCCACAATCGCGCAATAAAATTGAGGGCTTTAGCCCCTGAGGGACCGCCATTCGATCAGGACAAATGTCCTTGCTTGGCCGCGAGAGATCAGGACATTATTTGTGCAGCCTTCAATAAAGCCCGTACCCTTCATGCGAAACGAAGTTTCTGGACAGGTTCCAAGAATGCATTAGTATTCCCGGCGTAGATGCGGCCGCGGCCGGATTCAACAAGCGGTCCCCGGCGGGAGAGTGCACGATGAAATACGTTCAGGGACGCACATTGATTTGCGCCATCCTGTTCCTGATTCTTTGCGCGACGGCCGTTGCGCAGGGCGGCGCCGGAGAAGTCTCTTTTGCGAACTCCGGAGCAAATGCCGCGCAGGAGCCGTTCCTCTATGGGCTGGCTCAGCTGCACAACTTCGAATATGACTCAGCGGCCCAGGCGTTTCGCAAGGCCGAGGCGATCGATCCGGATTTCGCCATGGCGTACTGGGGCGAAGCGATGACGTTCAACCATGGAGTCTGGAATCAGCAGGACCGGCCGGCGGCGCTGGCGGTGTTGCAGAAGCTCGCGCCGACGCCCGAAGCGCGCCTGAAGAAAGCGCCGACAGAGCGCGAGAAGGACTATCTTCGCTCGATCGAAGTTCTGTACGGGGAAGGGACCAAGCCGGCGCGTGACATGGCCTACGCCGACGCGATGGAGAAGCTGCACGCGAACTATCCGGATGACGTCGACGGGGCGGCGTTTTACGCGCTGGCGCTTTTGGGGACGGCTGAGGGCGTGCGCGACGAACGGGTCTACATGCGCGCGGCTGCGATCCTGATACCGCTGTTTTACAAGAACCCGCACCATCCGGGATTGGCCCATTACCTGATCCACTCCTGCGACGATCCGATTCATGCGCCGCTGGCGTTGCCGGCCGCCGAGGCCTATTCGAAGATTGCCCCGGAAGCCGGGCATGCGCAGCATATGACCTCGCACATCTTTCTGGCATTGGGCATGTGGGAGGACGTGGTGCGGGCCAACGAGGCGGCGGTCGCCGTCGTCAATCGCAGTCGCGCGACCGAGGGCAAGGCGCCGGGCCGCTGCGGTCACTACAACTACTGGCTGGAATACGGGTACCTGGAGACGGGGCAAGCGGAGAAGGCGAAGGGCATTGTGGCAGGGTGCCGCGAGCAGGCCGCACAGGCGGGACAGGCGGCAAGGGCGCACGACGCTGTCGATCCCGACGATGCGAGCCTGCTGTCGTTCATCCAGATGCGAACGCGGTATGTCATCGACACCGCCGATTGGAACGGGGAAGTGAACGGATGGACAATCGATTCCGGCGATGGGCCATTTGCGCAATTCGACCAGGCGTATGGCAGCGCATTCTCAGCGGCGCAGCGAGGCGATGCCGCGGCGGCGCGCGCGTCGCTGGCGGCGATGGACGCCGCATTGCCGCGCGTCAAGGAACTGCTCGAACGCGAAGCGGTGCCTGCGAACGATCCCAATCGGCTCGCGGT
>JBAUBR010000234.1:0-1639 GCA_049676965.1 Occallatibacter sp.
TCCTGCGACCGTTACCGGAGTCCGCACCGATACAACCTGGCGGTCATTGTCCCTGAATGACATCGCGGCTAAAGTTGTGCCATTGCCGGGCAATCATTCGCTTCTACGAGTGCTCGTTCCGCAAAAATTCAACCGCATCGCCGGCCGGGAGTGGAAGAACAACTTTCCTAGCCAGGAGGCTTCCATGTTTCCCTTCAGGTTCCGCCAAATTCTCGCGTTCGCCCTGCTGGTCGCAACTGCAGGCGCCGTTTCTGCGCGCGCTCAAGATACAAGCAGCAAGATTTCCCCTGATCTTACGGCAAATCCAGTCAGCGGAAATGTTCCGGTCATCATTCAGTACTACAACCCTCCATCGTCGGCTGAGGTTGGCAATGGTGGTGGCCTGCTCGGCGGCCTGCTCGGCTTGCTTGGCGGCTTGGTGAGTCTTGTGCTGGGGGTAATTAACGCGGTGGTGGCGACCGTTCCCTACAAAAACCTGAATGCAATTGCTGCGGACCCCAACGTCAAGTACATCTCTCCTGACCGGGCCTTGGGCGCGCGCCAGGCAGTCATGATCCCGGCGGCAGAATATACCACTGAACCCATCAACGCCCCTGCCGTCTGGCAACAGGGATACGTGGGCACCAATGTTGCGGTTGCCATCGTCGACAGCGGCATCACGCCAGTTCCCGATCTCGATTCCACTTCGGACGAAGTCGCTGGGCATGCTACGGGTCGCATCGTCTACAGCCAGAATTTCGTCTCCGGCCAGAGCGACGCTCTGGATCACTACGGACACGGCACGCTGGTCGCCGGCCTGGTCGCAGGCAACGGTTCGCAGTCGATCGGCTCCCAGTATTTCCGCACATTTCGCGGCGCCGCACCCAACGCAAACATCGTTAACCTGCGTGTCCTGGATGCGAACGGCGCCGGTACGGATTCGGCTGTCATCAAAGCCATCGACGAAGCAATCTCGCTCAAGAAGACCTACAACATTGGCGTCATCAATCTATCGCTGGGGCGTCCGATCTACGAGAGCTACACACTCGATCCACTCTGCCAGGCAGTGCAGGCGGCCTGGAAGGCAGGCATCGTGGTCGTGGTGGCCGCAGGAAACGATGGCCGCGACCTGAGTCTTAATCCAGAGGGCTACGGCACCATCAATTCGCCAGGCAACGATCCCTACGCGCTCACCGTGGGCGCGATGAACACCGAGTTCACCCCGCAAATCAACGATGACATCATCGCCAGTTACAGCTCAAAGGGGCCGGCATTTATCGACAACGTGATCAAGCCCGACATCGTCACGCCCGGAAACATCACCACCAGCCTCGAGTTCGAGAACGATCCGCTGGCAGTGAATAATCCCGACTTCTACACCTGGTACTCCTTTTACGAGACCGCTGGAGCCGAGAGCCCGTCTTCGTCCTATTTCCCCATGAGCGGCACGAGTATGGCCGCAGGCGTAGCCAGTGGAGCTATCGCGGACCTGCTGCAGGCTGCCCCGAAGCTCACCCCCGACGAAGTGAAGGCCCTCATCATGGTCAACGGCGACCGCAGCTACTTCCCGGCCACGAGCAGCGTCACCGCCGATGGAGTGACGTACGTTGCGAATTACGATGCCTTCACAATCGGCGCCGGGTACCTCGACATTGCGCGG
>JBAUBR010000235.1:0-2920 GCA_049676965.1 Occallatibacter sp.
TTTGCAATTACTCTGCGCAGGATCTCAAGAAGCATGACCTCCTGCGCGTGACTACCGCGGCCGACGCTGCCAACATCGTTGCCCAGATGGACGATGTGTTGCGCGGCCGGCAGGCTGCAGAAACTGCCGTTGGCCCGAACGCCGACGACATCTTCACCCGCATGTCCGCGTTCATGGAGGCGCCCGCGGCCGCATGAGAAGTGAAACACCGACTTCGCGCCGCATTCAGAAAGCGCGCACCGCTCTGGTGCTCGACCACCCCTTCTTCGGCTCGCTTCTGTTTCGATTGAAAGATTGCGAGTGCCGGTCCATTGAAACCATGGCGACCGACGGAGTGTCGCTCTACTACAACCCTGAATTCGTTGAAACGCTCAACGCGGCGACCCTGGCGGGAACGCTGGCTCATGAGGTCATGCATCCGGCTCTGCACCATCATGTGCGGCGCTCGGGGCGCGATCCAAAGCGGTGGAATGTGGCATGCGATTTCGCCATCAACCCATTGCTTGTTGACGCCGGACTCAGCCTGCCCGAGGGAATCCTTCTCGATAACCGCTTTCGTGGAATGAGCGCGGAGCAGATCTACAACCTCCTTGAAACGGAAGGCGGGACTATGGGAACCTACGAGGCCCAACTTGCAGAGACGTTCATTTCTAAAACAAACTCTCATGATCGCGGGTATGACGTGTGCGCCTTCTCCCGTGTTTGCGGCGATGGACGAGCCTTCGACGGCAGAACTAAACATTTCGAGCAAGAAGCTCGTGTCTATGCCGAAGGATTACACCGGAATCAGCTTTGAGCAGCCTCAGCTTTACAATCCGGCATACTTCTCTGTGGCCAATGTCACGCTCGTTGATGCCTTCAAGAAGCTAAGCTCTCACGGAGTCCTGCGGGCGGGAGGACACCTGAGCGACGTGACGCGCTGGAAAGGACTAAACAGCGATTTCGACTCTCCGCGACAACAGAGTGGTATCGAAAAAGGCAAGAGTTATTGGGAATGGAAATTAACCGATCCCAGTGTCCGTGAGAACAAGGACGGTGCGATTACGCCCGAGGCGATCCACAATCTGAAAGGTTTTCTGGATGCCACCAACTGGAGGCTGATCTATGGTCTCTGCTTTGGATCAGGTACGTCGGAGCGCGCGAGAGATGAAGCTGCGTTGGTTACGAGGATTCTGGGAGATCGGCTGCTCTGTTTTCAGATCGGCAATGAAGATGACCAATTTCGTGGTATGCCGCAGTTCCGCGATGCTTCCTACGACTTCGATGGGTACTTCAAGGAGTACCGTGAGTTTGTCGACGCCGTGCGTAACCCAGTTCCCGAAGCGAAGTTTGCGGGGCCGGATGTAGCCACAAATATGGACTGGCTGCTCCGTTTTGCCGAACATACGGACAACGACGCGATCTTTCTGTCAAGTCATTTCTACGCGATGGGACCGGCGCAGGATCCGCGCATGAATGCTGAAATGCTGCTTGGGCCAAACGAACGACTGGAACACCAGATCGAACAGGTTCACAAGGCAGTTGCCGTTTCGAATCTGCCGTACCGGATGACCGAGGGAAACTCCTGTTTTGGGGGTGGAAAGCCGGGTGTCAGTGACACGTTTGCCTCTGCGCTGTGGGGAGCGGATTACATGCTGCACTGTGCCTGCGCGGGATACTGCGGGGTGAATCTGCATGGCGGCGGCGACGGCTACTATACCCCCGTTGCAGTGGGTCCCGGCCTCTCAACGGAGTTGCGGCCCCTGTATTTCGGTATGCAGTTCGCAAATCAATTTGCTGGTGCGGAACTTCTCGAGTGCAGTTTGGCGACCCATCAGAACGTCACGTGCTACTACGCCAGGCGTGAGCGCGAGAAGCTGTTGGCTCTTATCAACAAGGGCACGGCTTCGCTGTCAGTCAAGCTGCCTGGGGAGCTGCCGCATCGGGTTACGAAGGAGCGACACCTTTTCGCTCCATCCATTGCATCACGAACTGATGTACGATTCGAAGCAGTTCCGCCCCGCACCAAAGAACAGATCACCGTACCTGCTTATACTGCGGTGCTCCTGGCGTGGCGCTAGCCACGGCACCTGAAGCATGGAGCTCTAATTCATTTTCGCCCGGAGCTGAATGTTAAGAGAGCTGATGAAGACCTGCCAGTCATCGGGCACCCGCGGTGAAATATTGTCCCTGGCACCGGCGGACATTGCTGCGCTGTAGAATTCATCGACCGTATCATTGTCTCCAGCCATAAAGCCCCAGTGAATGGACGCTGGATTGGGCTTCCCTTGCTTGAGCAGAAGAAGGCCCTCTTGCCATCACCAAATCCCCACAGATCAGAATGACCACCCTCGCCCTTGTAGGGCAGGAAGAACTTGATACTAAGAGGCTTCAAGGCCGCCTCATAGAAGGCTAGGGAACGTTCGACATCGCTGACAGTCAGAATCATATGATCGAGCATTGTTCTCTCCTTCAAATCATAAGTACCTCAACGGCCGTTTCGCTGTTGGATAAGCGCATGGATCGCAGGCGCCGGCATGTTTGTGGCCCCGGCCCTTGGCTTGCTCACGTAAGACCTGATTCAGAGACGCCTCGCTTAGAGACTGCGAAGGGCTGTCATAAAGTTATCGATATTACGGGTCGACGCCGTCTTACCAGATTTGAGATTGCGCTCAATGCATAATCCGGAGAAGAAGGACAGCACCATCTCCGCAATTGCGGAAGCAGCCATCTTGGGCTTTTCGGCTTCAATGTTCATCGCGAGAAGGCTCTGCAACAGCGCTCGATTCTCCGTCACGACCCCATAAGCCTCGCCCGGAAGGATCGCGAACTCCCGCATTGAATTGACGGAAAAACATCCCTGCTGCTCCCCCTTATTGAGAGGACCATTCTTGAGAAAAGTCTCGACGTTTTTCCAGCCCAGAGGCTTCTTGGTCAAAAG
>JBAUBR010000236.1:0-8834 GCA_049676965.1 Occallatibacter sp.
CCGCACCCGCTGCTCCGGCGACAAGTAACTGAACATATCCGCTTGCTGATGATCGATTCCGCGCATGGTTCCTTCTTAACCCATCACGCTGTGGATTTGAAGTTACTTTTTCAGCACCCTGCTAGGATATAGTTCGCCGGCCTTCCCCGCGTAAAATCGCAACAGGCGCGCTTTTTCTCATTGCACTCCGCTCTATGTCGCGCAACTTCTACATTCTGGCTGCCGCGCTGGGGCTGTTTGCGCTCGTCTCTGGGGGCATGGCGCTGGTGCCTTCGAGCTTTCAGCCCGGGCTGCCGGCCAACGGCTCGCTGTGGCGGACAATTGCTCTCCTGCTCCTTCTCGCCGCGCTGGCATTCGCGCTCATCGGCGTGTTGAGCAATCTTTTCGAGCAGGTGGACCGGCACAGCGAAGAGGCGCGGCAGCTCGCGCGGCGCAACCGCCGGCGCGGGCCGTGAATCTAGCCCGCTCATCACTTCCCGTCGGCCCAAGGAGCGCGGCAAGCGCGTTCGTCCAGGCAGGCAATAGAATATGAAATGGGGATCAGCCCCGCGGAGAACGAGCACGACGCCGATGTATGAAGTCACCGTAGAAGCCGGCTTTTCTTCCGGCCACTATCTTCGCAACTACCATGGCAAGTGTGAAAACCCGCACGGCCACAACTACAAGGTGCGCATTACGCTGGCCGGAGCAGCACTCGACTCGAGCGGCCTGCTGCTCGATTTCAAGCTGCTCAAGCAGGTGCTTAAGCCCGCCATCGATCGCATCGACCACCGGATGCTCAACGATCTCGAGCCTTTCACCGAACTCAACCCTTCCGCGGAGAATATTGCCAAATATTTTTACGACGAGACCAACCGCCAACTGGCCGGCATGACCGATGGACGCGTGCGCGTGAAGGATTGCACCATCTGGGAGACGGACACGACCACGGCCACGTATTCCGAGTAGAACTCCGTTCCCCGTCACAACGCAGCGGATCACTCGCCATTCGACGTGATAAACTTTGCCCCATTACTTGTTGGAGTGAGCCGGAAAAGGAGCGGGGGCACTTGAGTGCAGATCTTCCGCATCGCGTCCTGGAACGCGTGGCTCCAAGCAAGTTGCATCCCTGCTTTTTCTGGAGCCAGTCGTGATCCGATTCAGAACCTTCCCTGCGATTCTTCTCTCCACTCTTATGCTTTCATCCGGCGCCGGAACATTACTGGCGCAGGCCACAACCTCGCTGAATGGGCGCATCACCGACTCGAGCGGCGCCGCCATTCCCGGAGCGAATGTGAAGCTCACCTCGGCGGCCACCGGGAGCGCTCGCGAAGAAGTGACTGACAATACCGGCCAGTACCAGTTCTCTCAGGTAACGCCGGGCCGTTATACTCTCACGGTCACAGCCAATGGATTCGGCACCAGCGAACGAACCAACATGGATCTGCTGGTGAGCCAGCCGGCAACGGCCAACATCGCGCTGCAGCCCGCTAACGTGACCGAGAACGTGACGGTGACCTCAGTGGTGGCGCCCATGCTGAACACCACCGACGCGACGCTGGGCAATGCTTTCGACAGCCACCAGGTCGAATCGCTGCCGCTCGATCAGCGCAACGTGCCGGATCTCCTTAGCCTGCAGCCCGGCGTCACGTTCCTGGGCCGCTCCGACGACGTAAGCGGAACGCAAGGAGTGGGAAACAACGCCACGGACTCGCGCGCGGGATCGGTAAATGGCGGCCGGGCCGATCAGTCCAACATTACTTTGGACGGCGTCGACGTGAACGACATCAACAACGGCTATGCCTTCACCAGCGTGCTGCGCACCACTCAGGATTCGGTGGCGGAGTTTCGCGTCACGACGAGCAATCCCAACGCCGAGGAGGGCCGATCTTCCGGCGCGCAGGTGGCGCTGATCACGCGCAGCGGCACCAACGCTTTTCACGGCGCGATCTACGAATACAACCGGTCGAATCTGCTCGAGGCGAACGATTTCTTCAACAAGCAGCAGGAGCTTGCAGCCGGCACAGCCAATCGTCCGGTGAGCCTCGTCCGCAACATCTACGGCGCGGCCGTCGGCGGACCGGTGATGAAAGACCGGCTCTTCTTTTTCGCGAACTTCGAGGGCCGGCGCGACTCCCAGGGCACCAGCGTCAATGCCGGAACGGTTCCCACCGCCAGCTACCGCGCGGGCAACCTGAACTACGAGTATGTCAACTCGAGCGGCGGCGATTCGGTTTATATGCTTACCCCCGCCAACATCCGGAGCATGGACCCGTCGAACATCGGCAACGATGCGGCCTTGCTGGCGGTCTTGAACGCATATCCCCAGGGCAACGACCCCACGCAGGGCGACGGCCTGAATAACATCGGCTATCGGTTCCCCTACACCATCGACCGCACCTACAACACCTACATCGCACGCCTGGACTGGAATGTCACGTCCAACGGCAAGCATGCGCTCTTCTGGCGCGGCAATCTGCAAAACGACAGCGAGCCGACGCCGCCTGCATTTCCCGGCCAGCCGCCGCAGCAAACGGTGCTGACCAACAACAAGGGATTTGCGGCCGGCTACACCTACATCGTCAACAACAGCATGGTCAACGATCTGCGTTATGGCCTTACGCGGCAGGGCGTCGCCACCTCGGGAGCTGCCGACGCGCCTTACATCCTGTTCTCCGAGGTCTATCAACCCCAGTCGATCGACTACTCCGTCGCGTACACCGTCCCGGTGCAAAACCTGGTCGACGATTTCTCATGGACCAAGCGCAATCACAATTTGGCGTTCGGTACGGACATCCGCTTCATCGGCGACAAGCGCGTGAGCGACGAGGATTCCTTTCCCAGCGGCCAGATGAACCAGGGCTGGCTCACGCGCAGCTCCACCATCGCCAACAGCAACGGCCCTTTCGACCCCGGGTGGTCCCAATACAAGCAATACGGTTTCCCTCCCGTCGATTTTTCCAACTACGGCAACGAATACAACGACGCGATCATGAATCTGGTAGGCACGATCACCGAAGGTCTTGCAATTTACAACTACAACAAGTCCGGCAGCCCGCTCGCCATCGGCGCGCCGGTGGAGCGCAACTACCGCTGGAACGAGTACGAGTTCTACGGTCAGGACACTTGGCGAATCCTGAACTCGCTCACGCTCACCTACGGCCTGCGCTACTCCTACCTGCAGGCGCCCGCGGAAACCAGCGGCACGCAGGTGGGGACATGCCAGTTTGTCGGCAGCACCTGCGAGCCCTATTCGCTGACGAAGTATTACGAGGGCAGCATCGCGCAGGCAGCCGCGGGCGGCGCGGCCAACAACGTTGGTCATGTAGGATTCAACCTCAACGGACGCTATAACAACGCGCCCGATTTCTGGTCGCCGGACAAAAATGACATTGGCCCACGCCTGGCCATCGCGTACTCGCCGGCGCCGGCGGGCGGCGTTTTCAAGAAGCTCCTGGGCAATCAACAGACCAGCATTCGCGCGGGATACTCGCTGGTATACGACCACTTTGGCGCGGCCCTGGTGCAGATTTTCGATACCACCGGTTCATACGGGCTCTCTTCGCAGCTGCAGAATGCTCCCGGGTCGGTGCCCATTGAAGACGCACCGCGCTTCACCAGCTACACCGCCGTGCCGCAGTCTTTGCTGCCCACCGCGCCCAAAGGAGGGTTTCCCGCCGTGCCCGCGGCCAGCGGCAACGGCAGCTTTGCTATCAGTTGGGGCCTCGATTCGGCCATCAAGACACCCTACTCGAACCTGCTGGATCTGTCGGTCACGCGCGCGCTGCACAAAGGCGCGTCGGTCGAGGTCTCCTGGGTAGGCCGCTATGCGCGCCGGCAGCTCGCGCAGGAAGACGTGGCCATGCCCATCAACCTGACCGTGGGCGGGACATCGTATTTCGCCGCCGCATCGCAAATGGCCAAGCTGGCGCGCGCCAACACACCGGTTACATCGGTCGGCAAAGTACCTTACTGGGAGCAGGAGTTCGCCGGTCTCAGCGGCCAGGACGTTGGCCTGGGACTCGGGCATCTCACCGCCACGCAGAATGTCTACGCGCTCTTCCTCAGCAACCTCTACAACGAGACCTATGCGCTCTACCAACTCGACACGCCCGGCTCGCTGCCCAACCCCGCCATCGGCGCCGGCGTCAACTACCCCGCATTCCGCTACTATCACGACCAGTATTCGGCGCTCTACTCGTGGCGTTCGGTGGGCGACTCCAGCTTCAACGCGCTCGAAGCCGTGTACCGCCAAAACTTTGGCGGCCTGCAGGCGGACTTCAACTACACCTACTCCAAATCGCTCGACGTCACCTCGCAGGCCGAGCGCCTGGGCAACTCCGCCAGCACCAACTATGCGCAGATCATGAACTCGTGGGAGCCCAACCAGCTCTATGGCCCCTCGGACTACGACGTGCGCCACCAGCTCAACTCCAATTTCGTCTGGGACCTGCCCATCGGCACCGGCAAGAAATTCTTTTCATCCACCAGTCGCCTCGCCAACGAACTCATCGGCGGATGGCAGACCACGGGCATCCTGCGCTGGACGAGCGGATTTCCCTTTATCATGAACAACGGCGCGTATTACCCCACCAACTGGGACATCCAGGGCTACGGCGAACTGGTGTCTCCCATCAATTCGCATGACAATGCCCGCGGCAGCCTCACGCAGCGGTTCGCCAATCCCGCCGGCGTGTTCGCCGACTTCGCGCATGCGCTGCCCGGCCAGTCGGGAACGCGGAACCCGCTGCGCGGCGACGGCTTTTGGGACTGGGACGAAGGCGTGAACAAGACCTTCGCGCTCACCGAGCGGTACAAGCTCATCCTGCGCTGGGACATGTTCAACATGACCAACAGCGTGCGCTTCGATCCGCAGTCGATCAGCGCCACGCTCGACGATCCGCAGTCCTTCGGCCAGGCAACGGCGCTGCTCACGAATTACCGCCTGGCGCAGTTCGCCGCGCGCATCGAGTTCTAGAGCTGGTCGGGAACATTCGGTTTTGAAAGGGCACGGCTTCAGCCGTGCCGTGAAGGCCGTGTAAACATTGGGGCTTTAGCCCCCGAAGGATGGGGTTCACTCGGCTAGGCGCTATTTGTGCAATCAGTTCCAGCGCCAAATCCCGGCCTTGGTTGCCGGGCTGTCCCGTTCTTGACCCTGTTCCTGCAGGGGCGCTCCCAAGTGGAAGGCGTGTTATCCACGCCTTCCACATGGGCGGTTACCGGGCGAGTCTTATCCTGAAATTCAGACCCCCGTGTCCGACTTCGCGCAATCCGTCAAACAGCAGGCCGACATCGTAAAGGTGATCGAGGGCTACATCCGCCTGCGCAAGGCGGGCGCGCAGCGCTACACCGGGCTGTGCCCCTTCCACAAAGAAAAATCGGCCTCGTTCTCAGTTCACGCCGGACAGCAGTTCTACTACTGCTTCGGCTGTCATGAATCCGGCGACGTATTCAGCTTTGTCGGCAAGATCGAGAACGTCACCTTCCCCGAGGCCGTGCGCATCGTCGCGCAGAAGTGCGGCATCCCGCTGCCCAAGCGCGAGTTCTCGTCGCCGGAGCAGGCTGCCGAGGCGCGGCTGCGCACCAAGCTGCTCGAACTGCACGAGATTGCTGTCGTGTGGTTCGAGGAGCAGTTGGCTTCGACCGAGGGTGCATTGGCGCGGGAGTACTTGTCCGGTCGAGGCCTCGATCCAAAAGGAATAAAAGAATTCCGCATCGGCTACGCGCCCGACAGCTTCAACGCGCTGCGCGACCGGCTCAGCGGCATCGCGGACCAGGAGACACTGCGCGCGAGCGGCCTTTTCAGCGCCAAGGAGATTGGCGCCGGACCCGACGGCCAGCCGCAATTCGGTCCGCTCTACGATCGCTTTCGCAAGCGCGTCATGTTCCCCATCGCCAACGAGAGCGGCCGCGTCATCGCCTTCACCGCGCGTTTCCTGGGTTCGGCGGATGGCGACAAAGCCGGCCCGAAGTACCTCAACTCGCCCGAAACGCCGCTCTATTCGAAGAGCCACGTGCTCTTCAACCTCGATAAAGCGAAGGCGGCGATCCGCCGCGACGGCTTCGCGCTGCTCGTTGAAGGCCAGATGGATTGCATCTCCGTCTTCCTGCGCGGAATTCAAAACGTGATCGCGACCAGCGGCACGGCTTTTACCGGGCAGCAGGTGGCGATCCTGCGCCGGCACACGTCGAATGTCGTGGTCAACTTCGATCCCGACACCGCGGGCGCCAACGCCGCGGAAAAATCCATCGCGTTGCTCACCGAAGAAGGATTTTCCATCAAGATCGTCACTCTCGAAGACGGCCTCGATCCCGACCGCTTCATTCGCGAGCGCGGCGTGGAGGCCTACACGCAGGCCCTGCGCGGCGCGCGCTGGCAGGCCGACTACCTTATCGATCGCGCGCGCCAGATGTTTCCCGGCGCCAGCGCGGACCAGAAAGTGAAGGCCGTCAATTTTCTGCTGCCGCACATCCGCCGCATTCCGGAGAAGCTCGTGCGCGACCAGTTCGCCGCCGATGCCGCGCAAAAACTCGGCATAGATTCGGCCGTGCTGCGCGAAGAACTGCGCCAGGCCGCGCTGCGCCGACGCGACCGCGTGGAGACGAAGGCAGCAACGCTAAGCGAAGTGGAAAGAGTTCTCCTCAGAGCGCTGGCCATTGCCGATCCCGAGCACGAACATGCGCGGCGCCTGGCCGCCGATGCGTTGGCGCGGCAGCCCGAAGCCTTCGAACACCTGGGTGCGTTTGCTGCGCTGCAGGCAATCGCCGGCCGCAACTCGCGCAACCCCATGGAGGTGATCGAAGATGCAACGCAGCGCGCGTTGCTCGCTGAAGCGCTGCTGAACGAGGCAGTCCCGCCCACCGCAGATGAAGTCGAGAGCGCAATTCAGGAGATTCAGGAGCGCGTGATCGAATCGCGTCGGCGCAATCTGTGTGCGCAGATTGCAGAGGCCGAGAGACGCAGGGATTTTGCCGATCTAGCTTTGTTAACGCAGCAAAAGCTCGAAATGGACCGGGCTCTGCGGCATTTGCACAATCAGTAGCCGCCCATTCAGCCGCGTAAGAGCTCGGAGCCTTCACGCCGCAGCGCTTTTCTAATCCACACGCCAGTCTCCGAAACCACAGCGCGATCCACACCGGTTTCAATTTCCAAACGCTCCATCAGGTCGAGCACCGCTTCCGTGGCCACGTTTCCCGGTGACCCGGGCGCGAATGGGCACCCACCCAGACCGGCGACGGAACTGTCGAAGATCGAAATCCCTTCGCGCAGGCTGGCCTCGATGTTCGAGATGGCGCGGCCATACGTATCGTGAAAGTGCACGGCGAGTTTTTCTCGCGGGACGAGCTTGGCGACCGCTTCGATCAGCCGGCGAATCTGGTCGGGCTCACCCACTCCGATAGTGTCGCCCAGCGAGATTTCGTCGCAGCCCAGCTCCATCAGCTTCAGCGCCATCTCCACCACATCGCCGTGTGCAGTCGGTCCATCGTAAGGGCACGCGACCACGCAGGAGACGTAGCCGCGCACACGCAGCCTGTGCGCCAAGGCCGACTCCGCAACCGGAGCGAGGCGAACGATGCTCTCGGCGCGCGAGCAGGCGATGTTGGCCTTGCTGAAGCCTTCCGAGGCGGAGACGAAGAGGGCAATCTCCTTCACGCCGGCAGTGAGCGCGAGCTGCAGGCCAAGCATGTTGGGAACCAGCGCCGGATAGCGCACCCCTTCACGGCGATGAAGGCTGCGAAAGAGCTCGGCCGAGTCGGCCATCTGCGGAACGCGGCGCGGCGAAACGAAGGCTCCGGCTTCAACGACCGGAAGGCCGGCTGCAGCCAGCCGCTCGACAAGCTCGATCTTGGTCTCGAGCGGAATCTGGGCCGGCTCGTTCTGCAGCCCGTCGCGCGGGCCGACTTCGACGATCGTCACGCGCCCCGACAAATCCATCGTTTACTTCCTCAGGGGGCTAAAGCCCCGACAATATGAGATGGTCGCAATGTACGGGCTAAAGCCCGTACCCTTCAAAATCAAATTTGGTCGAGCTTCAATCGAGTCGTGTGGACTGGATCACATTCTAAAGATGCCGAATTGCGTCTTCTCGACAGGCGCGTTCATCGCAGCCGAAAGCCCGAGTCCCAGAATCCTGCGCGTGTCGGCGGGATCGATGATGCCGTCGTCCCACAAACGCGCGCTGGCGTAGTAGGGGTGGCCCTGCTTCTCGTACTGCGCGCGAATCGGCTCCTTGAAGGCCGCTTCTTCTTCCGCGCTCCATGTTTTGCCTTGCGTCTCGACGCCGTCGCGTTTGATCTGCGCCAGCACCGATGCGGCCTGCTCGCCGCCCATGACCGAGATGCGCGCGTTGGGCCACATCCACAGGAAGCGCGGGTCGTAGGCGCGCCCGCACATGGCGTAGTTGCCCGCGCCAAAGCTGCCGCCGATGATGACCGTGAACTTGGGCACGCGCGCGCAGGCCACTGCGTTCACCATCTTGGCGCCGTCCTTGGCGATGCCGCCGGCTTCGAAGCGCTTGCCGATCATGAAGCCGGAAATATTCTGCAGAAAAACCAGCGGAATGCCGCGTTGCGCACAGAGCTGGATGAAGTGCGTGCCCTTGAGCGCCGACTCTGAAAACAGAATTCCGTTGTTGGCGACGATGCCCACCGCGTAGCCCACGATGCGCGCAAAGCCAGTAACCAGCGTTTGCCCATAAAGCCGCTTGAACTCGTCGAACTCGCTGCCGTCGACGATGCGCGCGATGACTTCGCGCACGTCCCATGGCTTGCGCGTATCCGTGGGAACGATGGAGTAAATGTCTTCGGCGGGATAGAGCGGCGCGGCCGGCGAGCGCAGTGCCGCGCCCCACTGC
>JBAUBR010000237.1:0-7057 GCA_049676965.1 Occallatibacter sp.
CCGCACCCGCTGCTCCGGCGACAAGTAACTGAACATATCCGCTTGCTGATGATCGATTCCGCGCATGGTTCCTTCTTAACCCATCACGCTGTGGATTTGAAGTTACTTTTTCAGCACCCTGCTAGGAGAAATCCCTGAACTCCGGATTATCGGTGACGACCTCTGGAGCCATGTGCAGAAGCGACAGGATCGCCTGAAAGAAGTGTACGCGGAGAGTGGCCGCAAACCCGTCAACCGAGGAGCCTCATCGCCCTACCTGCTTTCGGGCTTTCTGGTCTGTGGCTCATGCGACGCGAAGCTTATTATCGTCTCCGGAGGAGGAGCCGGTGCCAGGTACGGCTGCCCACGACACTGGAACCGGAAGGCGTGCACCAACAAAGTCACTGTCCGCCACTCCTCAGTCGAAAGCGACTTCTTCCGGGAACTCCAAAGCGCAGTCCTCGCACCCAGTGTCGTGGATTACCTGACAGCCAAACTGCTCAAGGCCCAGCAAAAGCAGACAGCCGCTTCCGACCACGAGAAGCGTGATCGCGAACTGAAATCCGAAATCAGTCGAATCGTGTCTGCAATTGCAACCATCGGGGATTCGCAGGCGTTGCCCGATAGCCTCCAGGCGCGGGAATCCCAACTGCGGGAACTGTCCGCTGCAAAGGAAACCCGTAAGCAACTCTCCGCCGAGGAGATTCGGACACTTGTCTCGGGGGCGGTCACCGACATTCCGAAGTTGCTGGCCAAATCGCCGCAACTGGCAAAAGCGAAGCTGTCCCAACACCTCGACAAAGTCCGGATGCTTCCACAGGCGGACGGTGCGTATGTCGCTGAAGGGGAATGGGACCTGCTCGGAAACCGGGGTCCTATGATGGTTGCGGGGGTCCGCAATACTCCGCAGTTGAGCGGGAATCGCACTAACTTCGCCCTGTTCAGATCCGACCAAGTGCCAAGTCCCCTCAGCGACATAGTGGCGCTTCCCATTCCCGTCCTCGCCACCCTCTGGGAACATGCGAATTTCCGAGACATGCTTTCGTAGCTCTTTGCGGGCTTCGGCAGGGTGCGCCGTAATCAAACCCTGAATGTCTTCCAGCCGCTTCGTGATGAAGCGCCGAATCTCTGACAGGTGAGCGTCGAGCGAGTCGCCCCCCTCGGCCAAGAGCTGATCGGTGATCTCGCGCAGTTGCTGTTCCCGCTCGTGAATCGCGGCGACCAGGAACGATGACGGTCCTGTTTCCGCAGCGGTCGCGGCCAGCCGGCGAAGCTCCCCTTCCAATTTCTGTTTGCGCTCGCGCATCTGCACCATCTGGCTGGAGAGCTTTGTGAACGCATTCTTGAGATGCTTTCCAAACTCATCCAAGGCATAGTCGATAGCGTCTTGATGGAGAACGCGCTCCTGCATCTCCTCCAACAACCGCTTTTCGATCCAGTCTCGGCGGATCAGCAGCTTGTTAGTGCAGACGCCACGATTGAAATGCTGAGAGCAGCCGTACTCCGGGTAGTGTCCGCGAGAGCTGTACCCAGTAACGATGATGAGGTTCCCGCCGCACTCCCCGCATTTCAGGAGGCCGCTGAGAAGGTAGGGACTGGTGATGGAACGTGGAAGGAGCCCCTTCTTTTTCATGCTGTACAGGGTAAATAGACTCTTCTGGCGATCCTGCACCTGCTTCCACACACCGTCATCAACGATCTGAAGCTCTGGGTGGGGGACGATGCGCCACTCGCTCTCTGGTCGCGCTCTTCGTACTCTCTTATTGGTTCCCGGCACCTTCACGAATCGTGAGCTGTTCCAAATCACCTTACCCATATAGAGATCACGGCGCAGCATAGCGCGAATGCAGCTCGGACTCCATGTCGAGTGTCGATTGCCGGATCTGGGCCGAGGAGGAGGGACGCATTCACGATTCAGGGTTTTTGCAATCGTCTTCAGCGACTGCCCACTCGCCGACATCTCGAAGATTCTGCGAATGATCTCTGCTTCGCTGGAATTGACAACCAGTTTTCTTGCCGTGGTTTCGTCCACAGGAACGGCATCATAGCCGTAGCAGCGACCACCAGTATGCTGCCCTCGTAAGACGCGACCCTCCATGCCGCGATGGGTCTTCTTGGCAAGTTCCTTTACATACAAGCTGTCGACCATGCCGTGAACCGTCACCAGCACATGCGCCTGTTCGTTGTCGGAATCAATGCCTTGGCTGACTGCGATGAGCCGAATGCCGGCGAAGTTCAGCCGCTCAAAGATGCCCAACGCATCCTTCGTATTTCGCGCCAGGCGGCTGCTGTCGTCGAGCAGGATCACATCGAAGGGGCGGGCAGAGGACAACGCAGCATTCAGCAATCGTCCCAGCCCCGGACGGTCGGCGCCCACGCCGCTCAACGCTTCATCGACATAGACGTGTTCCTCCAGAAAAGCAAACCCGTGAGACTTCGCGTATTCGCGGCAGATGCGAAGCTGGTCGTCGATCGAAAGTGGACTCTGGAGATCGCTGGAGTAGCGGGCATAGGCGGCACAACGCAGAATCATGGCTCCTCACCGTCCTTGTCGGACGTTACCTCTGAAACGCGGGTGGTTGCAAGTTGATTTCGCTTCTCGATTTCTGCCAGATACTCCCGCACCAGCGCGGGGATGATGACATTGTCCATCCACGACTTGAGGGCGGGGTCGAGTCGCTTCCCAAGAGCCGAAGACCGAGTGGGGCCTGGGTACCGCTCCAGCGTTACTGCATCCCCATTTTTGGTGTTCCCGGTCTCCACGCAACTCCTCAGACGGTTCCCATCGAAAGGAAGCGTAGAGCGTACCGGGGTCAGAAAACGTGGAAAAACGTTCCACTCGGTGTCCTGAGAGGACACCATGCACAGCACCCACGCGGATCGGATTTCATTGCCGGGCAGTAGGTCAGTTTGAATCTATCCTTGCTGGCAGCTTTAACCTCAAATGTGCAATACAGTACATTCTTATCTTGTGCTCTTGGCTACTCTTCTTAGATTGAGTGACCGAAATTCACCTGAGAGGTTAGTGCATGCCCCCGGAGGCCAAAGTTCACGTTGTCAGCGTCCAGTTGACTCCTGAAATTTTCAAAAGAATCAACGCAGCGGCCAAATCCAGCCATCAAACGGTGAAGGAATGGCTTGCGAGCATGTGCGATATGGCTACGAGGGACTGATCCAGTTTGAGATTCAAAGTGACCCACTACCAACAGATAGAGTCATCGGGCCGTGCGTTTTCTGACGAGGCGGCGCGTCTCCGTTTCAACTGTTTCATCGATTCTGCCGACCGCCTGGTTCTCAAGCGCCATTGAGTGCTCGACACTGAGGACCCGGTTCTTCGCCTCAGCGCGCGCGCGGTCTTCGATCGACTCCTGCATACTGCCAGCGCGCGGAACGAGGGCATAGACCAAATCGCAGCCGAGCGCATTGGCTACGGCGCGCAGGCTCTTCAAAGTGATGCGGTATTCTGCCTCCCCCTTCTCCAGTTGCAGGGGAAGCTGGCGGCTTGTCCCCAGCTCCCGGCCCACCTCACCCGAGGAGACTCCCAGCGCCTGCCGGATAGTGCGTATCCACCCCCCCGACGGACGCGGGACCTCCCGCGCCGCGCGATACGGCTCCAAGGCGCGATCCAGTTGTTTCAAGCGGAGATTTCTGAACTCGTTCTGCATGACAAGTTAAATATAGTCAATGCATATCAGAGCGACAAGTATTTTATTGTCACATCTACACCGATTGACTGGCTATCGGTTGTCATGAAAACTCCTTTGTGATTGATTCTTAAGTCTTTGAGCACCGTCGCCAGCAGCTGTCCGAAAAATGCGGCATTTTTCGGACAAAACCGCGGACCAAGCTCAAGTCAACTTGCATTTAGTGGCACCATTTGCAGCCGCACTCCACGCGTGAGCGCCTCTCTTACAGAGAGCGGTTTCATGCTCGTCTTCGTTCGGTTCCGCTGGAGAGCTCGTGCCATTCGGAGACCAAATGGATGCAAACGGATAAAAATGGATATATCTTGCATTTGGCTATGAATTGGATATAAATGGGTAAGATTGGATATTGCACTGATGCGCGAGATTAAGAACATCACGATCACGCCGGAAATTCTGAAGCTCATTGCCGACGTCGATGAGTTCAAAGGCCGCTGGAAGGTCATTGAAACCCTCGCCCCGGAGAGGCTGACCAGCCTACGGCGGATTGCCACGATTGAGAGCGTAGGATCGTCCACACGCATCGAGGGCTCCAAACTCAGCGACGCGGAGGTGGAGAAGCTCCTGTCCGGGCTGAAGACGAAGACCTTTGCCAGCCGGGATGAGCAGGAAGTGGCGGGCTATGCCGACGCTATGGACATGATCTTCGACGGCTACGAGGCCATCACCTCCACTGAAAATCACATTAAGCAGTTGCACGGCGTGCTGCTCAAGTACAGCTCTAAGGATCAAGATCATCGAGGCCACTACAAAAAGGTGACGAACCACGTCGAGGCCTTCGGACCTGACGGCAAGAGTCTGGGGGTGGTCTTTGAAACCGCGACTCCCTTTGAAACTCCCAGATGGATGGCGGACCTCGTCGATTGGTTCAATCGGTCCGTGGAGGAGGAAAGCCACCATCCCCTGATACTGATTGGGATTTTCATTGTCGTATTCCTTGCAATACACCCGTTCAAAGACGGCAATGGCAGGCTCTCGCGCGTACTGACGACCTTGCTTTTGCTGCGCGCCGGATATGGCTATGTCCCCTACAGCTCGATGGAAGGCGTCATAGAACAAAACAAGGACAGCTATTACCTCGCACTGCGTCGCACCCAGCAAACAATTCGCAAGAGAGAACAGAACTGGGAAGCCTGGCTCGTGTTTTTCCTGAAAACGATGGCAAAGCAGAAAGACAATCTCGCCGCAAAAGTGAAAGAGGAGCAGGCGCTTCGCGCGTCTCTGCCCGCTCTTTCCCGCCAGATAGTAGAGCTGGCCAAAACGCGTAGCGAGATCACCGTCAAGGAAATCGAGGATGCGACCAGCGCGAACCGCAACACGATCAAGGCGCATGTGAAAAAGCTCGCCGAGCAGCACTACCTCGTGCAGGTCGGCAAAGGACGCGGCGCACGATACACCCTCAAATGAGAGTCACTATCGATCAGGTTGTTCGCGCCCTTCGGTCGCTAACGACGCCGACGCGACAAACCCGCCTAACAACCTTTTTTGCCTTTTCCCGGCTATCCTTCCGGACTTGACTCTCGGAGCGGGTCCCGTACAACCACGCGCATCCACTGCGGGGGGGGCTTGCAAACCGTCCAGTAAACCGTCCAGTAAATCGTCCTCGATGGCCTGCTCATGGTTAGGGTCTTTGAGTCCGCGTGCAAGCCATGCCGTTGATCGGTTGCCGATTCCAACAGAACGGAGCCATGCTTTCCGGGGAAATAGGCTCCTTTGAGAAGGCTTCAAGATTCGCTTGACCCTGTAGGCACCTACAGGGTTTAGGCTGAAGTTATGGAAGGACTGACAAGAGGCCAGCTTGCGCAGCGCGCCCAGATCAACCTGGAAACCGTGCGCTATTACGAGCAAGAAGGACTGCTTGCTCCGCCATCGAGGACCGCATCCGGCTACAGAAACTTCGAGAAAGGGGCGGTCGATCGCCTGGCATTTGTCAAACGCGCCAAGGCCCTGGGATTCTCTTTGGGAGAAATCCGCGAACTTCTCGCCATCCAGGATAGGCACGCGGACGCGTGCGTGGAAGTGAGGGATCTCGTACAGAACAAGCTGGCGATCGTCCGCAACAAAAAGGTGGAGATCGAGAAACTGGAAACTCAATTGAACACTGCTCTTCGCAAGTGCAATCAAGCCTTGAAGCGGCAACAGCCAGAGCAAAACCTGAAAGCATGTCCGGTTCTCAACCAGATGGCCGGCTCCAACGGACGCAAGGGGCACTGAGGTGTTTCATGCCCGAACAAAGCTGCGAAACGAGCGATCTGGCACGCGGATGGAGCGCCGTGCTGCTGTGGGGTGTCCCCGTGATCGCCCTGGTGGTTGGCTCGCACTATCACAGGGCCAGACTGGTGCTCTGGATTCCCGCGCTCCTGGTGATGGGCGTGGCCTGCCTTCGAAACGCAGCGCGATGCGGCCGAGTCCATTGTTACGTAACGGGGCCGCTCTCTCTGCTGGCGGCGGTATACGTCGCTCTATCGGGCTTCCATCTCGTGCCGATGCAACCGGGCATTTTCCTGGACATCATCCTCGCCGTTGCTGCTCTCGCCTGCCTGGCAGAAATCCCTTTCGGCAAGTACAGAAGGACAGTTTTAAGAAGGATCGACTTATGACCATGCCCTCGGAAATCCTGTCAATGCAGATCGAAGTTCTCTACTTCGAGGACTGCCCCAATCATCTACCGACCGTGGAGAGAATCAACGCGGTTTTACGAGAGGAAGGCTGTCGCGCGGACCTGCGAGAAGTTCTGGTGCCAGATGTTTCGACGGCCGAACGTGTGAAGTTCCTTGGCTCACCTACTGTCCGTGTGAACGGCATCGACATCGAACCCGCTGCTAAGGATCGACGGGATTTTGGGCTGATGTGCAGATGTTACGCCGGCGGAGCGCCATCTCATGAACTCATCCGCACCGCAGTCCGGTCCGCATCGAACGACGGAGGTGGAGAGCGATGAAGCAGGTTCCTGTTGTGGTAGGTTCATCGCTCGGTGCGATTGCATCAGGTTTAGTTGCGACAGCGACCACCTTCTGTTGTGCTGGCCCCGCCGTGATCGCGATCCTCGGAACGAGTGGCGTGGTGGCTGCTGCGAGGCTCGCACCCTATCGACCATACTTCATAGTTGGTTCCGTCCTACTCTTAGCGCTGGGCTTCTGGCTGGCCTATCGTCCCAAAGGCGGATGTATCGGAAAACCCTGCACCACCACCGGCGCGAAGATCACGCGCGCCGTGCTGTGGATCGCCGCTCTGATCACCGGAGCAGCGTGTGTTTTCGGCAGAGGTGCGTAAATCAGAAGCTGTTGCCTTGGGCGACCCAGTAATGCCAGTCTTCGATGGCCTGTGTGGTTGATTCATCCACGCCGATAGCCTCTAACTGTGAGAGTGGTATG
>JBAUBR010000238.1:0-15702 GCA_049676965.1 Occallatibacter sp.
CGAGCCGCGCTCCGGAAAGAGTTCGTGGAGCTGCGAGCTGGGCTGGATGTCCGAAAAACATCCCCTCCTCGCGGCTGAGGAGAAGTGTTTTTACTTGACATCCCCTTTTATAGAACCCGACGGGCATGGCAATGCCAATACTGTCCGGCTCACGTGTGAGCTATTCCTCGCAATCTCTTCACACATTGATAGGCGGACTCAATCTTGCGCCGTCAGTGATCTGCGACTTTGCAGAGTTAAGATTAGAGGCAGTGAAAACTGCATCTTTCTCTCACAGAGTCTGCTCATGAGTTTGTCGTCCTTTATCTGGTCAGTTGCCGATCTGTTGCGTGGCGGCTACAAACAGTCCGAGTGCGGCAAGGTGATCCCTTTCAGCCGGCCCTTCTACGTCTTCAGCCGCCGCGCTGAAGGGCGTCACGGCTAAGATCAAGATCATGATCATGCTGGAGGGCCTACCCGAATGAGCACCAAACTGGTCAAGAAGGACTCCGAATTCGCTGAGGTGCTTGGCATCATTCGGGCTGGCCGCGCCAAGGCATATAAGGCCGTCAACGTTGCGTTGATTGACACTTATTGGGCGGTTGGTGCGCACTTGTCCGGCAGAGTGGCCGAAGGAGGTTGGGGCAAAGGGGTGGTCCGGGAGCTGTCCGATTGGCTCCTCAGACAGGCTCCAGATCTCAAGGGGTTCTCCGCATCTAACCTATGGCGAATGAAACAGTTCTACGATGTTTACGCCGATCAGCCAAAACTCGCAGCACTGCTGCGAGTTTTGCCATGGACGCACAACCTCATGATTCTTGAGCAGAACAAACGGCCGGAAGAGCGCGAGTTCTATCTGAGGCTGGCGGTGAAAGCGAAGTGGAGTTCGCGGGAGCTTGCCCGCCAGATCAAAACCGCGGCCTTCGAGCGAACTGTCCTGTCGGACAAGAAACTCGCAGCACTGCCGCGACTTTTGCCCCAGGACGCAACCGGCGTCTTCAAGGACAGCTACCTGCTCGATTTCCTTGACCTGCCCCAGCGTCACAGCGAGGCCGACCTGCAAACCAGCCTCCTGCGCAATCTGCGCAAATTCCTCATGGAACTTGGCGACGGCTTCGCCTTTGTCGGCGAAAAGGTCCGCGTGCACGTGGGCAATCAGGATTTTGAACTCGATCTGCTTTTCTACCACCGCGACCTGCAATGTCTGGTGGCGTTCGAGTTGAAGGCGGTGCGCTTTGAGCCCGAGCACCTGGGCAAGCTAGCCTTTTATTTGGAGGCGCTCGATCGCGACCGTAAGCGCCCGCACGAAAACCCCAGCATCGGCGTCCTGCTCTGCCGCAGCAAGAATGATGAGGTCGTGGAATACGCCATGAGCCGCCACCTCTCCCCCGCGCTAGTTGCCCAATACGAAACCCAGATGATCCCCAAGGCCGTCTTGCAGCAAAAGCTCCACGAGTGGAGCCTCATGCTCCAGGCTCCCGATGCGTCCGAAGAGGAGTCTGAATGAGCCTGCCACGGTATCCGATAACCCCGCAACAGAGATCGAAGCCCCATTCCGAATCTGCCTGTACAGAATTGCGTGCGCCATTTAGACGCTGGGTTGAAAGCTGAAAATGGTTTGCTCGCCAGCATCATGCAGCACAATGGGCATGGCTCGCAGGTTCCGAAGCCAAGGGCTCGTAGAGACCGGCTTGCTTCAAGCGCTTCACGAAACTCCGAACAAACTCGCCTAAAACCTTCGAGCCATTCTCTGCGCGGGCTACCAGGTGCGTATTCAGCGAGAGGTCTTCTTCCCGAAGAGTGCAAATGGCCACTCCGTCTTTTGCTGCGCTCGCCGCGCCGCGTGGCGACAAGAAGGCGGCTCCGCCGATTTGGATCACTAACCTGCACGCTTCCTCTGCGCCGGCGATGTGGTAAATGCGTTCCGGACCAACACCGAGATTGCGGGCGCGATCCAGAAATGTGTCATATAGCGTTGGATGAACCTGCCGATCAAAGAATATCCAAGGCGTCGATTTCAGAAGGTCCAACCTAGCGATTTTGCTCTTCGCGCATCGATGGTTCTCGGGTACCACGACAGCAAATGGCGCGCTACTGAGAAGCGTGGATGTAAGAAGCGGGTCGTCGGGTGGATTTGTAATGACTGCGAGATCATATTCTCCTGAGCGCACATAGCCCGGAAGCTCGCCAGCGTACGCGGTCTGCAGATGAACACGCAGGTTTGGATAGAGAGGGAGCTCCATCGAGCGGAAAATATCGACTAATCGCGGATCGATATGTGGAGATCGCCCCACCACAATCTCTCGCTCTATTCCGCTTTGACTGTCGCGGGCAGCCAGGAATGCTCTCTCTGAATGTGCTAGGGCCACCTTGGTACGCTCGACAAACGTTCTGCCCGCATCAGTAAGTGAAACGCTTTGGCGTTTGCTGTGGCTTCGTTCAAAGAGACATGCACCCACATGCTGTTCTACTCTGGCTACTACGCGAGTCACGCCGGGTTGACTTAGTCCGACCCTCCGGCCAGCGCGATGGTAGTTCAATTCTTCGGCAAGAACAACGATTGTGCGGAGATGGTTGAGTTCGAGTGAAGGACGATGACGCATGGGAAGATTGCCTCCATTGACCGATTGGCGCCAGGCTTAACAAAATCTTCCAAGAACGTCCAAGTTTTCCACTGAACGTGCCCCTTTTCCACAATTCTTTAAGGATTGCAGGCTGTTGTCAAGTTTGATTCCTCCCGCAAAGCCCCTTAAAGGCGATGTGATGCATGGCTGTTATCACGCACCATCAACATGGCATTGGACAGCGAGGCGGAAAATAGGCAGAGTTGCCACAAGGCTCGCCCACCGAGCCGAATGGAGATTTAGCCCATGCGAAATTCGGTCAGGCCACGCCACACTTCCGCCTTCCCTCCAGCTTCAGAGGTTCCGATCCACACCGCCAATTCGAGCAATCAGCAAACGGGCGAACCTGAAATGTTCAACATCTTGCTTGCTCTCGAATCGGCTCGCGGGCTGCTTTCGGTTCGTGACGTGGCGGAGCTTTTAGGCAAGTCCACATTCACCATTTACCGCATGGCTGAGAGTCGGAAGATTCCGTCGTTGATGATCGGCGGCTCGCGGTGCTTCGATCCATCGGTGCTGGCATTATGGCTGTCGAAGAAGGAGCCATCTCTGGCCACGGCCGCCAGACGTCTGAAGACCGCATAACGAATTGAAGGATCCCGTTCCAAAGTCGTTGCTGAGCTGATCCAAGTTGATGCTGAAAATGCGAATTGTGCTGGTATCGCCAAACGTATGTCAATTACAACCTTGGCGGTCGGTGACTGGGAATCAACTCTCGTGTTGCAGGCAACCATGGATACGCGGCCCGAGAAAGCGCCGCGCATTGACGATCAGTGATTGGCGCTAGACTGGAGAACATGGCGCCCTTGAGTCCTGAAGTTCGTGGGGAAATGGATTCGCAAGGCTATGCTTTGATTCGTGCGCATTTCCCGGGAAGGCCAAGTTTCGAGGCGCTGTCCGCTTTCGGTGAAATTAGTCGATTGCCCGGACTTAATCCAATCCAGATTTTAGCCCCAAGGATAATTCCGAATTCGACGCCAAACACGTATAGTGGAAACTTTGGCTGGAATGCCTTTCCACTCCATACCGACCTTGCACACTGGTATGTTCCCCCGCGGTATCTAGCTCTCCGATGCTCTGGACCCAGCAGTTCCGTTGGAACGCGCCTTTTGGACTCCGCCCTCCTCATCGAACAATTTGGGGTCACGGCCCTGAATAGGGCTCTGTTCCGACCTCGCCGCCCAATCCAGGGCTGCCGCCCACTGCTTCGCCTCCTCGAGAATCGTGGGTTCGGATTGTCAGCCATCAGGTGGGATAGCCTGTTTATCTCACCCGCTAGTCAAGAAAGTTCGAAGCTCTTCGATGCAATTGGCGTCATCTTGGGTTTTGCGCAACCCAAAGAGGTCGTGCTAGCTGACAAAGGAGACACTTTAATCATCGACAATTGGCGGCTTCTACACGGAAGATCACCCGTTTCGGCATCCCAGGCCGACAGGCGTATTGAACGCGCCTATTTTGGAGAGCTCACATGAACATTGATCCGACGCAGGTTCCCGGAGGCTGGTCAAAAGATGCGCTCCTGGCAAAGGGGCAGCTATATGTCGAACAGATGCAGGCGTTCGCCCACGATGATTGGCGGTTCGTGCTTTGGTCGACCCTTGCGCTGGAACTTCTCGCCAGAGCGACGCTTGCACATATTAGCCCGACCCTCTTGGCGGATCCGAAGGACTGGAACAACACTCTTCACGCGCTTGGAATGGCACCCAAAGCGGCGAAGTTCGTGCCGCGTTCTGTAGATATCTCGCAGGTTATAGTTCGGCTTCAGGAGATAGTTCCAGGATTCACTCCGGAAATTGGTGGGTTTGCACAGGCACATATTTCGCGCCGAAATGAGGAGTTGCATTCGGGTAGCAGTCCACTCGACGGACTCAAAAGCTCCAGTTGGCTACCACTGTATTACCGGACCTGTCAGGTGCTCTTAACCTCCATTGGGGAAACACTGGAGAACTTCGTGGGCCAAAGAACTGCTCAAATCGCAATCGAAATGATCGCTGCTTCACTTGACGATTCCGCCAAGGCAGTCGCGAAAGCCATCGGCGCGCATGGAGCAGTGTGGGGAGCTAAAGAGGCTGCAGAAAGGCTGCTCTTGGCAAGGCAAGCATCGATTTGGGCGACGAAGCAAACAGGGCACCGTGTGAAGTGTCCGGCCTGCGGATGTGACGCACTTCTTTCAGGGGCGCCGATTGATGCGCCGATCAGGACCATTGACGGTGACGAAATCACCGAAGTCCAACAAAAGCTACCATCCAAATTTGAATGCATTGCATGCGGCATAAAAATCTCTGGTTTGCCCCAGCTCGCTGCATGTGGCCTTGGCGATGCCTTTAAGACTACCTCGATTTACGACGCAGCTGACTACTATGCTCAAGATGACGATTACAGTGGGTATGAGCCGGATAACAATGAGCCGTAACAGACGGCCTAAACGTATGCGGCGAGCGCCGAAGACTCAATCTTGTCGCGGAGCTGGTCGAGGCGCAGAGACTTCAAATACTTCTCTGTGGTTGAGATGTTCTTGTGGCCGAGTATGATCTGCAGGCTTCGGATATCAATGGATTGGAGCATGTTGGTCGCAAAAGTATGGCGGAACTTGTGCAGGTACCAGTTTGCGCAGCGCGGTGAGGTGTCGCACTTGTAGGCCCGCTTCGCCGTGCTCCGGACCCCATTGTTCAGCACGTAGACGGTGTAGTCGCCCTTGCAGTGCCCGCAATTCAGGCCGGCGCGGAACGCGATCTCTTTGCACAACTCCAGCAAGTGACCGTGGGGGCTGTCGCCCTTGCCGTACTCTGGCCGCGTCGGGTGCGGCTCTGTAGGGAATACCAGAAGCGAGCCGCTGTTTCGCTTGCGGTCCCGAAGAGCCTCAATCAGCGCCATCGGGATGGGGACACTGCGTTCCTCGTAGCTCTTGGGCGTGAAGCCGCGTTCGGGCTTGGCAGAGACCGCGAGCTTGCCTTCCTTCCAATTGATGTCCGTCCAGGCAAGGTTGGCCACCTCCCGTTCGCGGAACCCGGTACAGAGGAAGACCTGGAAGATGAGTCGCTCTTCGGGATCGCAGGCAGCCAAGAACGGCTTCAGTTCTTCTGGCTGGTACATCTCCACCTTCTTTTCGATGGTTTTGGGCCAGTCGCCCTTGTTCATGATGATCACCGCGCCCTGGCTGCGCATGGCGTGGAGCATAATGATCACGCGGCGGTTGATCGTTTTCTGGTTAAGCGGCCTGCCGTCCACCAGTTCTTTGCGCCCCTGCGCAAACAGAGCCATCGCATCGCTCCGGCTCAGTTGCGAGACGTACCGCTTTTTGGAGTGCTTCCGGAACCACTCCAATTCATTCCGGTACTGGCGGAAGGTTTTCACGCCTTTCGTGGCTTGCACCTCGACCAGGTACTTTTCGATTGCCTGCTCGATCGTCAATCCTCGCTCGACCACCTCCGGCTCATCCTCGGGCTCAATCAATCCGGTCAGGACGGCGCACTT
Organism: Occallatibacter sp.; assembly: GCA_049676965.1. GTDB lineage: Bacteria > Acidobacteriota > Terriglobia > Terriglobales > Acidobacteriaceae > Telmatobacter. Next base: position 6,078 of record JBAUBR010000238.1, read on the forward strand.
CGTCCGCCAGGCTTCGAGGGCCTCTCTCGGAACCGTCCCGATGGATTCTTGCCGGCGTTTTCCATTATGTTTGAATTCGAGGTAGAAGGTGCCGCCCTTCGAGCTGGTCGGCTCTCCATCGATGACGACAAGGCGCGGATCAGGCGCTCCCTTAGCGTCGCGAGCGACGGGCACGAATTGCCATTTTCCGTTCACCTTGCGATACTGTTTAAGGTTTACCGAATGACGCTTCGTCTCCATTCCGTTCTCTCCTTGAGCCCTGCCGCCCTTACTAGTAAGAGTGCTAGGAAGAGCAGCCCCGCGGCCGTCTCCAATGGAATGGATTTTAGCATTAGCGCTAGTATGAGTGCTAGGAAGCCTGAAAACATCGGTAAGTTGTTGAAAATAGTGGCGCTATCGTCTAGGGGTTAGGACGTGAGATTCTCAATCTTAAAACCCGGGTTCGATTCCCGGTAGCGCTACCAGCAAACTTACGCTAAAGCCTGCTTATCCAGCAGGCTTTTCGTTTGTCCGAGTCGTCGCGCCTGGGGAGATCACGCGATTTTCCCACGCGTGGACGAACGCAGAATTTGCACAAAGCGCCTCAGACCTGCAACAGGAACTGATATGCCTGCCGGACAGCCCCCAATTCGTCCCCGCTTGCTGTGCCATCTTGCTCGATAAAGATCTCTCTCACGCCAGCCTTCTTCAGTGCGTCGAGAAGCTTTTTCCAATCTGTCGTCCCTTGACCGAAAGGTGCGTACTTAGGGAAGTTGTTCGTGAAGGTCGGGGCAAACGGCGTGACCCATTCCTTCACATGGGCGAGTTCAAATCGATGGCGGTATTTCTCGAGGTAAGGATATGGATCGCCGCCGCCGGCAATGAAATTGCCCGTGTCAAATTCAATGCCCACCACCGCCGGGTCGGTCAGGCGGAGCATCTCATCAAACGCGACAATGTCGCCATACTTTTGCGCCTCGATGTTGTGGTTATGGTAGGCAAACCGCATTCCCGCATCCCGTACACGAGCGCCGATCGCATTGAATCGCTCCGCGCTCCAGCGCCAATCCTCAAGGTCGATGTGGTCGAATGGATTGCCCGACGCGGCCTTGCCGGAGCCCGAGCCGGTGGCGGGCGAAGCAGCAGCGGGCCTGATCGACGGTACGGCGGCAATCATGTAAGGCATGCCCACTTCGTGGCAGAAATCGATCGTGCGGCGAACCTCGTCGTCGGACATGCTCGCCAACAAACAATGAGCGCCGCTCGCCCTGAGCCCGGCGTTCGACAAGCTGGCGCGGATTTGCTTTGCCGTGCGGCCATAAAAACCCGCGAATTCAACTTCCTTGATTCCTATGGCTGCGACCTTTGCCAGCGTTCCGTCAAAATCCTTGGCCAGAAGCGCGCGAACAACGTAGAGCTGAACGCCGAATCTGTTCGCGCCTTCCGCCTCGGCCGTGGCCAATCGAGACGATGCCATGGCGAGTGCTCCCATTGCACCTGTTGCGAGAAAATCGCGTCGTGAGATCACTTGTCCGCTCCTGAATCGAACCATTCCCGAATGATATCGGAGAGGGATCGAGTGCTAAAATCGGCGCGCTATGAAACGCGCAGAAATTCACTCCGCCGCGCTCCGTGGAGCAGTTCTCGCGTCACGCACTCAACGCTCATCCCCGTATTCTGATCTTTGGAGGCATAGGTTACACCGATGATGAGCATCGGTCTTTGTGAGGTTGCCCTCGGAGTCGAGGCGCTGGAGCGATTGGTGCGCAAGGAACCAGTACGCGTCGGACGCGCCAGCCGAGCGCCCGGTTACGAGAACGACCTCATAAATCTCGGCCTCGGCAACCCGCGACGGAAATCCCGAGGCCGTGTTGGAGGGATGCGATCATTCTTATTTCGTCTTGACCGTGAGCGTCCCGTTCACCGTGCCGAACTTAGACGAGTACAACGCCGTGTATTTGGCTTTGATCCCCAGGTGTCCCTGTTTCACCGTGATCGTGTACTTACCGGGTTTGGAGTTCGAGGTCGCGGTGGTTGTCAAAGTCGGCGAGCCGCTCACCACATTTGCTTCCTTATCTCCCGCCGCGAACCCGGTAATGGTGTAAGTGAGCTGTGGAACGGCTGAGCCCTCGGTTATCGTCAAGTTATTCGCTTTGACGACAAGGGTAGCCGACCCCGCTGTTATTTTCTTAATTACCTCCGGCGCTTCGTCGAAATCGGCGTTGCCCGCCTGGTTTGCCCCAACCTTGACAGCGCCCGCGCCCGTGATGGTGAGTTCGTCCCCAACGAGTTTCGCCGGCCCTGAGATGAGGCTGAACTTCACGGGCAAGTTCGAGGTAGCCTTCGCGGTGAGCTTGATTGTCTCTCCGTAGCTTGCCGTTGCCGGCGGCTTGAAGGAAATTGTCTGCGAACCCTTGCTAACCGTGATTGTAGCCACAACCTGGGCGGCTGCATCGTAATTCGCATTGCCACTCTGGTTGGCCGCCACCTTTACTTTCCCAATTCTCATGATCGTGAGCACATCTTTGTGGAGGGTCGCGGGCCCGGATGTCAGCCCAAATGTAACTGGCAAACCGGAGGTCGCCTTGGCGCTCAATGTAATCGGTCCCACGCCAAAGGCGACGTTCGCCGGCGGTTTGAATCCGGTGATCGATTGAGCGCCTTTGGTGACCGCGATGGTGGCCCTTACTGCCGGCGCGGCCAGATACGAAGAGTTACCTGCCTGGTTGGCGGTCAGTTCGACCGTTCCGAGTCCTGTAAGCGTCAGCTTGTTCCCGCTCAGCGTTGCGGGCCCGGAGACAAGGGCGATCGTCACCGGCAGCCCTGAGGTAGCCGTTGCCGAAAGTGTGATCGGAGTGGTTGTGAAAGCAACGGTCGCCGGCGGCGTGAAGCTGATCGTCTGCGACTTCGGGCTCTCAAACACCGCCGTACCGCTGAACGAGAGGGTCGCCGAGGGCGCGTTCAGTGCGTTGGAGCTGAGCGTGGAGGTTGCGGTCAGAACGCCTGCGGGAGTTGCGTTCGCCGGAGCGAAGTCCGCCGAAAGACCGCAGGCGACGCCGACCGCAAGCGACGTGCCTGTGCATCCTCCGACTCCCAGCTTGAAGTTGGAGTTCGATGGCGCCGTGACCAGAGGGCTGCCGAATGTTAGCGCCATGTTGCCTGCGTTCTCGACGTAGATCGGCGAGGCGACGCTGGAGTTATCGTCCACGCTGCCGAAGTTGACTGAAGCCGCGGTCCGCTGCACTGCATATACGGTTGCCGCATTCTCGTCGACCGCGTAGAGGTTACCGGCAGAATCCAGCGCAATTCCGTAAACGCCATCCGGGTAGGTTGCCACCGTGATCGCGTTTGCCGTTTGCAATGTCCCGCCCACGTTGGGCACGCGCACGATGTTTCCCGAAACTGCGTCAGAGACGAACACGCTCCCTGAGGCATCGACCGCCACTCCCCAGGGTATGCTGATACCTTCCGGAAACGCGTTTGCCCCACTACCAGCCACGAACCAGCCGTAAGACGCCCCGAATCCCCCATTGATCTCAAACGCGTTTAGCTGGTCGGCCACGTAGAGTGTGCCAGAGGCATCCACGGCGATACCCCTGGGCAGGGAGGCCTCTGCGCGATCGGCCGTGGCTCCGGTAGTCAGGTTGTACGAGACGACGCGGCTGTTGTTCGTGTCGGAGATGTACAGCAGGCCGTCCGGGCCGAACGCCAGGCAGCCCGGGGTGTCTAGGGGCTTACTGCCAAACAAGACGGTATTGGCAACGATCGTGGTTTGTCCCGCCGTATTCAAGGTTTCGTTGACATTCGGAATCTCCTCAATCTCATTGGCCTCACCATCGGAGACGAAGAGATTTCCATTCGCATCGAAGGCAGCGCCATAGGGGACCTCGAAATTACCGACCGGCGTCAACGTGCTTGTCCCGTGAACGATCTCATAGACCTTGCCGGCCCTTGGGTCGGCGATGGCCAGGTCTCCCGCAGCATCCACCGAGACCGTATTGGGAGCCGTGAATCCCGTTGTATACGTTGAATAGGAGGTCGTAACTCCCGGATCGAGGGCCACCAGCGGGCCCTGTCCCACGCCTGAAACAGTTGACGTGACGCTGCTCGCGTTGGTGGTGTCGGTCGCCGTCAACACCGCTAAGCGCTCGCCCACATCGGCTGGATCGAATTGGAGCGAGACGGCATATTGCGAACCGCCGGTAAATGTGTTGCTGCAACTGCCGGAGACGGCCGCCGAGAATTCGTTGGACGCGGCTCCGTTCTGCGATGTGGTGATATTGATGGCCGGAGGAGTCGTACAGTCGGCGAGGTTGTCCACGACGGCAAGATTCGAAGTTGCCTTGACGCCGACGGGTGACGCCGTTGCCCTGGCACTATTCACATAGGTGAGCATCTCAGCGTCACTGTTGTCGGCGTTACTGTGCGCGCTTCCGAGGATGGCGCCATCAAGGCCTAAAGCAAACTCCTTGAATCCCTGCAGCGACACCAGGTACATGGTCGAAGCCGCGCCCGATTCTGTGAGAGCCGTGCCATTGTTGGGGATGGCGGCGATGCCGTTTTCAAGGTCGGAAAAGTAGACCGTGCCGCTCGCGTCCACGTTGACGCTGGTGATTGCGTCGACAGACGGTCCGGGAGCGGCGGATTGGTCGTTGGTAACGAGAGTGGTCGGCGTGGTGGCATATTTTCCTGAAACAAGCGGCAGCTCTTTCAGGAAGGTTTGATAAATGTTGCCCTTGTTCGCATCGCCCGTACCATCGACGAATCCATCGGTGAAGAAAATGTTGCCCCAAGGATCGATCGCCAGGCCGCCCAGGGTGAGCTGAAACGGTGAGCCGAGGAAGGTGGTCGGAGCCGGCTCCTGGTAGATCATGACCGAAGCTGGTCCGCCATCATCGAGGAGGCAGGATGTATTGCATTCCCAGATGGAATTCGGATAGGAGATGCCGCTTGTGCTGGCTAGCACAGAATCGGCCTGAATAGCGTAAAAAAGATCGCCCTGGGCATCGAATGCCATGGAGACGATGGGGAAATTGGCGCCCGCCGTTACGGTCGTCATCACGCACTCCCCCGCGCTCTCGTTGCAGGACGGCGTGTTAAAACTGAGGTTGGTAAAAGGTGTACCTAAAGGGAGCGTCACAACCGCCCCGCCACCGTAATTCAGCGCGATAAACAGGTTGCCGTTCGTCGCTACCGCTCCGGTTTGGCCGCTGGGCTTCGCCAACACCGTTTGTTTCCCGGTTCTGCTGTTGTAGAGCAGAATCGTGCCCCCAGTGGTCGTGCTGAGAATGGCGTCGCCGTCGGGAGTCACGGCCATGTTGCCGCCCACCGGATTGGAGCTGGACACCGTGCTGCCCGAGAACGGCCCGAGATCGGTGGTCTGGCTCAAGATCACTTTGTTCTGCGCGTTCGCCGCGGCTACGCTAAAGAAAAAGTCAAGGCAGCAAGCACGCCGATCCAAGCTTTTGAAGCTTGTCCATTCACAAGCACAAATCACCTCGGTTTTTGGTGGACAGTTCGAATGACGTTAAATCTCCGGCAAGGCCGGGCACCCGATTCTCCGGAGTGATCGATGGATTGGCGAATGAACGGCAGAATCGACATGCCAACGGGCGTGACAGCGCTCCCACAAAAATCTTTCTCATAGGGTATATGGAAACTGCTCTAGAAGATGCGGATAGCTCAGCAACGATGTCACAATCCCTGCCCTCGGAAACATCTGGGTCGATTGTTCAAATGGGAAGGTATATTTAACCCGACATCCTCGGCACTTGTCAAGAGAATAGTTATGAGAATTATAATGCTCGAAACAAGCGTCGCGAGCACTCGATTTATCTAGCTAATAACAAGCTACCGGAGGATGCAATGAGTAATCGAATTTATTTATACAAAAGTCAATAGGAGTGAATACCAAATCGCGGCAGGTAAGTCAGATGATTGCCGCGCTCCCCAACATGACGGGACGCCTACTGTGGGGAATAGCTATTCCCAGGCTCGCCGCTTTCCTGCGATAAGTTAGCCAACCTGGCTGCTTCCGTGGCCGCCTTTTTCGCTTCCGCGTCGCGGCCCATTTTGCGAAGGGCGCTCGCCAGCATCGCGTGAAGAGAACCCTTCGGGTCCGGATAGCCGGCGGATAATTCTGGTTCAAGGTAGTGCAGCGCCTCTTCGGCATGCCCCAGTTGGCCGTATGCCACGCCGAGCTGCACTTGCGTCCATCCGTCTTTCGGTGAGATAGCCAGCAGTTGTTTCAGCGGCACAAGGGCCCCGGCATAGTCCCGCTCGCTCATCGCCGTCAGAGCCAGTGTCTGCAGGGCCGATGTCTCGTGGGGATCCACAGCCAGTGCGGCTCGCGCGGCCGACTGCGCCTGCGCCGTATCCCCAACACGCATAGATGCATCGGCCAGCTTTGCCAGCAGGCGCGCATCCTTTGGCCGGGACTTCAGAGCTTCAGCATATTGTTTCTCAGCAGCCGCGGCATCGCCGTGCAATTGCAGCATCACATCCCCGTTCAATTCATGAATCGCGGCCTCGTCCTGATTGGTTCTCAGCCGGGCAGCTGTCTGTTCGATCTCGCTTGCATAACAAACTTTCAGCCAGAAACACCCTGCACGCAGGTCCACAATCGACCCCGATTCGAGCGATGGAATAGCCCGCGGACAATCGCCGGTCTTGGCGAGCGCCACGCCTCGCCAAAGCGATTCGGCATGATCGGCCAACCTGACAGCGGGAAGCGCGACCAGCTGTTCCCATCGTCCTTCCGCATAAAGATCTCTTGCGCTCAGGCCCGCGCCGCCCCGCGGCTGCGCTGAAGTCAACTGACAGGCTGCTGCACGATCGCGCAGACAATCCCACACTTTCGCAGTGACCTCGGGGCCCGGGACCAGAGATCGAGGCCAAAATGCCAACGCTCGCTTTAACTCAATCGGCGATCGCGCCCCCAGCTCCGACAATCGCGTTTCCGCCTCGGACCAGCGATGCTGGATGCCTGCGAACAGCGCCTCGAGCCGCAGCGTCTCCGCCCCGTGGGGGTCCCGTCTCTGCGCCTCGATCAAGCTTTTTTGTGCCTGCGGTAGCTTGCCCGTCTCCAGTTGCGCCAAACCCAGCTCTCCCCAAATCCCGCGCTGCTCCGCATCCGCGCTGGCGGACTGCTGCAGCAGCGACTCCCTGTCTTCACTTCCTTCCGGGCGGCCGGCTGCTTCAAAGCGGAGCTCCGTTCCCTCGCCGCCCCTGACGGTATGCAGGGAGCTTCCCAGGGCGCTGAAGCGGTTCAGGCTGAAGCGGGCCCACGCTACAAGAAACTGCTCGGTTTGGCCAGCTCGCGCGCGCGCGGAATTCAATGCTTCCGCAGCCATCGAAAAATCGCCGAGCCTGGTGAATGCCTCCGCCAGGTATAGTTGCGCAGCGCCATCTTCAGGCCGCGCCGCGGATGCCGCCTGCAGCGGCCCCAAGGCGTCGCGAACACTCCCAATGAGAAGCAGGTCCTCGCCCAGCCATAGGTTGGCAGCGTAATTCCGGGGCGATGTTTGCAGGATCCGCCTCAGGATCGGAATGCAGTGGGCATAATCACCCTGCTGCTGAAGAGCGGTTGCGGTCTTCAACAGCGTCGCAACATCGTCCGGCGGCATTGCGTAAGCCGACGTCGCAACAATCAGCAAAGCAATTGCGATGAAAAGTCTCCACACAGCCGGCGTGCCCCGTGCGGAACCCCGCAGCCACTGACGCGGGCAAAGACACGCAAACCGGTCACTCGAAATTCTCATCGCACTGCAAGCCTTTCGACACGATTTCTGCGCCGCAGGTGATTCTAAATCGCAGCGAATATTTTCGCGAGGCGCAACCCACTGAGGATGACGGCGTGGACCGGGGATGGATCAGGCAGTCGACTTGGCATCGAGCCAAAGGGTTTCGTAAGGTTTCAGGGTCGGACTTGTGGGAACGGTGCGTTGCGAGATGCGATCGGTCGAATTGGAATGGAACGAGCAAGCCTTCGGCTGCGAGGTCACATTGATTACGAACAGGCTGTGGTCGGTTCGCGGCACTGCCAGCACGCCGTCGGGCAGGGGAGCGGCCAGCAGGTTGTGGACCGAGGGGCAGACGTTGCTAATGAGAGCGAGGAAACTATCGTCGGCAGGCCAGAATGCAAGCTTGATTACCTGCCCGCGGCCCACCTTGCGCAGCGTGGCCGCGGGTTTGCCGTCGACGATCTGCTGGTCGCTCGCAAAAACAGCGATGGCGTCGGTGTCCGGCCCGCTGATCTCCAGATACTCCATATAGCCGTCAAGGCCAGCAGGGGAGTGGCCGCTCATTCCCGCTCCGCTCCAGTTCACAAAAAGCTGCTGCTTGTTGCCTTTATTGGGCGAGCCGGTCCAGCGCACAGTCCGCGCCAAGCCGCCGGTAAGCGCAGCCAGATTGGCGCCGAAACCGTCGCCGCGAAATATGCCGTTGCGATCCATGTACGCCGTGAACGGCGTAGCGATCAGCGTGCCGCCCTGCAGCACGTACTTATGCATCGCATCGACGGCCGCGTCATCGTCGAGTGCGGTCGTCGCGGCCAGCACCACAAGATCGTACTTCGCGAAGCTCTCAGCCCGCTCGGCCTGCGCTGAGTTTACGGTGTCGGTCCCAATGCCCAGGCGATGCAGCGCCGCAAAAGTCTCAGCAAAAACCGAACGGCTGTTGGCAATGTGCGGATAGACTTCAAGCGCGGCGCGGTTATCGAAGTCCGTCAACACCGCGGCGCGGCTCGCCACCGGATTTTCCAGCAGCGTCTTCCCCCACTTCTCGAAGAACGCTCCCAGCTCCGCGGCCCACTCAGTATCCGGCTCTGCGTGGCCCGACCAATCCATCATCCCGCCCCAGTTCGGCCAGTGTCCGCCGCGCCAGCGGTTACCCGACCAGTACATCATGCCGCATGCGCCAAACGCCGCCAGCTGCAGGTCCCACATGCGAAACTGCTCCCGGCTCGGCGCTGGGTCCCACATCGCAGTTCCTCCGGCCACGCCGATGTGCGTCTCGGTCACCAGGAACCGGCCCTTGCCGTAACAGGAGCGATGCATGTCGAGATGCCACGGTGCGTCGTCCCAGCTCTCCTGTTTGTCTGTGCTGTCCTGGTAGTAGTTCAGTCCCGCAATCGACATGAAGGCCTGCGCCTTGGGATCGTCGGCAATCGCCGTCCACAGGGGATTCCAGTCAGTCAAAATCCACTGCTGCGCGCCCGCAGCGCGAATCAGAGAAGCCTGCTCAGCGAGAAATCCGAGAATCGTGTCGCGCCGGAAATGAAACTCGGCCAGCGATAGCGCCGGCAACTGCTCGCGCACATTCGCTTGTCCGCCCTCCACCCCGCGCCGCGGCTGCGGCACCTCATCGAACGACTGAATCTTCATGCCCCAGTCAACCAGGTCAAGCTTCTCGTTGAACTCCTCCGGCGTATGAAACGTCTGCTCCAGCCACTCGCGCCACGCATGCTCGCACGCCGGGTTATAGCAGATGATCTGGTCCACGAATTCGATCTCGTTATCCAGCTGCCAGCCGATCACCGCCGGATGATCGTGAAACTCATGCGCCAGCGCCTGAATGTACCTCTTGCAGGCGGCGCGATACAGCGGATGGTTCAAGCAAGGACATTTGCGGCTCATCGGGTCCGAAG
>JBAUBR010000239.1:0-21772 GCA_049676965.1 Occallatibacter sp.
TTACTCTTGCGACCATACTTGGCAAAACTCGCCTGCGATGCCAGAGTTTGCTGAAAACGCGCCCTTCGTTTCATGCTTATAGTTTATTCAACAATGACGCGGGATGCGGGCTTGTGCAGAGGTTCCCTAACTCAACACCATTCCTTGTGAACAGAACAGTATCACCTTCGTGAATCTCGTTTCCATATTTGTCAATCACCTGTTAGCCTTCGCTTTCCTCACTGCCATAATGATTCATTTCTTGAATCAATGTTCTACGGTGTTAGGCGCAAGTATCGACACGCGAGGGAATCCCATCTGCGGATCAACATTACAAATTGTCAGTTTGGAGACCGTCTTGTAGACGAGGCGTCGGTCAGGCCAGCTACGTCAATTTCTTGACTGCAACTTCAGTATAGCAAAGAGCTACACCGAAGTCAATAGCTCCACTAATTCGCGTAGTTATTGGCCATGATAGGTGATATGCTCGGAACCCGCAGAAACACTGGCTTGTTAGCTCGCTGAAGGGCGCATAGATACAGGGGTTGTCTATAGCGAGCAAAGGCGCATAAGCACTGGAGTCGTATTGACGTGCCCCCGGAAAACTCGACCAGTTGAAGCTGGAGCTCTCTCGTAATCTAAGCGGGAGGACGGAGTATGAAGAAGAGCCGGTACACGGAAGAGCAGATCGTCGGGATTCTGAAGCAGCATGAGGCCGGGGTGAAGACAGCGGAGCTTTGTCGGGAGCATGGGATCAGCGCGGCGACGTTCTATGGATGGAAGTCGAAGTACGGCGGCATGGAAGTGAGCGAGGCGCAACGGCTGAAGGTGATGGAGGACGAGAACCGCCGTCTGAAGTTGCTGGTGGCGGAGCTGAGCCTGCATGGCGAAGCACTGAAGGCTGTGATCCGAAAAAACGGCTGGAGCTTGCCGGTCTAAGAGGAGAGGTGGCGTTCGTCTCAGCGGAGTTCCGGTTGAGCGAACGCACGGCCTGCAAGCTGCTGGGCGTGGAGCGGTCGAGCTACCGGTATGAGCCTCGGCCAGACCGCAACATCGAACTGCGCGAGGCACTGGTGAAGCTGGCTCGGCAGAAGCCGCGTTATGGCTATCGACGGCTGCATGCACTGCTGAGCCGTCGCGGTCACGAGGTGAACGTGAAACGAGTCTAGCGGCTGTATCTGGAGGAGAGGTTGTCGGTCCGGCGCAGGAAGCGCAAGCGTCTGGTGCGAGATCAGGCGCTGACGCCGCGACTGAACCGGCCCAACCAGGAGTGGGCGATGGACTTCATCGTCGATGGCCTGGCCACGGGAAGGATGGTGCGCATCCTGAGTATCGTCGATGCCTACACGCGTGAGTTTCTGGCTCTGGAGGCGGACACCTGCCTGGGATCCGGGCGTGTGACGCGCGTGCTGGAGAGGCTGATCGGAGAGCGTGGCCGGCCGGAGAACCTGCGCTCGGACAACGGACCGGAGTTCACCTCGCGCCGCATGCTGGGCTGGGCGGAGGACTGGAAGGTGGGTCTGGTGCACATCCAGCCAGGCCGGCCCATGCAAAATGGCCATGTGGAGAGCTTCCACGGAAGGCTGCGCGACGAGTGCCTGAACGCAAGCTGGTTCCGCACGCTCAACGATGTAAGGAGTACCCTGGCAAGCTGGCGGCAGGAGTATAACTGTGAGCGTCCGCACAGCTCACTCGATTACAGGACGCCGGAGGAGTTCCGGCAAGCAGGCTATGCAAATGTGGAAAGCACAGAACGCTTCCCACATTTACACAGCCACGACGGCGGCGGCTACGGGTCAGTCTCGAAGCCAAACCAAAACCGGGAAACTCCAGTTATCAGCGGTTGAGAGAACGGGGGCACGTCAGTAATGCCAGCCGGAACACCCGATGATGCCGTGAAAGAGTTCGACAGCTTCTTTGAACTCCAGAATCGGGTGAATGACCAGTGGAGTCGGCATGGGTATTTGAGCTAACTTCGTGCTCTCGCGTACACTGTCCCGCATGGAAAATCTCATCACCCTAATTGATGCCGAAATTGCCCAACTCCAACAAGCCCGTGCTCTGATCGCCGGAGCCGCCACCACCGCCACGAAGCGAAGTCCGGGCAGGCCGAAGGGCAGCGGCAAAAAGAAGTGGAGCCTGTCTCCTGAAGGCCGCGCAAGGATCGTAGCGGCGATGAAGGCTCGTTGGGCTGCGAAGAAGAAGGCCGCTAAGTAGACCTTATCGCCTATCGAAGAGTGAGCACCTACCCGCCCCCAAAGGGTGCTGGCCGGGGGTGGGCTATGCCACAGAGCTAATCCGGCTCGTCTGTGCGTCACCTGCCCTTCGCAGACTCACCCCAGCGTTAGGCTTGACGGGGTTCTTCTGCGTCACCCAATCGGGGAATGGCCCAGTACGGATCACGGCGCTATGTTTGAGAAATGGCCAAGCAAAGTGCTATTGACGCCATTTGGCGCGTCAGCCAATATTGTGCATCCAAATATCGAACCATAGCGTACAAGGAGAAAGATTGTGAAACGCATCGCTTTTCTCGCTTCGTTGCTGCTCCTTCTATCCGGAGCGGCTCCAGCCGCATCACCGTCCAAAGCCAGTCTGAAGGGAGCATACTTCTTCCAGTTCACCAAAGCCGACAGTATCTCTTGGGGGAAGCAGCTTTCAGTCAAATGTTTTGGTATTACCTACAATGAGTTTGTTGGCGGGTCGCAGGCTAACACGCAGATGACTTACGGCACGATGACCTTCAGTGGCAGCGGAACTTTTAGCGTGGTCCAGACCGAAGCCGGTGACCTCAATCAGAGTGCCAGCAACGACACCGTGTCGTTGTCTTGCACAACCAATCCGAAACAGCCCATCACTTCCACCTCGGGGAATCCTGTGTTTGAAGTCGGTACAACCTCTACTCTCACAGGTAACTATACCGTCGATTCAAACAGTACAGGCGTTCTGACACTTGCAGGGAGCGATAACAAAGGCGTTGATCTTAAGCTCGGTGCTTTCAACAGTGATAACATTGCGACCGTTGTGCTGATGATACAGCTTAAGGCCAATGGCGCTGGCGAGAATAGCTCTGGGGTAGCGATACTCCAACCGTAAAGAGCAATTAGCGATCTATGGTGATCCGGGTATGGTGCTTGGTATATCCGTTGATGCTGCCTCGACGGCAGCCTCGTCAGCCATTCGGTAGCGGATCAGCTTGACTCACCAATTCACCCCTTGCGATCAGTCGAAAGAGGTGGAGGAGTCACCATCCGGTCTCTGCGCGCGAACTGGCCATGAGGTTGCCCTCTTCGGCTTGGAAGAACGTGACCTGGCGGGAAGGTACGCGCAAACCGCAGCGCTCGCGCTTTGCGGCTCTGCGTGTACGTCCTGCGCATCGGGACTACTGGATGAGCGCGCCTCGTGCTGAAGAGTGGTTACTGATCGAATGGCTCAGTTCGGAGCCAGGACCCACCAAATACTGGCTCTCCACGCTGCCGGCGGAGGCCAAACTTCGAGATTTGGTGCGCCTGGCCAAACATCGTTGGATCATCGAGCGCGACTACGAAGAACTCAAGCAGGAACTCGGGCTGGGTCATTATGAAGGGCGAGGCTGGCGCGGGTTTCACCATCATGCCACCCTGTGCATCGCCGCCTACGGGTTCCTGGTCGCAGAACGGAGCCGTTTTTCCCCCTCGGCTCACGCCGGCCGTTTGCACTTATCCGTCCCCGCCATCCCACCCCACTTCCGCCCGCGCGGGTCGCCCCACACGCGCCGGGCGGCATAACCCTTGCTCTATTGCCACGCTTCGACAGGTGATTGCCAGAGTTCTGCTCCGGCAACTCCCCGGTTGTCCTTTTTGTGGGTCGCACTTGTTATAACACAGTAGTAGTAGCAGGCTGCTGAAAAAGGCTCCAATGGACAACCTACTTGAGACACGTTGCGGTCACCCCTGCAAAGGTATGTTCTTTGTCATGGTTGAGACATGACCGGCTTTAGATCTGTCGGCTTGATCGCAAGATCGCCTGCCTTAATCCCACTATTCAACCTCGTCTGTTCTACGGCGATTTCCGCAACCTTCATGCCACTGTGAAATTTGGTGATGCGCTGCGGAAACTTCACGCCATCAATGACCCGCCATCGCTCAAGTCTTGATTCACTAGACACTGGGTGATTTGGGTCGGAAAGCGAAATGTCAGTTTCTTTCACCGGCAGAAATGTGACTGGGTCCAGGGTGAACTCAGTTCTCTGAGAGGGGTCACCCTTGGTTGAGATGTCAATCACATTGGGACCTGAAGACGTGATCATCCTGCTCGGGTCGCGGTCGGCCAGCCAAAAGTTTAGATTCAGGCCACTCAGATAGTTTTGTGCGAACTTCAATTCGCCACCCGCAAGGTTGGCAACGGTCTTATCGGGCAATATCTCCCAACCCGAGGTCCCATCGAAGTAAAGGACATACGTATCCGTCGGGCCTACCTGGTCGAGACGCAGGAGGTTCGGCCGGATCCATCGCGTTCGCTTGCGAACTTCACCCATGGATCTGCCGTCGTTGTGCCACGCCTGTGCACGCACGCTTTCCTCAAAGTCACGGACCGAAGCGATCTTTTCGGCGCCCCCCAAAGCCGTCTGCATCTTATGGAAGAGCAGCAATGCATCCTGGCCCGACGACGAAGAGCAAAACAAGAACATCGACAGAGCAACGGAAACGCAGAGATGCGAGCGGGAAGGCGACACCATATCAGGATTAGACACCACCCGTTAGGATTTGGTTCCAAGCAAGGTGTCAAAATACCTACTTCATTTCCACAGTGTCCCCATGTTATTCAGTCAGCTATGCGTGGAAGGGATCATCAACAGAGCCAAATGTTCAGTTACCTGTCACCGGAGACGCGGGTGCGGAAGGGCCATCCACTACGGGCGATCCGGGCCATGGTGGACGAAGTGCTCACCCAGTTGTCACGGCGGTTCGACAACATGTATGCGGCTTGCGGGCGGCCGTCGATTCCGCCGGAGAAGCTTTTGCGAGCGCAGTTGTTGCAAATGCTCTATTCAGTGCGCAGCGAGCGGCTTCTGATGGAGGAGATCGACTACAGCATCCTGTACCGTTGGTTTGTGGGGTTGAACTTGGATGAGGCGGTATGGGATGCGACCACATTTACGAAGAACCGCGACCGCTTGCTGGAGGGGTCGGTGGCCAGAGAGTTTTTAGCGCAGGTGGTGGAGCGGGCACGGGAAGCGGGTCTGGTTTCCGACGAACACTTCACGGTGGACGGCACGCTGCTGGAAGCCTGGGCGAGCCTGAAGAGTTTTCAACCGAAGGAACCGAAGACGGACACCCCGCCGGATGATCAGCCACGCTATGCTTCTCGGAATCCTGCGAAAATCCAGGTCTTTCAGAGTGCCGCCGATTCCTGGCCCCCCAAACCATCCAAAGAGTTTCTGCATGCCGTTGGTGCGGATTCACAAAACCTGGCATGACAATGTGGCCAGTTGCATCGATATCCACCGCCTCTGCCAAGCGCAATCACCAATCACCGGGTGGGCCTCTCCGCGATACCGATTGCGTGTTCCGTCCGCCATGCTTCTGAAAGTCGGCTGTATGAAACGAGAGGCAAGGAGACTACTTAAGACGGCAGCAGAAGCCCGGGATTGAACGGAGCAAGAAAGACTGGAAACTAAAGGTAGCGCCAGCCTTGGTAAAGAAATGCCCGGAACTCGCAGCCCTGCCGAAGTTCAGCCCGTTGTCAATGGCGTTTGCTGTCAAAGACGGTAGCCACGGTGTAGTTTCCGGATTGCCGACAATCCACCCGGAATGGCACGTTTCAGTCCTACTACGGCTCAAGAACGGCATAGTGATCGGCGTGGTTGATGAACACGCGCCGGAACAGATCTATCGACAGCAGTCCATCGAACTCTTTTCTACCGGAGTTCTTCAGCGGGTGTGCGAGGGTCATGAAGGTTACGCTGGCGAGCCTGACTGAGCCGATCTTCACGTCCTGCGGCGGCAAGGCCGAAAAGACTTTCTCGTCTCCATCCGCTCCGCTTCCGACCACTAACCCGCCTCCGAACGCTCCTGGACCCATGTGTCCAGAGGTGTTGTAAAGAAACGGAGCGTTTGTGCCGGAGTCGAGCTTCAGTCGAATGGGCTGGCTTCCGTCGGACAGGCGCGCCTCGACTATGAGCAAGCCGGGCAACCGCTCGGCGTCCGGAGCCTGGCTCGCAGCCACCAGCGTGATATGCGGTCCTTTCACTTCCGCCCGCATGGCGGCCGAGTCGTCGAGGCAGAGCAATTTGTGCCCGTTGTCGATCAGCATGTCGAAGTGCGCGAGGAAATCTTCGCCGAGAATGCCACGAATGCGGGGATCAAGGGAATGGAGATTCAGCAGGCCGTACACAAGCACTTCCTGGTTGGCGACGGCATGGGATCCGGCTTGGAGAAGGTCGAGTTGGGCGAAAGAGCCAGATTCATGGAAACCCGCGCCTGAGATCACGGCAGAGCCTTGGGTTCGCAGATGAAGCTCAGCGGCCAGGGAGGGGCCAACGATGGTTGTATCGGTGCCGGTATCCAGGAGAAAGTCGAAGGGACCGGCATGGTTGATGAACACGGGCAGAACTATTTGATAGCGATTGATCAGGCGGAAGGGTACACTGGCGACATTTCCGGGGCAATGGATCGCGTTGGAAATCGCGGGGACGGGTGTTGTGGCAAGAACGAAGCACGCGAAAAACTTGAAAACTGAAACCGCGATAGGCGACATGGTGAGAGCTCCTCAGCCTGGTTGGCTGAAGGAACTCTGGGCGCGTGGCTTTCATTAGTCTTGGCGGATCCATGACCAGATTCCGCCAACGGATGACGGTTTTATGACCGAGAGTAAGTCCTTTATTTTCCGCTTCCGGGATGTGGAGGTTCGCGAGCGGGAGTTCATCCTCGTCAAGGCGGGCGAGGTTTTGCCGATCGAGCCAAAGGCGTTTCGGGTCCTCCTATTTCTGCTCCACAACCCGCAAAAACTGATTACCAAGGAAGAACTGCTGGACGCAGTCTGGGTCGATGCCGCCGTCACGGAAAGCTCCCTGACGCGAAGCATCGCGAAACTGCGGCGGACGCTGGGGGACGATTTCCAGGAGCCGCGCTACATCGCTACCGTGACCACGCTCGGGTACCGGCTCGTGTGCTCGGTGGAAGTGTCAGAGGAAACGAGCGGCGAAACTGGCGGGGAAACTGAGCAGCGCGAAGTTGGGGTCGTGGGCGGAGCAATCCAGGTCAAGCCGCGTGGCGCGGCGGTTTTTGATCTCCGGCGGTGGTGGCTGCTTGCCGGTGCCGTTCTACCCATCGGCTTGGCCGCCGCGATCTGGAACCTGCGCCGCCCGCCGCCCCCGCCGCGAATATCTGAATATGTTCAGATCACTCACGACTCAAGCCAGAAGGCCTTCGTGGGCACGGACGGGAATAGGCTCTATTTCACTGAGAGCGGGCAAGAATCCATCGCTCAGATTGCGATATCGGGCGGAGAGATCGCGCACATTCCGGTCGCGGTCCCGGCCCCGGGATTGATTGACGTTTCGCCAGATGGGTCCAGTTTTCTAGTTTTGTCCGATCCAGCAGGCCCGACAGTGTCCCCTCCACTTTGGAATGTGAAAGTGCTGGGAGGCTCACTTCGCCGCCTGGCAGACGCCGATAGCGCAGCCTTTTCTCCGGACGGGAACTCCGTCGCCTACTCCACGAGAGGCGGCGACATTTTTCTGGTCCGAAGCGATGGTACAGATGCTCACAAGCTGGTATCGGTAGGTGCCCGAATCACTCTGACGGGCTGGTCGCCGGACGGTGCAGCCATGACATTCGATAAAGACTCCCGGCTCTGGGAGATGTCGTCGAACGGATCGAACCTCCATCAGATACTGCCCAGTTGGCACGTCTCATCCTGGCAATGTTGCGGCCATTGGACTCCGGACGGGAAATTCATAGTATTCCTTTCCGGAGGATCGTTCTTGCAGGGGGACGGGATTTGGGCTCTTGATTTGCGCCACAGTCTGTTTGGCCGGCCTCTGGCCGAGCCTGTCCAACTGACTACGGGTCCGATGCGCTGGGGAATGCCGATTCCCGGCAAAGATGGAAAGAAGATCTTCGCACAGGGCATCACCCGGCGTGGCGAGCTCTCTCGCTATGATGCGCAGACCAAACGGTTTCAGCCGTTCCTATCGGGCATTTCCGCCGAAGGCGTTACTTTCTCCAAAGATGGGCAGTCCGTAGCCTATGTCTCCTACCCGGAAGGCCTACTGTGGAAGGCCAACCGGGATGGAAGCAGCCCTGTGCAACTAAGCAATCCCCCCATCTTTGCGTTCATGCCCCGTTGGTCGCCCGATGGCGCACAGATTGTCTTCATGAACATGAACATACTGAATCCGCAAAGCCCCACGAAGAGCTATATCGTTTCTTCGGAGGGCGGCAGCCCGCGGAAGCCTTTACCTGAAAGCAGCGCCGCAGAGACAGACCCGGACTGGTCAAGCGACGGACGCAAGATTGTTTTTTGCAATTGCAGTTTGGATTTCTCGGATAAAAGCTGCGAACTGCGCATTTTTGACGTCGGCAGCCGCCAGGTTACCACTGTTCCCGGATCGGCCGGCATGTTCTCTCCGCGCTTGTCTCGCGATGGCCAGTCCCTCGCCGCGTTGTCATACGACTCGCTCAGCCTGAGGATCTTTGACTTCAAGACGCAGCGATGGTCCACGCTCGGGCGGAAGATGCTTCAGGGTTTTCCTGAGTGGTCGAAAGATAGCCGGTCGATCTACTTCCTTGGCCAATATCTTGGCGATTGGTGCTTGTTTCGAATCCGCGTCACGGGCGGTGAGGCAGAGCGCCTTGTCGATCTCAGAGGTTTGCATTTGACCGGAGCGGATAGCCAGTGGGTCGGGCTGGATCCCACAGACGCACCGTTGTTGCTCCGCGACACTGGGAACGACGATATTTACGCGCTCACTCTCGAACAGAAATGATGTCCCTCGGCAAGAAAGTACGTGGGTAGGAAGCAGCCAGTTTCCCGCGTTAAGCAGGAGGAGACTGACCCCGCCGCAAAATCCATCGTCGTTTTCGAGAGATCGGAAAGGATGTGAGTTTCTGTGCGGACAAAGGAATGGCGACCACGACGGTAAGCAGCAGCGCAGTCGACGTCCTTACAGCAACTTCGCCCTTGACACCGGGCCGAGGTGTCGTTGCCGCACCTGCTTCCACCGCTCCGAGCCATCATAGATGCTCGCGGAAAACTTCTTTTGTTGTGCGGCCTTGTTATAGGCGGCGCAGATTCGTTCTACAATTTGCTGGTCATCGTCCGAACTGTCGATTCGGGATGCTCGGCGCGGCTCGGACTCGCGACACATCGCCGGCTACCATCAACAACTGGGCTTCGTAAGCCTCCAGACGTTTGGCAGCTGAGTTCGATTCCGGCCACCATGCGAACCGCCCCTTGGAAAGACGCTTTTGTGCCAGCCAATATCCCTGGCCGTCATAGCTGAGCAGTCGAATCGATGTTCCTCTTCGGCTCCGGAAAATGAAAACACAGCCACTGATTGGGTCTTCAGAGAGCTTTTCCTGGCAGACACGGACTAACGAATCTATCCCTTTCCTTCCCTCGACCGGCTCGATCGCTACCAACACGCGCATCTGCGCCGTGATGTGAATCATCGCTCCGATTCCCGCCAGGCACGAAGCAGGCTTATCCAATCGGGCGCGGTCGATGCCTTCCACTGAATGCGTATCTTGCTGCCAACTGAGGACTCGAACTCGATCACGCCATCGGCCATCTTCGCCGAATGGTCCGCGATCAGTTCAACGAATGCCGGCTTGGCCGCTTTCTCTTTGCGATCCGGAACCCCGTCGAGCCGCTTCTTCAGCCCTGTATAGTCCAGCCGCAACGGATGAGCTACCGAATACACACCATGTTGGCGAGCCAACTCCACCGCAGCCTGCCACAGCGTTTCCGGCAGCTTCGTCCGATGCGGCCGGGTGCTGCGAAACTCATCCAACTGCCGTTGCAACTGTTCGATCGCGCCAGGAATGGGCGTTGCGCTTTTGCTGTTCAATCTCAGACGACCTCGGCGACTGATTGAACTTAGCAATCTGACTCAGACGGCGTCACGCACGCTTGCCAAAAACTCACGATGTTCGGCTGGAAATGGAATGCCTGTTGACCACGAAGAATCACGCAGGGAGCGCGCTGTGCCTCGCCAAAATTCCATCCGGACTAGCAAAGCAACATTCTTCTCGCTTGAAGAGGCCTTTGATACGCGGTCGATCAGCTCCAATCTTCGGGAGCAGCCTCTGATTCGTCTCATCATCTCTTCTTTTTAGTGTTCTTGTCCGGGTGCCAGCTGAGCGTTTCGCGCAAGCAGAGATCTAGGTAGCGCGCAAGTTCCCGGTCGTCGAATGTCTCGGGATCAAAGAAGTGACTCAGGGCCAACCCATCCAGCAACCCGCAAATGGCAAGGGAGTCACACAACTGCGCGTTCGCGTCCCTTCCCTTCATTTGCGGCAGAAGCATATTCAGTTCCGGGATGGAACCGCGAAGCTTCATCACGCCGTACAAAGCCGCAAGCCGCTTGCGCTTGCGTGGATGTCGGATTGAGTAGAGTTTGAATTCCAGGCTGAGAAGCATGCGCTCCCGGTCCCTGGCCAATTCACTGAGAAATTTCTCCAGGGCTTCGACACGCTGCTCCCGCGAGGTAAGCCCGGCCAGCAGGGGCTTGAGTTCGGCCATGTTGCGATTGATGTCCTCTTCAAAGATGGCGAAGAACACATCTTCTTTGTCATTGAAATTGTCGTAAAACGCACCCCGGGTCTTGCCGGCCTTCGACGCGATCTCTTCAATGCGAGCGTGCTCGAACCCGTCGCGCGCGAAAACCGCCCGGGCGGCGCGAAGCAGTTGCCGGCGGGTGAGCATAGCCCGCCTCTGTTTGTGCAGACTCTCATGCGTGCCCTCAGCAACCACTTGACGTATCATCGTTCTCTCAATTCCGTCCCAAATAATCATACACCCATGTATTTTTTCTAGGATGAAAATATGATTTACGAATCGATCTACCCTGCTCCGCATCTTTCACTCAGCCCGAGACTGGCCGCCACTGTTTTCAGGCGGGCAGCAAAGCCGCAGATTCCTGAACGCGCCCTGGAGATTCATAAATGATGAAACAAAATGAAGAAGATGCCTTAGTGAAGCTCCTCAACGGAGTGCGCCTCGCGAGCATGGCCGCAGTGGTGCTCATCGTCACAGGCATGCTTGCCGGTTGCGGAAACAAGAATGTGACAGCGGCCGGGCCGCGGCCATCCATGCCGGTGACGGTGGTTCAAGTCGCCGCCACGGATGTGCCCCTCGCCGGTGAATGGGTCGGAACGCTCGACGGATTTGTGAACGCGCAGATTCAGCCTCAGGCCAGCGGCTACCTGATTAAGCAGAACTACAAGGAAGGCGCCGAGGTTGCCAAGGGGCAAGTGCTGTTCGAGATCGATCCTCGCCCATTCCAAGCTGCCTTGGACCAGGCCAACGGGCAACTGGAACAGGCCAAGGGACAAGTGCTTCAGGTGCAGGCCCAACTCGGACTGGCGGAAATCAACGTCAACCGCGATACGCCACTGGCGCACGCACGCGCCATTGCGCAGAGCCAGCTGGACAACGAAGTGCAGCAAAAGGCGCAGGCCGAAGCCGCCGTGCAGTCTGCCAAGGCTTCAGTTGCCGCAACCGAGGCTGCGGTTGCCAATGCAAAGCTAAACCTCGGCTTCACCGAAGTCCGATCGCTGATTGGCGGTGTTGCCGGCCAGGCGACGACGCAAGTGGGCAGCCTGGTGAATCCGCAGTCCGTGCTTACATCCGTCTCCCAGCTGAATCCGATCAAGGTTTATTTCTCGATCAGCGACCGCGAATACCTGGCTCTGAATGAGCGCGCCCGTCGGGGCGGCGGAGATCTCCTCAACAGCGCATCGGCAATTCCGCTCACGCTCACGCTTGCCAATGGCCAACCATTCCCGCTCAAGGGGCGCATCGCATTTGTCGATCGCCAGATGAATCCACAGACCGGCTCCATCCGCATTGCGGCTGCCTTTCCCAACCCTGGCAATATCCTGCGGCCCGGCCAGTTCGGGCGCGTTAAGGCTGAAACCGAGCTTCGCCACAACGCGCTGCTCATTCCGCAAGTGGCCGTGTTCGAGTTTCAGGGCCTGCACCAGGTTTATGTCGCCGGGGCCGATGGCAAGGCGCATGTTGCGACTGTAAACCTGGGCGCGCAGGTCGGCACCAACTGGGTTGCGGAGTCCGGTATCGCCACGGGCGACAAGGTGATTGTCGATAACCTGCAGAAGCTTCGCGAGGGCGTTCCAGTGAGCCCGCACGCGGCCGCCACTGCTGCCACCCAAACCGCAAGTAATTCGGCGGGGAGGTAGCCAATGTCAAAATTCTTCATTCGACGGCCCATTGTGGCCATCGTCATCGCTATCCTCACTGTGATCGTCGGCACGGTTACGCTGTTCACCCTGCCCACCTCGCAATTTCCTGACATTGTTCCGCCCGAGATTCTGGTGACTGCAACCTATCCCGGCGCCGACGCCAAGACGGTTGCACAAGCCGTATCCACGCCCATCGAGCAGCAAATGAATGGCGTGGACAACATGATCTACATGGATTCGGTCAGCGCCAACAACGGCGTCGTTCAGCTGTTTGTCGATTTCGACGTAAAGACCGATCCCAACATCGACCAAGTGCTTGCGCAGTTGCGCGTCGACCAGGCTCAGTCACAACTCCCGGCAGAAGTGACAACTGCCGGCCTGACGGTGCAGAAGGCGCTCACCTCGCCACTCATGCTTGTCGCCGTCAATTCACCCGGCGGCAAGCTGAGCCAGGATTTCCTGACCAACTACGCCATCATCAATCTTCAAGACCAGATTGCGCGCGTAAAGGGCGTTTCGCGCGTGCAGGTCTTCGGCGGGCAATACGCGATGCGCGTTTGGGTCCAGCCGGACAAGCTTGCCCAACTGGGCGTGACCGCCACGGATGTGATCAATGCCATCCAGACGCAGAACAATGTGAATCCCGCCGGCCAGATTGGCGGCGAGCCGATCCCCAAAGGCCAGCAGTTCACCTACACGGTTCGCACCCAGGGCCGCCTGGTGACGCCGGAGGAGTTCGGCAAGATCATAGTGCGCGCCAATACGGACGGCTCGATTCTGCACCTGAGCGATGTGGCGCGCATCGAGCTTGGCGACCAGGCATATGGAATCTCGGGACGCTATAACCAGGCTCCTTCAGGCGTGATGGCTATCTACCAGTTGCCGGGCTCGAATGCAGTGGAAACCGCCAAGGCCGTCACTGATCGCATGAAGGAGCTCTCGGCGACCTTCCCTCCGGCCATCAGTTACGACATTCCGCTGGACACAACGAAGGCGGTCACCGCGGGCATTCATGAGATCGTCCTCACGCTGGTCGAAGCTCTGGTGCTCGTCGTCATTGTCGTCTTCATCTTCCTTCAAGGCTGGCGCGCCACACTCATTCCGCTGCTGGCCGTTCCCGTCTCGCTCATCGGCACGTTCATCATCTTTCCCGCGCTGGGCTTCTCCATCAACACGCTGTCGCTGTTCGGCCTTGTGCTCGCCATCGGACTGGTAGTTGACGACGCCATCATCGTTGTTGAAGCGGTTGAGCACCACATCGAGGAGGGCATGGACCCCAGGTCTGCCACTGAGAAAGCGATGGAAGAGGTTGGTGGGCCGGTGGTGGCGATCGCCCTGATCCTGGCGGCGGTCTTCATCCCGACTGCCCTGATTCCTGGGATCACCGGCCGGCTTTATCAGCAGTTCGCGGTCACCATTGCCATCTCCGTGCTGATCTCAGCGTTCAATGCGCTCACGCTTTCGCCCGCGCTGGCTTCACTACTGCTGAAGCCGAAGGAGGAGGGTGGGAAGAAAGGGTTACTGGCGAGAGGCTATGCCGCTTTCAACAAGTTCTTTGGCCGCACAACAGAAAGCTTCGTCCACACGTCGAGTATTTTGATCCACAAATCGGGCATCGCCATGGTGGCGCTGTTGCTGGTGGGCGTGGTGGCAGTGTTTCTCGGCGCAAGCCTGCCCGGCGGGTTTCTTCCGACGGAAGATCAGGGCTACATGTTCCTCGCGCTGCAGCTTCCCGATGGCGCATCTGCGCAGCGCACGGATGCCGCGCAACAGAAGATCAGCGACGCCTTGCTGAAGACGCCGGGCGTCGAGGGCGTGATTGCAGTCACGAACTTCTCGCTGCTGACGCAGGTGCAAAGCACCAACGCGGGATTCTTCTTTGTTTCTCTCAAGCCCTGGGCGGTGCGCAAAACGAAAGAGCAGCAGTTGGCTTATATTCAGGCCAGCGTGCAAAAGCAGCTTTCGGCTGACCCCGACGGCATCGCGTTTGCGTTTCCTCCGCCTTCGATTCCCGGCATCGGAACTTCCGGCGGCGTTACCTTCATTTTGGAAGACCGGTCCGGTTCGGATGATCCGACCAGGCTGACGAAGAACGTTTTCGCCTTTCTTGGCGCACTTTCAAAGCGCCCAGAGATTGGCGCCGCGATTCCCTCGTACCAGCCAGCGGTGCCGCAGCTTTATGCCGATGTGGACCGCGAGAAGGCGCTGCAACAGCAGGTGGATTTGACCAACGTCTACACCACCATGCAGACGTTCATGGGCGGCTATCTGGTGAACTACTTCAATCGGTTCGGACGCCAGTGGCAAACCTACGTTGAGGCCGAGGGCACGTCGCGCCAAAACATTGAGAATATCAACCAGTTTTATGTGCGCAGCGCCAATGGCAGCCAGGTTCCGCTTTCGTCCCTGGTGAAGGTCAGCCAGACTACCGGGCCGGAGTTCATCTACCGCTTCAACGAGTTCAACGCGGCGCAGATCAATATCACCGGCGCTCCCGGCTATAGTTCCGGGCAGGTGCGCAAGGCGATTGAAGAGGTGTTTCACGAAACCATGCCGGCCGATGCAGGCTTTGATTATTCAGGCATGTCGTACCAGGAGCAGCAGGCAGAAAAAGGGGTCCCATCCTGGGCCGTGTTCGGTCTGTCTCTCCTGTTCGTGTTCCTGATTCTCGCGGCTCTCTATGAAAGCTGGACGCTGCCGTTCAGTGTGCTGCTCAGCACTCCGGTCGCCATACTTGGCGCTTACCTGGCACTTCACATGCGCGCGTTCGAAAACGACATCTTCGCTACCATCGGGCTCGTCATGCTGATCGGCCTTTCCGCCAAGAACGCCATCCTGATTGTCGAGTTCGCCAAACTCAACTACGACAGCGGCCAGAGTATCTGCGAGTCAGCGCTGAATGCCGCGCGGGTTCGCTTTCGACCCATCGTCATGACCGCGCTGGCCTTCATCGTCGGCTGTCTGCCTCTTGCGGCGGCCAGCGGCTCCGGCGCTGTTTCGCGGCAGATTCTGGGCACGGTCGTTGTGGGCGGAATGACGCTCTCCACGGTCCTTGGACTCATTTTCATCCCGGTCACGTTCTCGGTGGTCGAGTATCTGTCGCATCGCTTCGTGAGAGGCGGCGAGGGTGTCACCATGGATTGCGGGCACGAACCGGTACCCAAAGGCAAATTGAGACCGTTGCCGGATACGATCGCGACCGAGGAAGGAGGGCAGATATGAAGGGCCCATCCTTTCGATCTTCATCGCCGGTTAAGAGCTTCTGCATGATCGCACTCGCCTCCGTTGCCATGAGCATTCTTGCCGGCTGCACTGTTGGGCCCAGGTATACGCGGCCCAACTACACTGCGCCTCCGGCGTACCGCGGCGCGGATGAAGCTGCCGTGAGCAGCGACGCCGCCGGTTCACTGGGCGATGAGCAATGGTCCGCCGTCTACCGCGAGCCGGAGCTTCAGGAGCTGATTCGCAAAGCGCTCACCAACAACTACGACGTGCGGATCGCGGCGCAGCACATCCTTGAACAGCAGGCTCAGGTCAGGATCACGCGCTCGCAGCAATTCCCTGTCGTTACCGTGGGCGGCACCGGCATTGGCGCGGCACTGCCCGCCTCGCTCGGCACGCAAATCGGCAGCCCTCTCGTCGATGGCGGCTTCAGCCTCAACGCCTCGTGGACACCGGATTTCTGGGGCCTCTATCGCAGACAGACTGAGGCCGCTCGAGCGCAACTGCTGGCCCAGGCATGGGCGCAGCGCGCCGTGCGCATGACGCTTGTGCAGCAGGTGGCAACGTCGTATCTGCAGTTACGCGCGCTTGATCGGCAGCTCGAGATCACGAAAGACACACTCAAGGCCCGCCAGGACTCCCTCGACCTGACGAAGAGGCTCGAAAGTGGCGGGTCGGTTCCATTGTCAGACGTGCGCCAGGCCGAGCAGTTGCTCTATACGGCGACCTCTGAGGTCCCGCAGCTGGAACAGCAGATTCAGCAGCAGGAGAACGCAATCACGCTGCTTCTCGGTGAGAATCCAGGCCCGGTTGTGCACAAGGATCCGAACGCGCTGACGCCTCCGCCGCAGGACCTTCCCACCGGCCTGCCTTCGCAGCTGCTCGATCGCCGGCCAGACATTCAGCAGGCCGAAGCCACCCTCATTGCCGCGAATGCGCAGATCGGCGTAGCCCGCGCCCAGTTCTTTCCCAACCTCTCGATCACCGCCTCCGGTGGGGTGGGTGCCGACAGCCTGAGCAGCATCTTCGATCCCGCGGGCAAAACCATTTATGGACTCGGCTCGCTGGCTCAGCCGCTCTTCGAAGGTGGCAAGTTGCGCGGCCAGTTGCAGCTCTCGCAGGCCACCAAGCAGGAGATGGTGCTCAATTATCAGAAAACCATCGCCGGAGCTTTTCGCGACGTTTCCAACGCGCTCATTGCACTAAAAAAGCAGCGTGCCTACCGCGAGCAGCAGGAGAAGCTGGTCGCCGCAGCGCAGGATGCCACGCGCCTTGCTCGCCTACGCTATCAGGGCGGATCGACAAGCTATCTGGAAGTCCTCACCACTGATTCCAATCTCTACGCCGCACAGCTGAGCCTGGTGAATGCTCAACAGGGTGAAGCACTCACACTCGTCGAACTCTACAGCGCACTCGGCGGCGGATGGCAGTAGTCGGCCGCTCGATTCGGCGCACCAGGGAATCGACAGGAATGTTGATGGATTCCGCGGCGGCGTCCTCAGCTTCGGTTTCGGTCTCTCTAACCTTTCCAGGTGACGCAAAGCTGGAGGACCGAGGTCACCCTCATTCAGGTCGAGACATTCTCCGGTTCCGTCCTCTTACTCGAACCCTGTTCGTATCTTCGAATGTGCGCCCGGAGCAGGGAAACCAGGCTCGGGAAATCCGCGCTGCAGCGGGGGCGTGCCCGCTTGCGCGAGATTGGCAGGGAGCCCACCGATATATCGCTTCCGATTCTGTCGGATGCGATGCGTGCCCGACTGATCAGGTATGTAGAGGGTTTCAAGACCGGAGACTTCGACGCAGTCCGCGCGATGCTGGCCGATGACGTCAAACTCGACCTGGTCGCGACGCTACGCAAGCAAGGAAAGCGCGAAGTCGGGGAATATTACTCTGCCTATGCAGCCGCCAAACGGTGGGCCTACGCGGCGAGCATTGTCGATGGCAGGGCTGCCATGATCGTTTACGACCGCGAGGTCTCGCTCGAGACGCCTGCGTATTTTGTTGCGATAGATTTCGATGGCGATTGCGTGGTTTCAGTCCATGACTTTCTGTATGCGCGGTATGCGATGGACGGCATCGACTTGTTCCTGCTCTATCCCGAACTGCGGTCTCGGTAAAGTGTCTGCGTAAGGTATGCGGATACATTCGCTACTTCAACGGTAATGACAAGATCATCGAAGAGCGCCCAGGCGATATATCGCTCGTCGAGACGTTGCTGGCCACGCCGCTCCGTAGCTCCCGCGTCGCTGCCGTGAGGGGTGTTGCGAGCGTGCCATGTACCGAAGGGCGAATAGACGCGCTAAAATGGCCAACTTGACAAGTAAGCACACCCTTACATATAAGCAGTAAGCATATGCTTACTGGTCCAACGCGCAAACTCCGGAATCCGCGGCGCCAAAGCTCGCAGCAAGCCGACGACGTCTTTCAGGCCGTAGCCGACCCCACTCGACGCGCGCTGCTTGATCTGCTGGCAGAGGGTGAAGAGCCGGTCAACTCCCTTGCCGAGCGTTTTGCAATGAGTCGACCCGCCATTTCGCAACACCTGGCGATTCTGCTTAGGACGCGCTTGGTGCGCGCGCGGCGCGTCGGAAGAGAGCGCCGTTACCGGCTCCAACCTCAGCCACTTGAAGAGATTTACGAGTGGGTTGGTCTCTACGAGCGCTTCTGGGCAGGCAAGCTAGGCGCACTCGGCGAGCACCTGAGAAAGAATTCGTGAAGCGTGACCTCAGATTCGAAGTGGTTTATCCGAACCGGATAGAAGACGTCTGGCATGCATTGGCCGATTCCGGTGCGCTCGCGAGTTGGCTAATGGAAAATGACTTCAAACCTCTGCCCGGACATAGATTCCACTTCCGGTCGAAGTCGAGATTCGGATTTGAACGGCTGATACCGTGTCAGGTCCTTGTGGTGGATGAACCTCGGGTTCTGTCTTGGAACTGGGGTGACGAGCGAAGCGTCGTGACCTTTCGTCTGGCGGCGATGCCCGAAGGGACGCGGTTGACCTTGGAACATACGGGTCTGAAGGGAGTACGTGGATTCGCACTGGCGTGGATTTTGAGTCATGGATGGGCGCACAAGATCGAACAGAAGTTACCGGCCGTGCTCGCCAATCGCGGCTTCGCAACAGACGCGCCATGAGGATCGACGAAAGCCCTGAGGCGCAATTGGTTGGGAAGGAGAAGAGAAACATGATTACAAGGCTGAGCCTCGTCACCATACTGGTGCACGATCAGGAAGAGGCACTCCGTTGGTTCACGGAAATCCTCGGTCTCAAAAAGCTGCAGGATGCGACTTACGGAGGCGGAGCGCGATGGCTGGTCGTCGCGCCTCCCGAGCAGAGCGATTTCGGCATCGTGCTTCAAAAGCCAAAACTGTTGGAGCACGGCATCGAGCGAGCGCGCATGAAAATGGAGCAAATCGGCAAGGGCACGACATGGGTATTTCATGCGGATAACCTTGACGAGACCTTCCAGATACTGAGCGATCGGGGCGTAAAGTTTCTGGGCCCGCCGAAGGCCCTGCCTTGGGGCAGGCAGGCCATGTTCGAGGACTTATACGGCAATCAGTACGCCCTGATGGGCAAGTGAACGCCAGGGGAGACCGTCGGGAGCGGACATTACTCGTTTCTGGGGAGCACGGGACGGTTTCGGTGCGAAACTCCGTCAAAGGGACGAGTAGCCCACTTCACTCTAGGAACCTGCTGCATGAACTTGGCTCCAAGATCGCAGTCAATGTAAGAGCCATCCCACCGCGACGCCAACAATGGAGAGCTTGATCAGCCAGCCCGTTGCGTAAGATGCCACAAACACGCGGTGCAGCTTCATGAGTGCGGCATTGGTGAGGATGAGCGGTAGTGGGCCTATCATCCACACCGCAATAGCAAATTTCAGTGCAGCCGGAACAGAGTGAATCCCGTGCCTTGCGGCGGCATACGCAAAGACTCCGCAGGTCACAAACGGAAGCGGACTCGTTAGCGCAATCGCCTTGGCTTCAGCCCCCTGGCGCCAAATCTCGGGATAGGTGAAGCGCCTGTGAATCCAATCGCCGGCGAAAAGCCAGTCCGTGAGCGACGAGACCACGCCGGCACCGAGAGTGATTGCAATGAGTCGCATCCAATTCATTTCGGGATTCTCCGAATGCGGTCGGATCATACTTGCACGAGTGGCTTTGCGCAAGTATACGCAACCCGAACAGGCTCGATGAGTACCTCCGCTGTTAGCCCCAATTGAATTCAGACTTGCGTCCGTTGCTCAGGCTGCTTCCGCAAAACCCGAGTCTCAAGATTGCATGTTATGCAGTTTCGAGTGACAGCGGCACAGGCCGCCGGCCATCAATATCCAGAATACCGAATTCCCGAGCCAGTTCCGCCACGATCAGCACCTGGCCGCTTCGGTCCATAAGGCCGCCGTTTTTCATAAGCGCGGAGATTACTCGGCCTGTGAATTCGGGGCTCTCACTATTTTTCAAATCGAGCCAGCCGCCTGCCGCAGCTGCCATGACCGCCTCTGTACGAACGAGGCCCGGATACAGCGAAACCGCGGCCACTCCATAAGATCGCAGGTCCTGCGCCATGTCGGCTGTCATCTTATCCGTCGCTGCCTTCGCTGCCCCGTAAAGGGAATTCCCAAGGTATTTCCGCGCCGCCCAATAGCCGATGTTGACAATCAACCCTTTCCTTTCCGTGGTCATCGTTCGCGCGGCGTGAGACGCGCACATCCAGGCTGCGCGGACCCCAGCATCCATCATGCTGGTCCATCGATGCGCCGGCTGTTCCCAAAAGGGGGCTGACCATGTGAAACGCCCGTCTTCTGACATACGCTCGTATCCACCCCATGCGGCATTCACCAGAACGTAGATCCGATTCGCCTCCTCAGCCACACGGGCGAACGCTCTTTCCGTGTCTTTGTCGCAGGTGTGGTCGCAGGTTATGCGTACTACACGATCCGGAAGGTTGGCTGTGCTGATGGTGCGACCGGTTGCAAATACCCGGAAACCCTCCTCAACCAACGCCGCCGCAATGCCGCGTCCAAGCCCACGGCTGCCGCCAGTTACGACGGCCACGGGCGTTCCGATTTGATTCTGATCGCTCATCGTGGGACAGAATGAAATATACTCCGCAATGCTGATGACGTCGGATACTCCGCCAACGAATTTCTGGCCGGGTTAGCAACCCCCGAATAGTAATCTCCGCGAGCGGGAGCTGCTACCTTGCTCAACAGGGATGTTCGTTCGCGAGGCCCGCGTGCCCTTCTTCCGAACCCGAGAGCGCGGCGCCGACCTCATATTCACTCTGCACCAGGCCGCCGCCATAGCAGCGCGTTGCAACGTGGCGCAGACCGATGTCGCGTGGCACCGGGCCAAACAAGGGGATGCCCGTTCCGATGAGTATCGGAACGCGAGTGATCACCAATCGGTCGATCAATCCAGCCGCCAGGAATCGCTGAATGGTGATGC
This sequence comes from Occallatibacter sp., assembly GCA_049676965.1. Classification (GTDB taxonomy): domain Bacteria; phylum Acidobacteriota; class Terriglobia; order Terriglobales; family Acidobacteriaceae; genus Telmatobacter. The sequence goes on from JBAUBR010000239.1 coordinate 21,060, forward strand.
CCCCGTCTATATAGGCGTGTTGGAAGCCCATGAAACTTGCGTCTTTATTGCTGACTAGGAGTGTTGTATTTCCCATTCTGGTTTCTTATCTGGTCGCTGTGCGGTATCTCGAGCATCGCCACGGTGCAGCGGGAAGGTTCGGCGTTATCGGCAGGCGCTGGCCCGCGCAGAGAATCACGGGGAGCCGGCTGCGGTGGATCAAGGCCGATGAACTGAAGCGGCTGATCGATGCCGATCCTGAGCTGGTGGTGTTTCATCTTCTCGACGACGATCCGGCGGAGGCGGGGTCGAAGCGGTTCGAAACTGAGATTAGCGTCACGTTGCCGCAACTCGAAGAGGCTCTGCCGTGGATGCCGAGGGGCACGCGGTTCGCTGTTTACCGGGTGGACGGCATCGCGCTCGAGCTCACGCAAAGGCTATCCGGGATGACTCAGGACCGCGAGGTGCTGTTGCTGGCGGGAAGGTTTTCGCCGGCGTCCGAGCGGTTTGATCGGCGTTTTGCGGGCCAGATATTGAGTTGAATCGGGCACGGGAAGTGTGCTGCTGGTAATGGAAGAATGCTGCCACCCAAGACCGTTCCGGTACTGCTAGTACTACAGTTGTAACTAAGTAGCGAAGCACAGGGTGTGTTGTTTTCGGTAGTGGAAGAAGCGGGTGAGGAATTGGTGTCGTCGTCGCCACTCAGACCACCGCAGAAGATGTTCCAGGCCGTG
>JBAUBR010000240.1:0-2061 GCA_049676965.1 Occallatibacter sp.
CCGTCCAGGGAGGCAGATCGTTGGGCATGTAACGCCACTGACCGCCGGTGCGCACGATGTAGCGCAAAGCGTTGAACACTGCACGCAACGGGTAGTCCCGCTGCGCCGACTCCTCTTTGCACAAGGCTAAGTACGGGGCCACAAACGCCCACTCCTCATCCGTAACGTCGCTGGGATAGCCCCTTCGATTCGGCTTCATGCCTCGAGCATGAACAGCTTCGAACAGAAATCCCTATCCCAATGCAAACAATGGAACAAAGTTAATAACAGGCTCTAAGTGATTCGCAAGGTTAAGACGGCCTGCATCGTGAGCTGATGCGGGCCTTTTCATCGGTCGCGATCAACCATAGGCCAAGATCTGCGGGCTCCCGCCCTTTCCGCATACGGCGCGGAAAGGACGGGGCACGGAGCGGTTTCAGGCTGATCAGGTCAGGACTGTTCCGCTGCACAAGATTCGCTGGGCGCGATTGCAACATCCGCTCTTTTGCGTGGCTGCGTGCGCAGGTTGAGCAAAATGAGTCCCGACAGGACGACTGCAACGCCGGCCAGGGCGGTCCAGCGGATCGATTCGCCGGCCACAAATCCCCAGAACAACCCCCAGATCGGTAGAAGATAGGTGACGGCCACGGTGCGCGTCGGGGAGATGGTTGCCAGCAGGCGGAAGAAGAGCAGATAAGCCAGGCCGCTGCCTAAAACTCCCAGGACGATGAGCGCTGCCAGCGACCTCCAGTGAACTACCCCGGGGTGCGGCCCGAAGGCCGCGAATGGCACCAGAACCAGACCGGCCAGCGTGAGCTGGAAGGTGGCGATGACGATCGGTTCCACGCCTTGCAGCCAGCGCTTGGCCGCGACCGCTCCGGCGCCATAACTGAAGGCAGCAACGGCGATCAGCACGACTCCAAAGAGATAGCCGCTCCTGCCGGCGTCCGCGGCAATTCCCGCCGAGTGACCGTAGACCACGGCGAGCACTCCGAGAAAACCTAATGCGACTCCGGCGGCGGTCAGCCGAGTGGCGCGCGTTGCGCCGGTGGCTAATCCAAGCAGCAGCGCCCAGATGGGCGTGGTGGCGTTGAGAACGGCCGCGATGCTCGAGGGCACGGTGCGCTCGCCCCAGGCGAAGAAGCAAAAGGGCAACGCATTGTTGAGCACGGCAACGGCGATGAGCGGGCCGAGCAGGCCGATGGGCGGCAGTTTATTGCGGCCCAGTGTGAGCACGATCCACAGGAGAAGCGAGCCGAAGACCAGGCGGCCGAGCGCGACCCATACGGGAGGCAGGTCGTCACCGGCCAACTTGATCAGGATGAAGGACGCTCCCCAGATGGCGGAGAGCAGAAACATTTCGAGCGCGTTGCGAAGGCTCATGTTGCAATGACTCCCCTTACAGCATCGATGATGAATGAAGCCGGAGCTGAAGTCTTCCCGGAACCTGACTGCTGTTCTTAATGGGATAGGCTGGCGTTGAAATCGGCGCTACGAAAGGTGGAGATGGCATCCATCTCTCGAACAGATTGAACGCCGCCGGCGTTGCAGGTTCGCCCGTGCGGCTGCGGGCGGAGATAATGCAGTTATGGAATTCAACCGATCGCAAGGGGTTCTTCTGCATGTGAGTTCGCTGCCTTCGAACGGGGGCATCGGCGACCTGGGGCCGGCGGCGCACGAGTTTGTGGCTTTTTTAGCGGCCGCCAAGCAGCATGTGTGGCAGGTATTGCCGCTGGGGCCTACAGGCTACGGAAACTCGCCCTACGCGGCTTCGTCGGCCTTTGCGGGCAATCCGTTCCTGATCAGCCTGGAGGTGCTTGCCGAGTGGGGATGGATTTCAGCGGAGCGGATCGCCGGCCTGGCCGCGCCGAGCGCCTATGTCGACTTTGACGATGTGGAGCGGACCAAGATTCCGCTGCTTGAAGAGGCGGCGGAGAGTTTTCTCGACCGCGGACCGCGGGATTCTCGCCTGACCGCGCATTGGACGGAGTTCGAGGAGTTTTGCCGCGCCGAGGCGGGATGGCTCGAAGATTATGCGGTCTATACGGTGCTGCGGCGCGAGCTGAAGACCGGCGCGTGGAC
>JBAUBR010000241.1:0-18166 GCA_049676965.1 Occallatibacter sp.
CAGCTCGACTCGCCCACTCGCGCCAAGTTCATGTGCGCGTGCTCCAGCAGATCGAGAATCGCCTTGCTCTCTCCCGCGCCGTCGATATCCGGATAAACCGATGCGCCAAACAGAAAGCGCTCACCCGCCGCCGCCCCGCCCCGCGCCCAAGCAGACAAGCTCGAAAAGCTGCTCCAGGCCGGAGCCGCCAGCGCCGCCGTCTTAAGAAAACTACGTCGCGTGTGCATCCTTGACCGCCGCAACCTACATGTTTTTCGCGCGTTCTCTTACCACTAGGTATGTGACCACATAATCTTGTACCCGCTCCGTGCCCCATCCTTTCGCCTTTTTTCTGGCGAAAGGGTGGGAGTCCACAGCCCCCAATAGCACAAAATCATGCGGTCGCCGACCTGGCAGGTCCTCGAGTCACGCACGAGCAAGAGGCAATACCAAAAAACGAACTGGCAAACCACGGCAACACTACCGGGGAATTCTTCCGCATGTCAAGGAAAGAAGCGCCGCTTGCGCAAACCTTCGAATTTCGAGGGTCAAACCTACAGCGCGCTGGAAGAACCGCGCGGGCTTCGATCTTGCTTCGTCAGCCGCGCTTTTGCGTTTGCGCCTGGGCAATCAGGTCGAGCCCCACGGTCTGCAAATGGGTGCGCATTGCCTGCTCCGCGATATCGGGATCGCGCCGCCGAATCGATTCGAGAATGATCCGGTGCTGCTGGATGGCAATGCGTGGGGTCGGTGTGCTCTGGCCGGTCAGCTTGCGGCTGCGCAGCAGCAGCGGCGTAAGAAACCGCGCCACATCCTGCAGCACCCGATTGCCGGCTGCCTGCAAGATCGCTTCGTGAAAGAGATAATCGTGGCGCACCAGGTTTTCGCGGTCGTCGGGCCGCTTCTCCTGCGCCACCACTTCGGCTTCCATGGCCGCGAGCTGCTTCTCATTCCGCCGCGCCGCGGAAAGCGCCGCCGCGGTCGGCTCGATCATCTTTCGCACTTCCAGCAGCTCAATCAGGTCGATGTTGCGCGCATCGAGGTCCACCTGGGAAGGCCATCCGCCCGATAGCCCGGCCCGCGACTTGATGAACGTCCCATCCCCATGGCGGCTATCCAGCACGTCGAGAATCTGCAGCGCCTTGATCGCTTCGCGCACCGATGGACGCCCCACACGGAAGTCCAGCGCCAATGATCGTTCCGAAGGAAGGCGCTCTCCGGGCTGCATATTCCTGCTTTCGATGAACTGCCGCAGATGATCGAGCACTTCGGATGGGGCAATGGGCTGTACGCGTTTCCTGGGCATTCTGTCCGGCCTCAATATCCTCGATTATCTTCCCCGGCGGCAGCCCATCGCATGCAAATTCGTCTCCCGCGTACCGATTGACGCAATCGATCCTTCCTATCGACCCGCCGCCGACATCCCGCCGTCGACCGTCAGCACCGCGCCCGTAATGAAGGAAGCCTGCTCCGACGCCAGAAAAAACACCGCATTCGCAATATCGGCGGGCTCGCCGATCCGCCGCAGCGGATGAGCCTGCGCCGCGTCCCGCTCGCCATTTTCAATTGCCGCAAACCAGCGCTCCAGCAGCGGCGTGCGAATATATCCCGGGCAGATCGCGTTCACGCGAATGCCTTCCGGCCCATGATCGATCGCCAGCGCCCGCGTCACGCCGAGCAACCCGGCCTTGGTGGCGTCGTAGGCGGCGCAGCGCGGCCACGATACAAACGCATGAACCGAAGAAATGTTGATGATCGCCCCGCCACCGTTGGCGCGCATCCCCGGAATGCAGTATTTTGAAAACAGAAAAACGCTGGTCAGATTGACGGCAATGTGCCGATCCCATTCCTCGCGGCTTTGTTCCACAACCGTGGCATTGAACTCGATTCCCACATTATTCACCACCACCGAAGCCGCCCCGAATCTCTCTTCCGTTTTGGCCACAGCTTCGCGAACGGAGCTCTCCACGCCGGCGTCGCCCTGCACGATCAATGCATTCGCCGCGCGGCCCGAGTTCTCCGCGACGCCGCGGGCGCCATCGGCATTCACATCGAACAGCGTGACGGAAGCGCCCTCCGCAAGAAATCGATTCGCAATCGCAGCCCCGATTCCCGATGCCGCTCCCGTCACGATGACAGTTCGCCCCTTTGCCATAATCTTCTCCCGCCGCCGTAATCGCAAAAGATGCGGATGATCCCCGTCCCTGCGCATTATCCCCGACCGTCGAGATTCGCCGGAGCGTGGAATTTCAATGCATAGAACAATATAGCCCATGCTTGCAACGCAGGGATGATCTCTGCGGTTCAACTGTGGTATACCACTTGACAGCAGTTGTAGTCCATTGCCGGAAAGCGTCCTGCTAGTGTGGTGTCGCAAAGGTTCGCTTCATAAGTGGTGTCATCCTGAGCGAAGTCGCCGCAGCGACCGAGTCGAAGGACCCGCGTTTGAAACGCTTGATGAGTCGAATCGGCTCGAAGGCATTGCAACGAATTTCTGGAACGCCATACCGATCCCATCGGGATAACTCCCCTCGCGGAAGAAAGACGCAATGAACAAACGCCATCGATCGGAACCTGAGTCATGCGGATAACACGAGTTTCCACGACAATAGTCAACGCTGAAATGCGGAACTGGATTTTTGTCCGCGTGGATACTGACTCCGACGGCCTGTTCGGCTGGGGCGAGGCGACCTGCGAATGGAAGACGCACGCCGTCGCCGGCGCAGTCGAAGACCTTCAGCCGCTGCTGATCGGCCGCGACCCGCGCGATATCGAACAGCTGGTGCGCGTGATGAAGAAGCACAGCTTCTGGCGGCTGGGCATCATCGGCATGTCTGCGGTGTCCGGAATCGAGATAGCGCTCTGGGACATCTTCGGGAAATTTCTCAATCAGCCCGTATGGCGCCTGTTAGGTGGAAAGGTGCGCGATCGCGTCAAGGTCTACACGCATCTTGGCCTCGGCGACATGCGCTCCGTGTACGAATCGAACGATGCCGATCCCATCGTCGAGCGCGCGCTAGAGGTCATCGGTCGCGGATACAAGGCCCTGAAGGCCGTCTTCATTCCCTATACGCATTACCACGCTCCATTGCCGGAAGTAAACCACGTAGCGCAAATCATGCAGGCACTGCGGAAGGCCGTAGGAGACGATATCGAGATCATGGTGGACTTCCACGGCCGTCCGGCGTCTATCGGCGCCGCCCTCGCTTATATCCAGGCACTGGAGCCGGGCCGTCCCATGTTTGTCGAAGAAGTGCTCCCGCCCGGCGACGCCCTTGCCATGGCGCGCGTCGCGGCGCAAACCAGAGTTCCGCTTGCCTGCGGCGAGCGTCTCGCCGAGCGCAGCGAATTCGACGAGTTGTTCCGTCTCCGCGCCATCGACATCGCGCAGCCCGACATCTGCCACTGCGGCGGCCTTCTCGAAGCCAAGAAAATCGCCGCAATGGCCGAGACTGCCTCCATCGGAGTCGCTCCGCATAACCCGCTGGGTCCCATCGCCGGAGTCGCGGCCCTGCACTTCGCGGTTTCGACCCCGAATCACGTGATCCAGGAAGAGATGGTCGGCGCCGTGCCGTGGTACGGCGAGGTAGTTGAAGGGCCGATCCGCATGGTCGATGGTCACTGGCAGGTTCCCGACGCGCCCGGCCTGGGAATCGCAGTGAACGAGAAGGTGTGCGCCGCTCATCCTTTTGCGCCCGAGATACAGCTCGCGACCAGGGACGGAATACTCGGCGATGGAACGGTAGTCGACTGGTGACATAACAACTCTGGGAGAAAAAAGATGGATCGACGCGCGTTCCTTGAAGGTCTTTGTGCTTCCGTCGCCGCGGCCGGTTTGAAATCGTCGAGCAGTGCCGAGGCCCCAACACTCTTGAGCGGCTCATTTCCTGGTCCCAATGTGGAGGTTCGAAGCACGGGTCCATCAGCTCCATCCACAACGAGCACATCGCTCGCCGGCGAGTGGCGCATCCGACTTGATCAGGCAGACACAGGCATCGGCGACCAGTGGTTCCACTCCGCCAATGGTTTTGCGGATCGGATTCCGTTGCCGGGCTCAACTGACGAGCACCACTTCGGCCGGAGAAACGAAGAGATTGCGCCCCAGCATCTCACGCGAATGTACGACTTCACCGGCCCCGCCTGGTACGAGCGCGATATCACGATCCCGGAATCGTGGCAGGGCAAGCGCGTAGTACTGTTTTTGGAACGCTGCCACTGGGAGACACGTGCGTGGCTCGACGATTATCCCTTGGGCGCCAAAAACAGCCTAAGCACTCCACACGTCTACGAGCTGGGAATCGTCGGCAAGCCTCCCTTCAATCGCAGATCCAGCGAGTTATCGCCGGGAACGCGCCGCCTCACGGTGCGTGTCGATAATCGCACCACGATCGATGTCGGCCCCTCGTCGGCCACTACCGCCGAAGTTGGCGCCACGTGGAATGGAATTATCGGACGCATGGAACTGCAGGTGACCGATCTGATATGGATCGATAGATTGTCCGTTTATCCGCATCGTCAGGAAAAGCGAGCTCATGTGAAGTTATCCATGCGCAACCTGACAGGCAAAAAATCCTCCGGAAAGTTGGAGGTTGCAGGAGGCATCAAGGATCGTGACGGCTCCGGATTCAAAGCTACCGCGGACGTAGTTATCTCGGAAATGCCTGTCTCCGCGATCGAACACGATGTCGACCTGGGCGCAGCCCCTCCCACATGGGATGAGTTTTCCTCAGCGATCTTCCAGCTCGCGGTATCGCTTTCATCCACAAGTGGAGAAACGAACTTCGCGAGCGAAGCCAACACCACATTCGGTCTTCGCGAAATCTCTGCCTCGGGCAAACAATTGCGATTGAACGGAAACCCCATCGTGCTTCGCGGCACCGTGGATAACGGAATATTTCCCCTAACGGGCTACGACCCGATGGACATTGAGTTTTGGCGCGAAAGGCTCCGGATCTACCGCGACTACGGTCTCAATCATGTGCGCTTCCATTCGTGGTGTCCTCCAGATGCCGCGTTTACGGCCGCTGATGAACTGGGTATTCTCTTCCAGGTCGCGAATCCGATGTGGATAGGGGATGGCAGGGTATCGGCAGACGAGGAGCGCACCGAGTTTATCCGCGATGAGGCGCACAGAATTGTAGACACATACGGAAATCATCCGTCCTTCACCCTCATGAGCATGGGAAACGAAGAAGGTTCAGGGCAGGACCCATTTTTGGGCGAGTTAGTCCGCGGTCTCCAGGATCGCGATCCGCGCCATCTTTATACCAGCACCTCGGCGCCCGATAATATCCTGCGGCCGGATAACTACTTCGTTTCCGCCGGACCTCGCTGGACGAACCTTCGCGGCGATCCGCGGTTCGAGAACGACGCGCCCAATACAAGCACCGATTACGAAACCTACATTCGCCAGGCCGAGATCGACCGCCCGCTAATCGCGCATGAAGTGGGACAATGGACGGTCTTCCCCAACTTCGAAGAGCGCAAAGACTATATTGGCCCGCTGCAACCGCGCTATTTCGATTTATATCGTGATGCTCTCACGCGCACCGGCTTGATGGGGCAGGCTGAGCGATTTCGCCAAGCCTCCGGGCAGCTCACCGTCGCCCTCTACAAGGAAGAAATCGAATCCCTCCTCCGTACGCCGGATGTTGCGGGCTTCCAGTTACTGGGACTTACCGACTTCCCCGGCTTCGGCCCCGCGTTTGTCGGAGTTCTCGATACTCTCAGCAAGTCGAAAGGGCTGATCACGCCGGACGAGTTTCGCCGCTTTTGCGGTCCTACAGTCCCATTGCTGCGCCTCGACAAGCGCCTTTGGAGCACCGATGAAACTCTTGTTGCACAACTCGATCTGGCTCGCTATGGACCTGGCGCTTTCAGGAATGCGGACACCTCATGGACAGTTCGCAAAACTACTGGCGCGGTCCAGGCATCGGGCACGCTGCCCGCAGTTACCGTGGAGTCCGGCGGATTGACCCAACTGGGAACTCTCAAGATCCCTCTCGCTGACTTTCCCTCCGCCGCGCAATTTTCAATCGAATGTTCGGTGGGCGACTCGGCGAACGCCTGGGATATTTGGGTCTATCCGAAACGGCTTTCGGTCTCCGCAAAGGGAATTACCGTAGCCAGCAACTGGGACGCATCCACGCGCGCAGCCCTGCACGATGGCAAAACCGTGGTCCTGTTCCCTGACTCCAAGGGGTTCGAAAACACTGTCCCGTGCAGCTTTACAACCGTCTTCTGGGCGGCAGCGTGGTTTCCCGAACGGCATGAGACCATGGGTGTCTTGTGCGACCCTCAGCATCCATCACTGAAACTTTTCCCAACGAGTTTCCATTCCGACTGGCAATGGTGGGAGTTGACGAGTAAGTCCCATGCATTCGATCTCACAAGTGCGCCTGCCGGTCTCGCCCCAATTGTTCAGATCATCGACGACGCCGCGAAGAGCCGGCGGCTCGGCGCAATCATCGAAGCCAGAGTGGGCCGCGGCAAACTGCTGGCTACTTCCTTCGACCTTGTAAGTAATCCACAAAACCGGCTCGCCGCACGGCAACTTCGCGCCAGTTTGCTTAGCTACGCAGTTTCGCCGGAGTTCGATCCGAAAAACGAACTTCAGCTCGAGTATCTCGATTCGCTATTCAAATCCGCGTAGCCTCAAGTCGTACGCGTGTCGTGCAAGGATCGAGCAGAAATATAGCGATTCTGAAGATAACGTGTCTTATCCTTCCTCAACAAAGCTCTCATTGTGCAACCTTCCCCAGCGGAATGATCAATACTGCCAGAACAATCAAGGCCAACCCTCCCCAAAGAAGACTCCTCGCCCGCGCCGGCACGCCGTTCCATTCGCCTTTCCCCAGACCGCACAGGACACCGACGGCAATCGATACGGAGACAAGAATGGGCCAGCCCATGGTCGCCCCGCTGCGGCCCAGTCGCGCCGCTCCGATTCCATAAAGATAGAACGCGGCGATCCACATCGCGCCCATCGCCAGGCACCATCCCCAGTTAGTGACTCGATCCGCGGCAAATAGCGCGCGCAGGCTCTTGCGGCGGATTATCAGCCACCAGCAGTAGGCGACGTTGACAATTCCACCGCACGTAAAGAAGATCAGCCACACAGCGTCGCCCGCAAACGCAGGCGATGCGCCCAGTTTGCGTGCCGTCTCTATCGTCGTTGTTCCATACGCCAGGCCAATGTTGGGCAAGCACGACAAAATACCCGAGGCGATGGCGATAATGACCCCGGAAGCGAACCTGGAGCGGGATGCGCCGTCGGTGCGATGAGCAGAAGATTGCCGTCGCGCGCCCGCCACCGAACACACCCAGATTCCCGCAATGGCAACGATCGTTCCCACGGAAATCAATATTTTGCGGCCTTGAAACATTGACGACCCGTCGAACCACAGGAGCGGGACGAAGGTGCCGACGCTGGCGTTCAATCCCATAATGAGCGGATAGCCGAGCGTGAGCCCCAGCATATCCATGGCCAGCCCGAACAACACCGCTCCCGCTCCCCAGGCCAGGCCGAAACACGCCAATATCAGAATTTCGCGCCGCGGAACGGCGGCAAAGATGGCCAGAGGATTCGGCAAGAAGAGCAACGTAAGGAGCCAGTTGCAGAGAAGCATTCCGAACAACGAAAACGCCAGCCAAACATGCTCCCACGCCCACTGGCGCGCCCGCGACATCGGCAGCAGGAAAACCCCCTGCAGGACGGCCGCGATCAGGATGAGGCCGACTCCGGCGATCATAGTTGCTCAGCGTCGCGGTTCCGAATCACGCTCAAATCTCCTCGGTTGCCGCGAGGGCGGCATCGTCTGGTTGGTGGTAAGACCACTGCCGGGGCCACCTCGGATTCTGCGCAATCCCGCAGGACCTGTCAAGTCAAAACAAACCGGCCGCTGCCGGGGCAAGACATTAAAAGCGCGGGCTTTGCACTCCCGCCCGCCGATGTTTCAAAAAAAGTGGCCGACCACTTGACAACAGTTGTAACCCAATGCATATACTTTCGAACCAAAGCCGTATTGCGTCTTGCAGGTCAGCATTGTGCAACGCAGCCCCAGGAATGCGCGGTATTTGGAGGCCTCATGTCAAAAGCGACTCGAATTGCGGAGCTTCTGCTAATCACTCTCTTCTGCGCGGCCCCATCTTCGGGGTTCGCCCAGGCGGCCGGCGCGAGCCTCAGCGGACAGGTGACCGATCCCTCCGGGGCGGCCGTCTCCAATGCGACCGTGTCGGCGGAAAATGTGGGCACCAGCCTCACCGACCGTTCCACAACCGGCGCGCAAGGGGAGTACCGGATAGCGCCCCTCCCGCCGGGAACCTACACGCTGACCGTCACGGCCAACGGGTTCTCGACATACGTTCAACAGGGAATCGGCCTGACCGTCGGTCTCTCGGCAACCCAGAATGTTTCCCTCAAAGTGGGCAGCGAGCAGCAGACGGTACAGATCACCGCGAACGCGGAGTTGATCAACACCACGTCGCCCTCCATCGGCATGACAGTCAACGAAGAGGAAGTGAGCCAGCTGCCATTGAATGGGCGCGACCCGCAATCTCTCGTATTTCTCGCCCCAGGAGTTACGAATGGCACCGCTTATGGCATCGCCGTCAATCAGGGCGACTTTACCTTTCCCCAGGAAACTGGAGCTTCGTCCGGTGTCGGCGCGGGGCGCGCGGGCAGCACATACTATATGCTCGATGGCGCTTCGAATAACGACGACTACGTTGGCCTCGCTGCGCCTTTCCCCAATGCCGACGCGACCCAGGAGTTTCGCGTCATTACCAATAATTTCAACGCGCAGTACGGATTCGCGCCGGGCGCGGTCGTCCTGATCGAAACCAAGTCGGGCGCCAACAGTTTGCATGGCGGCGTCTTTGAGTTCCTGCGCAACCAGAGCTTCAATTCGTCAAACTGGTTCTCCCATTCAGTCGATCCTTTGCACCAGAATCAGTTTGGCGCGGACGTCGGTGGACCCATTCTGAAGAACAAGCTTTTTTACTTCGGTAACTACCAGGGAACGCGAGCCAGCACCGCATCCACCTCCGGTGTGGAATATACCTATACCCCGGCCATGTTGAATGGCGACTTTAGTGCCGTGCCCGTCATACTCAACGCGCCCTTCCAGACGGTGGACGGAAAGCCCAATCAGATCAACCCCGCTTTATTCAACCCGATCGCGGTCGAGATCACGAAGCTGGTCATGCCGGAAAGCTCAAATCCTAACGGCCAGCTCTTTTACTCAACCGCAAAGCAGCTCACGAATTACGATGAAGTTACCGGGCGAATCGACTATACCATCTCTAAGTCGCAGCGGATCTTTGCGCGATCCTATGTAAACTACTATGACTTGCCTGCTTCCGGAGTGCCCGGGGATATTTCCACCGCCGTTTCCCCAAATCCCGAAGAAGATTACAACGTGGCGATCGGTCATACCTGGATTATCAATTCGAAGTTGGTCAACGTCGCCACATTGTCCAACACGCAAATGGACTTTAACATAAACGGCCAGGCAATCTTGAGCAATAACAAGCCCTTCTGCTGGTCTCAATATATCGCGGTGGGCGACCCGCCCGGACCATGTTCTACTGAGGGCTTTACCATCGCCGGCAGCGACTCTTACTTTTACGGCCCCTGGGTCGAGCCGTGCCTCAACAATCATGGCAACGACGGATTGTTCGATAACTTCTCCGCCGAAGAAGGACGGCACAACCTGTCATTCGGAATCAATGAAGTGCGCCGGTGGATGGTTCAGGCTTGCGATTATCCCGCGCAGCCGATTATCGATTTCAACGGCCAATATACGAATTACGCATTATCGGATTTCCTGCTCGGCGACATGGCGTCAATGTTACAGGGCGCGGGCGCCTTCGGGACTTATAAGGACTGGCAGCTTGGCTTGTACGCGGAAGACCAGTTCCGTTTCCGTCCGAATCTCACCATCGAACTTGGCTTGCGCTGGGATCCGAACTTTCCCCTCGCAGTGGGCGACGGGCGCGCGGCAACATTTGTCGCAGGCCAGCAGAGCACTGTTTATCCCAAAGCACCGTCGGGGCTTGTCTTTCCGGGGGATAAGGGCGTCGGCCCTGGCCTGATGCGAACTACTTACGGTTACTGGGAGCCGCGCGTCGGTTTCGCGTGGCAGCCCCATGCGCTGCCCCGTACCTCGTTCCATGTCGGGTTCGGGCTGTTCACTGCTCCGCAAATCATATCCACCGACGACCACACTACTGAAAACAGTCCCTTCGCGCCTACGTTTGCGCTAAATGGCACGCCGACGACGCCGCTCCCTTTGAATAACCCCTGGGCCGGCTTTTCCGGAACGGGCGGAAAGAGTCCATTTCCTCCGTTCGCATCGTCTGCGTACCGGCCTCCTTCATCGGTGACCTTTACCCCCGGCCTCTCCATCGCGGATGGAATCGATCCAAACGCCAGGCTGGGGATAACGCAGGCGTGGAATCTGGCGGCCGAACACCAACTCGGTTCGAATACGATGGTCCGGGCCGCCTACGTTGGAAGCGAGTCCTATCATCAACCGAACACCATCGACGAGAATCCCGGAATCTTTGCCACCGGCGGCGCGCGGAGCACTTACCCCAACTTCGGGCAGATTCTTTACAACGAAAGTGCGGGAACGGCGAGTTATAACGGACTTCAGGCGACGGTTGAACACCACTTATCGCACGGCCTGCAGGTGCAGTCCAACTTCACCTGGTCCAAGCTCATCGATACGGCAAGCAGCGCTAACATCGCCTTCGGTTATCAGCTTGCCTACAACCCATTCGATCTTCGCCTTAGCCGCGGCATATCTCTGGTGAACTTCCCCTTCATCTGGGTGAGTAACGCCATTTACACGTCGCCCTCGCTATCCCACTACAATCAGTTCGTTCGCCAGACACTGGGCGGCTGGGAAATAAGCGGGATTATTACGTCGCAGTCCGGTGAAGCCTTCACCGTCAACGGCGGATTCGGAAACAATAACTCCGAATCGCTCCAGTACGGGGACCACGCCAACAATGTGCCGGGCGTTCCCCTCAACGTTCGCCAGGGCGGCAAGTCGCATTGGTTGAACAACTATTTCAATATCAATGCATTCACAGAGAATCCTCCCGGGACCTTCGGCAATACAGGCAAGGACATCATGAGAGGACCGCCGTACAATAACACCGATGCCGGTCTGGATAAGAACTGGTTGATCTTTGAAAAGTACACGGTGCAATTCCGCTGGGAGATGTTCAACGCCTTTAACCATCCCAGCTTCAGCACTCCGAATGCGACCAATCAAATCGGTCCCAACGGCGCCAACGCCGGCGGTATTGAGGGTACCATCACTTCCATCTTCGGGTCTCCCCGCATCATGCAAGGCGCCCTGAAGGTCACTTTCTGAGGTATGCCCTCCCCCAGCGCCCGAGCTTCGGCTCAGGCGCACACTTATCCACGTGCAACACAGCCGGGGAGTTTCCATTGATCGCAGTCAGGTCACGGGTTCTCTTCCGCTTGAGATCGATTCAGTGGCTGGTAATGCGATGGGAATCGGAGTGAGCGGATGCGGATCATCAAGGTAAAAACCTGGCTGGTCGAGGGAATCAAGTATAACTGGGTGATCCTGAAGGTATTCACGGACGAGGGCATTACGGGAATTGGAGAGGGAACTAACTGGCCCGGGAGTCCGCTGATTCTGGAGGCATGTCGCCACATCGGTGAAACAATCGTCGGCGAGGATCCTGCTCGAATCGACTATCTGTGGACCAAGCTCTATCGGGACTTCAACTGGATAGGTCAGGCCGGCCCGGTGATGAGCGCGATCAGCGCGATCGATATTGCACTCTGGGACATCGCCGGTAAGCGCGCGGGATTTCCCGTCTATCAACTCCTTGGTGGTGCTTACCGGACGCGAATCAAGTTATACGCGAATTACTGGTTCTTGGGTGGCAAGGGCGACCCGGAGGATTATGCGGCCCAGGCGCGCGATGTAAAGAAGCAGGGATTCACGGCCTGCAAGATGGATCCATTTGCGCATGTAAATTACTGGTATGGGGAAGACTTGTCCGACAACCTCAGCCTGACGGAGGAGCAGAAGGCGCAGGCCATCGCTCGCCTGGTAGCCGTTCAGGAGGCGGTGGGGCCTGACTTTCCCATTGCGGTTGAGACGCATGCATTGCTCAACGGACCGACGGCCGTGGAGATGGCTCATCGGGTCGCGGCCGCAAAGATCAACTGCATGTGGTACGAGGAACCCGCCGGGCCGGAATTTCCGTATGAGATCGCGGAGATTCGGCGGCAGATTCCTCTCCCCGTGTGCGTGGGCGAGCGAATCCATTCGCGGTTTATGGCGCGCCCCATCCTTGAAAGGCACGCAGCCGACATCCTTATGCCGGACATCACGCGATGTGGAGGCATCAGCGAGATGAAGAAGATCGCAAACCTCTGCGAGACCTACAATGTTCCTATTGCTCCCCACAATCCGAATGGCCCGATTTCGACTATTGCATCCGCGCACGTGATGGCCGCGATTCCGAATTTCTTTCGACAGGAGTTCATGTTGACCGATGTGCCCTGGCGCGATACCGTGCTGGACAAACCGCTTCCGATCAAAAATGGCTTCTTCGAGTTGAGCAACGAACCGGGCCTCGGTTTCGATCTGGTTGAGGGAGAACTGGAAAAGCACCCAGGAGTCACGGGCCGGCGCGACGGGTTTTATGTATAGCTGCCGTTGAAGCCGGAGCCAGCGAGGAAAACCATGGGATGGACCAACGACACTGAGCTTTTTCAACTTATGCGCGAGCGGCTCTTTACCGCCATCATCGGCGACGTGCTTGACCTGCACGGATACCGCGATCAGTTTCTGCCGCCCGAATGCCGTCCCTTGCGTCCCGACATGGTTGTGTGCGGACGCGCGATGACCGTGCTCGAGACGGACGTAGATGAACTGATCGATCCACCCTTTGGCCTGATGCTGAGGGCCCTGGATTCGCTGCGAGAGAGTGAGGTGTATGTCGCCGCCGGAGGATCGCCGAGATATGCGCTCTGGGGAGAGCTGATGAGCACTGCGGCGCGGGCGCGCGGCGCGGCAGGCGCGGTGATGGCCGGCTACACGCGGGATACAAATGGAATTCTCGCCATGGACTTTCCCGTCTTCTGCTACGGCAGTTACGCGCAGGACCAGCGCGGCCGCGGAAGGGTAGTCGACTTCCGTTCGACGCTTAACATAGCCAACGTCACAATTCGACCCGGCGACATCGTCTTCGGCGATATCGATGGAGTCGTGATTCTTCCACGCGAAGTGGAAGCGGAGGTGGTGCATCGGGCGCTGGAGCAGGTAAGGAAAGAGAAATCCGCCAAGCAGCTGCTTCGCGAAGGCGCGCCCGCTGAAGACGTCTTCACCGAAACCGGAGTGTTATAGACCGGGAACGATGGGCCTCACGGCGCCCTCTTCTGGCTGATCCGTCAGCCACATTTTTGTTTCCAGCGTAGTTAGTGCAGGCGCGGCGCCAGGCCCGGTGTAGTTACCCCACGTAAGGTCAGGGTAGGACCAGAAGTTATAGATGCTGAAGCAAACCCCTCCGGCCTGAAGCGAGGCGCGCACGGCAAGGTCCGCATCCGCCTCTGTGCGAACTCGGAACTTTCCATTCTCCGCGCCCAGGCTCGCCCTCCAGATGTTTGGTTTCAGAGAGCGAAAGTCATTTGTCGTACCTGGATCGCCTCCCGATTTACCCCAAATAAAGTAATCGCCGGTATCTTCGGACCAGGGCCGTGTTGGTTCCTGTCGATAAGCCGGCATGGGATGAGCTGGTCTGCGCAGAGCAACACCTTCCGCCCGCCCGATGTGGTCGTCCGGATAGGCAGACCACAGCGCCTTCCGTTTCCACGCCAGCTTGTCAAATGAATCGGGCAGCAGATAGGCGATGCCGAGATTGGGATGGTCGCCCGATTTGATCTCTGCACGGTAGCGCGTCGTGATGCCTCCGTCGGCATCGATCGCAATTTCGAACTGCACTGGAATTCCGTCGATTCCCTCAACAGCCTTCCCCGCGCCCTCGGTAAGTACGACGACGCGATTCTCTTCGCACTTGATTTCCGATCGAGTCATTAACCATGAGGTGATGGCCCCACTGCCTACATCGAGAAACGGCCCTCCCTGTAACATCGTTTCTCCGCCGAGCGAAGCTTCCGTGATAAGCCCCGTTTGTTTGCTCACGATTAGCGAGAATTGTGGGCCCGTAATCAAATAATCGTTCACCCGGTCGTCGCAAGCGAGCTTGCCGTTCGTTGAAGGTCTTGAAGAACGAACCACGGAACCCACGGTAAGCTCCACCTGTTCCACGAGAGACCGATTTCCCCGGAACTCCAGTCTAAGTTTATCGCCCGCCCGCCACCGTCGCGGTGGTATCTCGATGACGCCGGAGTTATGCGGACCGATATCTTCTGGAACGATATCGCCTGACTCGGAACCAACCGCCCATCGTATCTCGAGCTCTCTGAAATTTGTGTGATTGAATGCGTTGTGGACCGAAACCACGAGGGGTTTCCCCGGTTCCGGCAGCGGCAAAGGAGCGGTTTCATCCAGGCGAACCGGTGAATAGGCTTTCCGGGTGAGCCAGTGCTCCGGCTTCTTGCGGCGCCAGCCGTCAATAATGCCCCATTCTCCATACCCGGTTGGCCCGCCGGCAAGCAGAAACACTTCGTCAATTCCCGCCCAGATCGAGCCGCCAAGGCAGCCGTCGCTGGCAAGGAATCTGTCTCCGAACCGCTTGATGCTTTCGCCCCAGAAGTTGCGGACTCCCGGATCGCGGCGAAGAGTATCGAGGTTATAGCACGAGATATGCGCGAATTCATCGTTAAGAAGCGGATAAGTCGAGCTATCCAGGCTGGAACCCACGTCGGCATAATGCTTGCTATAGATATCGTAGCCATTAGTTGCCATCGGCGCCGTGTCGGGGTAACTGAAGATAGTCGGTCGAGTTGGGTCCTGCTCTCGCGCGCATTCCTTCTCGGCGGCGATGTTCGGTCCCCAACTGCTTTCGTTGCCGAGCGACCAGAAGAGCACACAGGGATGGTGACGGTCGCGCGCGATCATCTCCTGGAATTGAGTAAGAAATCGCTCCTTCAAATCCGGATTCGAGGAACTCCCGGTGCTCCAGCAGACGGCCGTTTCCTCCTCGACATAGATCCCATGGCGATCGCAGGCATCCAGAAACGCCTCCGTCGGAGGATAGTGCGAGGTGCGCACAAAATTGACATTGGCTTCGCGGAAGAGGACCGCATCCTTCCCGTCGAATTCGGCGGGAACCGCTCTTCCGAAAAGTGGATGAATGCTGTGCCGGCAGACCCCATGGAGCTTTACCGGCAGGCCGTTGACGAGGAGCTCATTGCCGACGCGATAGACGGTGCGAAATCCAACCATCCGCTCCATGGTTGCGGTGACCTGCCCTCCAACAACGAGGCCAATCTCCAGCCGATAGAGATTCGGATGCTCCGCATCCCATGCCTTGGCGGACCCCACGCGAAGTTCATGCACCAAAGGCTTCTCCGGTGACACGACCGGCTCCGACGCGGGCTCGAGCGTCACTACGTCACCGGATGAGTCACGCAGAGTAAAGCGGAGTGCGGCGCCGGCGCCATCCGGCGAGGATAACTCCGCCTTCAGCGAAATCGTGCCGCCGCGATCGCGATCGAAGGACGCCGTGACCGCCAAACCGCGCAGATGTGTCTTCGGAAGCGCGAACATTCTTACATCGCGAATCATTCCGGCAATTGAATGCTTCGCGTAGTACGACCCCTGGGAGATGTCGTCGCTTCGATCGGTTATGCTGACCACGCTCTGCGCGCTCGTGCCGGCCTGGACGTGGTCCGTAATCTCCGCGTCCCATGACGTGAACCCTCCGCTATGGTCGCGCACGAAAACCCCATTCACCCACACGCGGGCACGGCTGTAAACGCCATCAAAGCGGACGAAGATACGATGATTTGCGAATTCGCCGGGAATGTGCAGCGTCCGCCGGCACGGATACTCGACATCCGGCGAGATATCGAATCCCTGCATGACAAGCTCACCGGGAACTTCAATCGGCGACCACTTCGAAACATCGACATCGGGCTTCCAGAACTCCGCCGGAGGAAGCGGTGCAAACACCCAGGTTCCCGCAAGGCTGACCACAGCATTCCGAATGCCCTGGATCGATGTGGGGATTGGAATGAGCGCGGCAGGCCCTTCGGCCGATGCGGGAGATAGCTCCGGGTATAAGTCCGAGTTGATTACGGTCGCTTTGGAGAAAGGCTCGAGCTTTGAAGCCAGGCAGGTCGCGCTGAGCGATTCAATGAATTGACGGCGGTCCACAGTATCTCCATTTCGAAAACCGAGACGAGAGTGCTTGACCCGAGCAAAGTCGCAGCAGCCGGAGTGCGGGTACGATCAAGTAATCGCTTGGGCATCGAGCCAAAGGGTTTCATATGGTTTCAACTTCAGGCTTGTGGGAATGCTGCGTTGCGAGATGCGATCGGTTGAAGCGGAACGGAACGAGCAGTCCTGCGGCTTCGAGGTCACGTTGATCACAAACAGACTGTGGTCGGTTCGCGGCACTGCCAGCACGCCGTCGGGCAATGGGGTTGCCAGCAGATTCTGAGCCGCGGGGCATATGTGGCCGATGAAACCGAGAAAACTATCATCGGCAGGCCAGAAGGCAAGCTTGATCACCTGCCCGCGGCCCAGCTTGCGCAACGTGGCGGCCGGTTTGCCTTCGACGATCTGCTGGTCGCTGGAAAATGCGGCGATCGTGATTGTATCCGGCCCATCTATTTCCAGATACTCCATGTAACCGTCAAGGCCGGCAGGCGAACGGCCGCTCATCCCCGCTCCGCTCCAGTTCACAAAAAGCTGCGGCTTGTTGCCTTTCTCCGGCGAGCCGGTCCAGCGCACCGTGCGCACCACGCCGCCGGTAAGCGCGGCCAGATTGGCGGAGAAACCGTCGCCACGAAATATGCCGTTGCGATCCATGTACGCCGTGAAGGGCGTAACGATCAGCGTGCCGCCCTGCAGCACGTACTCATGCAACGCGTCGACGACCGCGTCATCGTCGAGAGCGGTCGCCGCAGCCAGCACCACAAGCTCGTACTTCGCCAGGTTCTCCGTGCGCTCGGCTTGCGTGGAGTTGATGGTATCGGTGCCGATGCCGAGGCGATGCAGCGCCGCAAAAGTTTCAGTAAATACCGACCGGCTGTTGGGAATGTGCGGATAGATTTCGAGCGCGGCGCGATTGTCGAAGTCGGTCAACACCACGGCGCGGCTCGCCACCGGATTTTCCAGCAGCGTCTTTCCCCACTTCTCAAAGAAAGCGCCCAACTCAACGGCCCACTCGACGTCTGGCTCGGGATGGCCGGTCCAATCCAGCAGCCCGCCACAGATCGGCCAATGGCCACCGCGCCAGCGATTGCCCGACCAGTACATCATCCCGCACGCGCCAAACGCCGCCAGCTGCAGGTCCCACATGCGAAACTGCTCCCGGCTCGGCGAGGTATCCCACATCTTCACGTCGCCAATCACACCAAACAGTGTTTCCGTCACAAGCATTCGGCCCTTGCCGTAACAGGAGCGATGCATGTCGAGATGCCACGGTGCGTCATTCCAGCTCGGCGCCTTGTCTGTCGTGTCCTGGTAGTAGTTCAACCCCGCAATCGACATGAAGGCCTGCGCCTTGGGATCGTCGGCAAGCGCCGTCCACAACGGATTCCAGTCGGTCATGATCCATTGCTGCGCGCCCGCGGCGCGGATCAGTGAAGCCTGCTCGGCGAGAAATCCCAGAATCGTGTCGCGCCGGAAATGAAACTCCGCCAGCGATAGCGCCGGCAACTGCTCGCGCACATTCGCCGATCCGCCTTCCACTCCGCGCCGCGGCTGAGGAATCTCATCGAATGACTGGACCTTCATACCCCAGTCCACCAGGTCCAACTTTTCGTTGAACTCCTCCGGCGTATGAAACGTCTGCTCCAACCAATCGCGCCACGCATGCTCGCACGCCGGGTTATAGCAGATGATCTGGTCCACGAATTCAATCTCGTTATCGAGCTGCCAGCCGATCACCGCCGGATGATCGTGAAACTCATGCGCCAGCGCCTGAATGTACCTCTTGCAGGCGGCGCGATACAGCGGATGGTTCAAGCAAGGACATTTGCGGCTCATCGGGTCCGAAG
>JBAUBR010000242.1:0-12502 GCA_049676965.1 Occallatibacter sp.
GGCGTTTCGCACGCGCGCGCCCGGGCCCTTCGGCGGCAATCTCGATGTGCGCGAGCTGTGCGCAGGGTCGCGCCTTTACCTGCCCGTCTTCAATTCCGGCGCGCTCTTCAGTTGCGGCGATGGCCACGCGGCACAAGGCGATGGAGAGGTGTGCATCAACGGCATCGAGTGTCCGCTCGATGTGACATTGCGCTTCAGCCTGCACAAGCAGCAGCCGTTGGCGGGGCCGGTGGTCGAATCGAGCGACCGGGTTGCGCTGGACTCGACGGCCGACTCCTGGGTGGTCGTCGAATCGGGAACGGACCTGGCGGAGACGGCGCGCGCGGCAACCGGCCGCATGATCGATCTTCTCGTCAGCCGCTGGGGATTCGACGAAGTCCACGCCTACATGCTGTCGAGCGTTGCGCTCAAGCTGCGGCTCAGCCAGGTTGTCAACGAACCCATGTTTACGGTGAGCGCGGCACTGAGCAAACAGATCCTGCCCTGCCGCGAGATCTTCCCCATTCAATAGTCGCGATCGAACCGGGCACCGCCGGTGAAGTTGCAAGCAACTTGCACGCGCAATCAGCACGCCCTTGTGACGAACGTTGTGGAAATCAGGGCAGAAATCTCCGGTCGAGTGACTATTCGTCTACATCCGAGTCAGGTGTGTTTCTATTTCCCCGGTGGCTCGCGCATCGATCTGGCCAGTATTTCCTTATGCCATCTTTAGAAGTATACGCAACCCGCACCTGGCAACCCGCATTTCGTAAATTTTCGATTGAATTATGGGCCGGAGACGGTATTCTACTTTTGACCCCGAATTTCAAACCCGAACCACAACCGACAACGACCATTGTTCACCCGCGGCTGGTCCATCTTTCCCTCTTTTTGACCGAACAAAGATTGCCGCAAATGTTTGCCCAGTGTTTTTTGAACCTTCAAAAGACCACGGGGGAAATCCCTATTTCCGAGGCCTTGAAATTCATGAAATCGACACGCAATCTTCTTTCTCCGCTTCCCCGGCTGCTGTCGCTTGCGGCGGCCATCGCGCTGTGCGGTCACCTCTCCATCGCACAGCAGACACTTGGCGGCGTTACCGGCGAGGTCACCGATTCTTCCGGAAGCGTGCTGCCCAACGCGACGGTCACGGTGGTGGACGAACAAACCGGTTTGACGCGCACGGCAAAGACCAGCGCCACCGGTGTGTACTCGTTCGTGAATCTGCCGATCGGCACTTATACCATGACGTATGCGGCCGATGGGTTCGAGCAGCAGAAGACGCAACACATCACGGTGCAGGCCGACCGCACGGCAACGGTGAATGCGGCGCTGAAGATCGGCAAAGCCACGGAGACCGTGGAAGTGGAGGCGGCGCCGTTGATGAATGCCGTGGACACAACTGTCGGCTACGTATTGGAAGCTTCGCAGATCCAGGCGGTGCCGTTGTCGACCGGCAGCTTCACCGGCGTGGCCATTCTCTCGACGGGCGTTGACGCCGAGCTTCCCGGCGGCACCGGCGCCAACAGCGGCCTTGGCAATGCTCCTATCTGGGCCAACGGGCAGCGCGACACCAGCAACAGCTTTTCTCTCAACGGTGTCGACGCCACCAACCTGTTCAACGGCAAGAGCACCAGCCAGGTGCCATCGGCGCGCGTCATCAACAGCACCGGGGTCTCTTCGAGCACGGGCGCCGGCGGCGTCATTCCTTCGGTCGCTTCGGTCTATCTTTCCATCGGCAACGCCATCCCCACACCCGCGCCCGAGACCCTCGCCGAGGTGCGCGTCAACGCCTCGATGTACGATGCGCAGCAGGGCTCCACTTCCGGCGCACACATCGACATGAACACCGCGTCGGGAACCAACAGTTTCCATGGCGGCGCATACGTTCATCGCGGCACCAGCTGGCTCAACGCCGCGCCGTTCTTCTTCAACCAGGATCCCGACATTCCCGCGTACGACAAGGTTCCCCTGCTGCACCGCTACATCGTCGGCGGCACGGCCGGTTTTCCCATCATCAAGAACAGGCTCTTTGGATATCTGGCCTATCAGCACCTGCATGTGTCCGACCAGGAGATTGGCGACTCGCTGCTCGACGTACCCGTCGGGCTGAGCGACGACCGTTCAGCCGGAGCGTTGGCGGCGGTGACGAACTCATCCTTCGGCTCCAGCATTACGGCCGGCCAGATCGATCGCGACGCGCTAGTCCTCTTCAATTCACCATCGCTGCCCGGTGAGCCCGGCAAATGGCTCATTCCCAACGATGCCCGCAACGGCGTAGCGCCCACTGCCGCTCACATCGACAATGCATTCATCCCCGGGACCGCATATTTCAAGGCGGATCTGGCCGTGGCCAATCTGGACTACAACGCCAGCTCGAAAGACACGATCGCGCTCAAGTACTACTATCAGCACGATCCCACGACTGCGCCGTTTTCGTACTCCAGCGTTCCCGGCTTTACCGAGCATCTCGACTCCGGCGCGCAGGTCTTTTCCATCATCAACAGCTACATCGTCAAGACCAACCTCAGCACCAGCCAGACCATCGGGGTTCTGCGCGAGAAAGACTATGGAGATAATGAGCAGGCCTTCGGTCCGAACTCCATCCCCGGCGGCTCGGCGGGAACGGGATCGATCAACGTATTCGGCTCGAACTACTTTCCCGGAATCTCCGTCTACAACGTGCTGGGCAACAATCAGCCGAGCGGAATCTCCCAGGCAATTCTCAATATCGGCCCTAACGCCGAAGGCCAGGCGCCCAATACCGGCGTGTTCCAGAACCGCCTTGCGCCTTCGGCCAACGCGATCTGGATTCTGGGCAAGCACACGCTGGCCTTCGGCGGCAATTACACCTACACGCAACTGAACACCATCGACAAGCGCACCGGCACCGGCACCGTGGCCACGGACGATTTCAGCCAGATGATTCAGGGCTTTGTCACTCCCGGCAGCTCGGCTACGGGGTTCTACGTCAGCTCGTTTCTGCAGGGCAACGCCAGCCGCTACTACCGCGCCAATCAACTCGGCATGTATATCCAGGACAAGTACCAGGTCACCCCGACCATTTCACTTACCGCCGGAGTACGCTACGACTGGGACGGCGGCCTGACGGAGAAATACGGCCGCCTCTTCAACTTCGACCCCAGTCTCTATAAGTACGATGTCGGCTCCGACACAATCGAAAACTCGGGTCTGATCATCGCGGGCAATAATGCCAACGGCACCGCGGGGGTGAGCAATACCACGCTCACCGGCCGCCAGTGGGGCATTGGCCCGCGCGTGGGCGCCGCATGGCAGCCGGAGATGTTCCACAGTAAGGTTGTGGTTCGTACCGGCTCCGGCATTTACTACGATCGCGGCGAATTGTTCAGCTACTTTTCGCCGGGGTACGCTATCGGCACCGTCACCGGCGGCCCCTTCGGCGTGAACCAGCAACTGCCCTTCGTGAATGCCTCGAGCTGCCCGACCACGACCCAGTCGTTGTACGAGTACTACATTCCCACTTGCGGCGGTAAAGGAGGCTTCGGGCCGCCGACCGGGCCGCCCTCCGACGAGACCGGCAATCTTGAGAATCCCTATGGAACGGCGCTTCAGCACACCGCGCCCAACAATCCCAAGGCTTCGGACCTCTCAAAGTATCTGCCCAATGCTTACAGCATCGTGAACACCGGCTCCGGGGCGTCGAACCTCATCAACAACGGTCAGCCGATTTCGCTGGGTGTCTACGACCGCACCAACAAGCTGCCGTACACGATCAACTACACGCTGGACATTCAGTGGCAGCCGCGCAACGACGTGGCCGTCGAACTGGGCTACGTCGGCAATGTGGGCCGGCACCAGGTCATCCCGGTGCCCTTCAACCAGCCGCTCATCGCTTCACCCTCGAGTCCGACATTGGCGGGCGGCCAATATGCGCAGAAGTACAGCTACGGGTACAACGTGGGAGGCGCCACACTGCCTGACAAAACCGGCTACCAGGCAAATTACGAAGGCGGCAACGTGGACCTGCGTGTTCCCTACATCGGCTACGCGGCCGAGTCCATTGGCTATCTTGCCGCAGGCGTCGACGCCTACAACGCGCTGCAGGCGCATGTTGAAAAGCGCATGAGCCACGACATGCAGGCGGGTGTGTCGTACACCTACTCGCACGCCCTCGACGAACAAAGCGGCCTGGGCCTCTTCTTCAATGGAAACAATCCTCTCGACCTGCGCAGCGCGTATGGCTCGGCCGATTTCGACCGCACCCACATTCTCACCTTCAACTACGTATTTCAGGTTCCCAACTTCGCCAGCGAGCACACGCTCACCGGCAAGGTCGTCGACGGCTGGTCGCTCGTGGGCCTCACGGTGCTGCAGAGCGGACAGCCTTACAGCATCATTGACTTCTCCGGCGCCGTGGGCAGCATCTACTACTCGACCGCCGACGGCATCACCAATCCCATCGTCCCGCTCAAAACGGGCTGCACAGCGAAGTCCGCTCTGACGGGTACGTCGGGCGCATGGACCCCGGCCGGCTCCAAGCCGGCTCTCAACGCGGATTGCTTCACGCTTCCTCTGCTCCCGGCGGGCGGTCTTGGCGGCGCCATTCCTACGTCCGATCCCTATGAAACCGGCTTCACCACCGGCCAGCGCAACATCTTCCGCCAGGCTTTCCAGAAGCGCGCCGATGCCTCGCTCGAAAAGGTCGTCAGCTTCAAGGAGCGCTACAACTTCAAGTTCACCTTCGACGTCTACAACCTCACCAACACCTCCAGCCTCGACGTTCCCGGCAACGAAGTTTCTCAGAACGCGGGTTACGACGCCTTCCCAAGCGGAGGCACTCCGGTTTTGCCAACCAACAACTGCGCAACGAACCCCAATGGCGCGAATTCGGGCTTCTATTCCTGCCCATCGGGCCTCGGCATTGTCACGCACACTATCGGCGCGCCGCGCCAGATTCAGATGTCGCTGCACTTCGACTTCTGATCGGTGCGGAAATATCAGCGTCAAAAAAGGGCGACTCCTTAGCGGAGCCGCCCTTTCTGTTTCCATCGATCCGAATCCTCCTCGCCTACACCGAAAGCTTGACCCCCAGATGTTCTACGCGGGCCGCATTGAACGCGGCGTCGAGTTCCTCCGCGGAATTGAAGACCTTGCCCTCGACGTGCCGCGCGGGGAATCCGAATGTCAACTCCCGCTCCGCAAACGGCCACGGCGTAAGGCAAAAATGCCGCGGTGCGACGGGAATGACCTGCACTTCGGCCATACCTCCATTGTTCAGAGGCAGCGGATGCAGGAGGTGCGCCGGCGAACCGTACGCCACGCAGCTCAACAGCGACAGATTGTCGCAGGCCTGCAATAGCCGAAAATGTTCCAGGATTGTCTGCTCGGATTTCTGGAGCGGCGCGAGCGCTTCGTCCGTTGCTATGGACGCAAGAAGTGCGCGCCGATATTGGCTCTGCCGCGCGAGGAATGCATCGAGCAGTGCGAGTCCCTCCGGCGCGATCGTGGAGCGGTCCGCATGTTCGGTAAGCAAGTTATTGGTGTGCATCAGGACGAGCAGTCCGGCATAGGGATCCTCTTCCGCAATGATGCGCACGGCGCGGTCGCGCACCGCCAGGTACTCTTCGATATCGATCTCTTCGAATGCCGAATACTTTCCCACCAGCTCGATCGAAAACGCCGAAGGCTTGCCCTGTCGCGTTGTCGTGGGATGCGCATCGCGCGCCGCCCAGCCATCGTCGTGACTGGCGATACCGTGCAGAACCCGCGCGCGCGGCTCCGGCTTGCGAAACTCCGCATTTCCCCACGCCGCCGCAAAGGCGCCTGCCAGCCGCGCGTGATCGGGATGCGTGATCAGCCACCATCCCGTCTCCGATTCCATGCGCAACACGTTGCTGCTCTCTACTCTGCCGTCTGCGGACGGCTCGATTCATGCCAGTCGTGCAGAGCCAGCCATTCGAAGAACATGACGACGAAAAAGAAAGCGAATCCGAGCACAGTGGCCGCGACAACGAGCGCGAAGAGATAGCTCGTTTCCATCTGGCTGTTGGCATATAGGATTGCATAGCCCAGACCGCCTTCGCCAACGCGGGTGGAGCCGGCGAACAGTTCGCCGGTGAGGCCGCCGATGACGCTGATGCCCGCCGAGATGCGAATGCCGGTGAACAGATTCGGCATGGCGTTGGGCAATCGCAGCTTGAAGAGAATCTGGCTCGGCGAGGCGTTGTGCATCACGAAGAGGTGAATCAGGTTTTCGTCCACGCTGACCAGGCCCTGCGTGGTGTTGGCGATGATGGGCGCAAGGCAGATGATGAACGTAACCACGGTTACTGCGAAGATTCCCGCGCCGACCCAGTTGATGATGAGCGGCGCAATGGCCACGATGGGCACCGTCTGCAGCAGGATCGTGTAGGGATAAACCAGTTGCCGCATCCACCGCCATTGCGCAAAGATCATGGCAATGGCCACGCCCGCGACAATGCTGGCCACAAGCCCGCCGGCCGCCTCCGTCGCGGTGATCCACAGCGAATTCAGCAGCGACGGAAAACGATCGTGCATCGCCGCGACCACGGCGCCCGGTCCCGGCATGATGTAAGCGGGCACGTGCGCCAACGCAACCACGCGCGACCAGATCGCGATGAGGCACGCGAACACAATCACGCTGTTGAGGACGAGCATTCCCCGTTTCTTCATGGCTGAAAGACTCCTCGCAACAGCCGCGACGCCTGCGTCACCGTCTCCTCATACTCAATCGACTCGCGAGTCTCGGCGGTGCGCGGCCACGGAAGATTCACGTTGAGTTCGTGCGCCACGCGGCCCGGATGCGCGGCCAGAATCACAATCCGCGACGACAGAAACACCGCCTCTGCGACCGAGTGTGTGACAAACAATACCGTCCACTTCTGCTCCGCGTACAAGCGAAGCAATTCCTCATTCAATCGGTCGCGCGACATCTCATCGAGCGCCGCGAAGGGCTCGTCCATCAGCAGGATTCGCGGGCGGCTCACCAGTGCGCGTGCAATCGAGACGCGCATTCTCATTCCACCTGAAAGCTGGCGTGGATAGCGCCGCGCGACGTGCGTAAGGCGCACCAGTTCCAGCATCTCGGCAACGCGCTCCTTGCGCAGATCGCGCGCCGCATGTTCGAGCTCGAGTCCCAGCCCGACGTTTTCTTCAACTGTTCGCCACGGCAGCAGCGTCGCATCCTGAAAGATGAAGCTCATCAGGTCGCGTGCGTTTTCCGGCGTCATTCCATTCACTTCCACGGCGCCTTCGCTCACCGGGCTCAGGCCTGAAACCAGGCGCAGCAAAGTCGATTTGCCACAGCCGGAAGGTCCGAGAAAGGTGACAAACTCTTCGCGCTCGACGGTAATCGATATACCTTCAAGGGCGATGGCTGCGCCGCGATAGCGCTTGCTCACGCTGCGCAGAGCAATCTCAGGAATCGACTTCGAGACGGAGGTCACCATGGCGGGACTCCCGCGATGGGCAGCGCAATGGGCAGGTAGAGCGCCGACGGATGCGACGCCGAATGCAGAACCTGCTGCGTGGAGCGCGCCCAGTTCCAGTTGTCCGCCAGTTGCGGCGGGACGGGCGTGGACGGGTTGCGGTCGTAAAGCGGAAACGCCGAGCTGGCAATCTCCAGGCGCAGCCGCTCGCCGGCCGCCAACATAAATGCACAGGGCTCCAGCGTGAACTCCCACTCATGGACTTCATCCGCCGTATATCCTGCATCGCGAAACAGCCACGAGCTGCGCGCAATGCCGATGCAGACAAACTCCGCACGCCCGCCATGTGTGACGCGAACAATCTTCGCGGTGAAGTCCGCGTGCGCCGCTGAAGTCGAAGCGCATAGCTTGATCCGGGGTTGTCCAAAGATCTCCGTCTCGCGTCGCGCCGGCTCCGAAGTGTAGACAAGCACATTGTTGCCCAACTCCGGCGCCGACTGATCGAACGGGCCGCTCAGTGCCTGCGGGCCTCCTGGAGCCATCGCCGGCACTTCGGGGTCATGCACAAAAATATCCCTGGGCTCGTCGCCGCGGGGCGCATTCGGTGAGAGGCGGCCGTCGCCTTTGCGCGAATTGGCATTGCCCTGGCTATGCAGATAGAGTGGATAAGCCGCTCCCTCCGGCCACACATCCGCAGTGCACCAATCATTCGCGCCCAATCTGAAGTAGCGAATCCGCGGCTCATCGCCGAACTCGTGTGCATCTTTGAGCCAGTGGTTGAACCACTTCAGCAGCAGCGCATCTGTGTCAAGATTCGCGGCCTCGCCCAAATCTGCGTCGCCGACGCGGTCGCCCCAGGGGATATGTACCCAGGGCCCAGCAATCAAATATTGATTCTCACGCGCAAACTCGCTCGCGGCGCGCTGGCGCAGCGCAAGGTAACCCGCGATGGAGCCTTCAAGGTAGGTGTCGTACCAGCCGGCGAGGTGCAGGGCAGGGATTGCGATTCGATCGATGCGCGCACTCACGTCGAGCGCGCGCCAATATTCATCCGGCTCGCGATGCGCAAACCAGTCGCGGACATAGCTGGGAAGCGCGGGATCGGTAATCGCCGCGTGCTCGGCGTACGGCGCATGCGCGGCCTGCGCCCGGATGTTGCTCCACGCCGCCTCCAGCCGGTCGCTTGCCGCGCGCAACCCTCTTCGCCGAGCATCTTCGCGCAACATCTGGATTCCCCATCCCAGAGCCGCGCTCAAGCGCAGAGCACCGTGGTGATAGAACCACCCGTTGTAGAGGTCGGTTGCGGTCATGTGCGGCGCAATGCAAAGCAGGCCCTCTGGCTGCTCGGCCGCCGCGAGCAGTTGCGTCGCTCCCTGGTAGGAAAACCCATACATGCCGATGCGCCCATTGCACGCAGCATGCCTGCAGAGCCAGGCAATGGTCTCCGCGCCATCACGGCCCTCATTGCGAAACGGGTAGAACTCCCCCTCGGAGCCGCCGCGCCCGCGGACGTCCTGAATGGCAACGTGATATCCGTGACGCGCGAACCACACGGGATGCGCATACACCACGGTCGAAGCAATATCGCGCCCGTACGGCTGGCGCATCAGCAATGTGGGCCACGGGCCGTTGTCCGGCGGATAATAATGATCGGAGACAAGCCTCGTGCCATCTTCAAGCCGGCATTGCACGCCGCGCTCCAGGCGCACGCCGCTTCCGCAATCGATGAGCGCCATGCGTCACGCACCGTGCCGCGGCTCAAAGTTGTACATCGCAACCAGGGTCTCCGCGATGCGCGCGGCGGCTTCGTTCGACCAACGCTCGCCGTTCGCCGCAGTGGCACTGCGCGGATCGCCAAGCACTCCGCTCGGAGAAATGTCTTTCGTCAGCCAGGCGAAATTAGCCGATGAGCCTTCGGGCTTGAGCAGCTCCGGCTTGTCAATTCGCGCAATGTAATTCGCCGTGTACTCCTCGGTGCACACCAGGTCCGGAGCCGCATGGAGCAAATACGCCGTCTCGACCTCGCCGGCATGAAATCCGTACGCGCGCTCCTGTTCGCTCAAGCCCTCGAATGCCGCGCCCGCCGAGCCGAACAGCGAAAATGTCCGCAGGCCAAACTCCGCGCGCAGATCGCGCGCCAGCACGTCGACAAGCGATGTGTTACCGCCATGCGTGTTATAGAGCACAACTTTCCTGAATCCGCCGGCGGCAATGCTGGCGCCGAGATCGCGCACCACGGCGAGGAAAGTGTTTGCGCTTACCGAGAGCGTTCCCGGAAATCCGATATGCTCGTTGCTCTTGCCGTAGCACACCGGCGGCAGCGCATAGATGGGCAGGTCGGCGGGAATCAGCGCGAGCGCCTTGCCCAGCAGCAGATTATTGATGAGCGTATCGGTGGCCAGCGGCAGATGATGCCCGTGCTGTTCGATGGCCGCCGTGGGCAGCACCAGCAGCGTTGATTCGCGCGGCAACGCGTCGACCTGCTTCCACGTGAGCGAAGCAAAGTTGCGCGCGTCGGGAATCCAGGTCTTCACTGCGCAACCACCTCCCTGCGGAAGCTGATCATCTTGCCCGGATTGAGAAGCCCGCGCGGATCGTACCTCTGCTTGGCCTTGAGCTGAATGTTGTCGGCGCGGAACCGGCCGGCATCTTCGAGATAGTTCACATGCGGATTGGCCACAAACACGCCGATCGAGCGGCAATACGCAATCATGTCGTTCAATCGCTCCTCGGTCGTAAATCGCACTACAGGAATCGCGCCCGGGATCACGACTCCCTCGCCGTTCTTCATGAATTCGATGTGGAAGAGAATGTCGTCTCCATAGCGCTCGCGCAGCAGGCGAAACTGCTCCTCGCAGTTGGCCGGCGAAAACCCGCATTGCAAGTAGGTGTATGCGGGGTCAGCCTTCATCGCCCAAAGCGTGGTGTGGTTCCAGGTGTAATCGCTTAGCAGCGGCTGCGTGCGCGGACCTTCGAACTTTCCAACGAACGTCACTTCACCGCCGGCTGCTTCCGCGGCGGCGCGCAAGGCTTCCGCTTGGGCCGTTGCAATCATGATCAGCGCCAGCGCCTTGTCCTCGCGCACTACCTGTTTCACCGGCGTGAAGAAGGATGGAATGGGCCACTCGAATACCGTTGCCAGCCGCTTGGTCCACGCGGTATCCACTGCGATCGACTGCGTAAATCGAAACGCCTGCAGGTACGTGTCGAATGCCATGGTCATCTGCGTCCACTCAACTGCGGGCGCCAACGCGAACCAAATGCGGGTGAGCACGCCGTTGGTTCCCCATGCGTGCAGAATTTCGTGAACCGCGGCTCCCTCGTGCAGCACCACGCGCGGCGGATCCTCCATGGTGACAACTTCGAATGCGCGCACGTTGTCGAAGTCGCGCAGTTGGCCGTGGGTCACGGAGCCGATTCCGCCCGAACCGCCGCCAAGAAACCCGCCCACCGAGGCCTTCACCAGCGTCGACGGGTACATGCGCAGCTCCCATCCCCGCTTACGCGCTTCGGTCTCCAGCACGGCCAGCCTCAGTCCCGGCTGGCACACAGCCACTCCGTCTGGCGTGATCTCTTCGAGCTTGTCCATCAGAGAAAGGTCGAGAACGATTCCGCCTTCGAGCGGCACGCACTGGCCGTAGTTCCCCGTTCCCGCGCCGCGCACGGTGACCGGAATCTCATGGCGGCCGGCGAAGCCAAGCACTGCGAGGATTTCGTCCACGCTCACCGGCTGCACCGCAACATCGCAGCATTTGCTCGCGAGCTTGGGGCGAAGCACAGGTGAATACCAGTAGAAATCGTGCGACAGGCGGTCGAGCGTTGCCGGCGCGGTGAGGATGCGCGCCGGATCGGCGACAACTTCAGACAATCCCGCTGCGATTCCGTCCTGCATGAAGAAGACCTCGTTGCGTGGCCGCCGCCGTGCGAATGAGATTCTTAAGTCTGCCTGCGCGTTTGCCACGAGCGAAACGCCCGCAGCATCTGTGGGTGAGTGAACAGAGCATAACATTCGTCGCGCAATACGGGACCGTCCACAATGCACTTCATATCGCTGCGCGCGGCCACTTCGGTTGCCGGAATCTTGATCTGATTGCAGTGACGGTTGGCATCCGCAATGGTCGCGCCGTAAACCACGCGGTCAAGCCGCGCCCACAGCGCCGCGCTCATGCACATGGGGCAGGGTTCGCAGGTGGTGTAGAGGGTGTAGCCGGCCAGGGAAAGCGTCTTCAGGCGCTTGGTGGCTTTGCGGATGGCGCGAACTTCGGCATGAGAGCTGGGATCGAATTCCTGCGCGACGTTATTCAGCACGCGCAGCAGCAATTGGCCGGTGTGGGTGTGAACGATGGCAGCGCCGAACGGCCTGGGGTATTCGGTGCGCATGGAGCGTGCCGTGAACGACGCTAGCGCGACCATCCTCTCGCGATCGATTGCGGCATTGAAGGCGGGCGGGCGCCGTCCATTGGGGCGAACCCTGCCGTTCGAATGAGTTGCCATATTCGAACTTAGCATGGAGGAAGGCCGGATCGCGCGCAAAAAATTCCTACGCCGTGAAGGCGGGACTCGAGGCCTAAAATCGATCCATGGAATCAATCCCATTCGCAGTGAGCAGCCTTCGCCGCGCGCTTGCCGAAGGCCGGGTGCAGCCGTCGACGCTGGCGGAGCAGGCGCTGGCCCGCTCCAACGCGAATGCGGGCCACAACACCTATCTCTGGCAGGATCGCCAATGGACGTTGAGTGAAGCTGCGCGAGCCGAAGCAATCCCGCGCGGTGAAGGTGAACCATTCGGCGACGACCGACCTCCGCTGTGGGGACTGCCCATCTCGGTCAAAGACTTATTCGACCTTGCGGGAGCGCCGACGAGTTGCGGAGTGCGCTTCTATCGCGATTTGAATGGAATTGCCCTGCGCGATTCGTGGCTGGTGGAGCGGCTGCGCGCCGCCGGCGCGGTCATCACGGGCAAAACGCACCTTCATCCCCTCGCCTACGGCATCACCGGCGAGAATCCCGAGTTTGGGGATTGCCTGCAACCGGGAGATCCGGGCGCGCTCACCGGCGGATCGTCTTCCGGTGCGGCGGCGAGCGTGCTCGAAGGC
>JBAUBR010000243.1:0-34685 GCA_049676965.1 Occallatibacter sp.
CCGCACCCGCTGCTCCGGCGACAAGTAACTGAACATATCCGCTTGCTGATGATCGATTCCGCGCATGGTTCCTTCTTAACCCATCACGCTGTGGATTTGAAGTTACTTTTTCAGCACCCTGCTAGGAAACTGATTCCGCGTCGTGCGAAGAGGTGTTTCATTTAGACTGATCGAACCTGCTGGAGCAAGGCATGATTTCGGATTCGATCAACGGTGTATTCGTTATTGCGGCCGGGGGAGTTGCAAACGGGTCATTTCCTGTCCCCTCCAAGCGTATCCTGATCTGGAAGTGGGAACATATTTGGCTCATCTACTCTGCCTTCGCGATGGCTATACTACCCATCGGCCTGGCCCTCGCTTTCGCCCCGCAAATCATCCGTCAAACCCTCATTCGCGATCCTCTCCTCACCGCTCAAGTGGGTGGATATGGACTGCTATTCGGCGCCGGTTCGGTACTTTTTGGGGTGAGCTTGGCGCGGTTGGGAATCGCCATTACCAACGCTCTGGTTTCAGGGATAGTGGTATTCCTGGGTAGCTTCTGGCCTATTTTGGTTGGAGGGGTACAAATGGACCGGAAGCATTTGCAGTGGCTGATCTTCGGCTTGACGCTGTTGATTCTCAGCCTGATCCTCTGCGCCGGAGCGTCGGTCAGCAGGGATCGATCTCAGCAGAACAAGTTGAATGAAGTGCGACCTTCCACCGGCGCGTTCGTGGCGGTGCTCCTGGCTGTTTTGGCAGGTTGTTTGTCGTCCGTATTGAATGTAGGCTTTGCCTCGGGAGCCCCCCTTATTGCGAACGCCAGGATAGACGGTTCGCCGCCCCTGCTCGCCAGTTTAGCTGTCTGGATTCCGGCGCTTCTCGGAGGGCTGATTTTTAATATGGGTTACCCGGCATATTTGATATCCCTTCGCGGTTCCTGGCCTGTGCTCTTTGAAGGACATCATTGTGTAGGCAGATGGTGCCGCTCCGCCCTGATGGGGAGCATGTGGTTTGGTGCCATCCTGCTCTACGGATTTGGGGCGTCCATCTTGGGAAGTGCGGGCTCTGTTTATGGCTGGGCGCTGGGGTTTTCGGTTTCCATCCTGATCGCAAACGTTTGGGGCGTCGCCGGCGGAGAGTGGAACGGGGCGAGCTTCCAGCCGAAGCTTCTAATGTTATTGTCGACCGTGCTTTTGATCGCCGCGTTTGGTGTTCTCTGCCTTACGCGGCTACCCCGATGAGGCAACAGGACGTGCCAGTTGGGGTGGCACGGTGAAGGGCAAAACGAATAGAGGCATCCTTCATGCTCAAGGCCGGAGAGGCAAGGTGCGCCATCACCCCCCAATGAAAGGCATGACCGTTCTAGGCTACGATTCACGCAACGGCAAAGAAATGGTGAGGAGCCGAACGATAAGTCAAGAAAGCACACGAGCATTAACAAGCGCTCAGTCAATTTGCTTGGGGCATCGTAGCGCGAGATGATCTTGTGGAGTGGGAGAGCCTTTGAGTTCCGATATCGAGACCTTATGGAACGACGGGGAGTTCCGCCTGTCGAGGCGCGCTAAAGCCGATGCGTCCTGTCCAGTCCTGGTCTTGACCTCTGCAGTAGAACAGCCGGCGCCGAGCAGCAGCTCCCGGCTGGAACACGCGTATGACTTGCGGAGTGAGCTCGATCCAAGCTGGGCTGCACGGCCCCTGGAACTCATTCATGACCACGGAAACCCGGCGCTGGTCATTGAAGATCACGGCGGGGAGGTGCTTGCGCGACTGCTCGGCAAACCGTGGGAACTGGACCTGTTTTTACGCGTTGCCATAGGCATAACCAAGGCGCTGGGGCGTCTGCATCGGCGCGGTCTGTTCCATAGAGACATCAAACCCGCAAACGTTTTTGTGAACACTTCGACCGGCGAAGCGTGGCTGTCAGGTTTTGGACTCGCTTCGCGCCTGCCGCGCGAGCGACAAACGCCCGAGCCGCCCGAAACAATCGCCGGCACGCTTGCCTATATGGCCCCCGAACAGACCGGGCGGACGAACCACTCGATCGATTCCCGCAGCGACCTCTACTCTCTCGGCGTCACGCTGTACCAGTTACTTACCGGCTCGCTGCCGTTCACCGCGTCCGATCCGATGGTATGGATTCACTGCCATATTTCCAGAAGGCCGGTGCCGCCAAGCGAGCGATTGGACAATATCCCATTCGCTGTCTCCCAAATCATCATGAGGCTGCTCGCCAAAACGGCCGAGGAGCGCTACCAGACTGCGACCGGCCTTGAGAGTGATCTACGCCATTGTCTTGCCGAGTGGGAAGCTCACCGGCACATCATTGAGTTCCCGCTTGGCCAACATGACACCCCCGATCGGCTGCTGATCCCGGAGAAGCTGTACGGCAGGGAACGCGAGGTCGACGCCTTGCTCACGTCCTTCGACCGCGTGGTCAAGGGCGGCGCGCCGGAATTGGCGCTCGTCTCGGGATATTCCGGCATTGGAAAATCCGCTGTTGTCAATGAGCTGCACATGGTGGTTGCCCCACCGCGAGGACTCTTCGCCTCAGGCAAGTTCGATCAGTACAAGCGCGACATTCCCTATTCGACGCTGGTGCAGGCATTTCAAAGCCTTGTACGGCCTCTTCTCGGAAAGAGCGACGCCGAACTGGCGATCTGGCGCGGCGCGCTTCTGGAAGCGCTCGAGCTGAATGCACGGCTCATGACCGACCTTATCCCCGAACTGAAGCTCATTATCGGAGACCAGGCGCCGGTCCCGGAGCTTGAGCCTCAACAAGCGCAAAGCCGTTTCCAACTCGTTTTCCGGCGCTTCATTGGCGTATTCGCCCGGCCGGAACATCCGCTAGCGCTGTTTCTCGACGATTTGCAATGGCTCGACGCTGCGACCCTCGACCTGCTTGAGGATCTGCTGACTGGGTCGGATTTGCGATATCTGATGCTAATCGGCGCCTACCGCGACAATGAAGTTGATGCCGCTCATCCATTGGCGCGCAAGCTCGCAGCGATCCGCCAAGCCGGAGCGCGCGTGCAGGAAGTTCGCCTGGCGCCGCTCGCCCGTGACGACCTTGGACAGTTGATCGCCGATGCGCTTCGCTGCGATCCGGCCGACGCTGCGCCGCTGGTGCAGCTAGTGCATGAGAAGACCGCCGGCAATCCCTTCTTCGTCATTCAGTTTCTTTACTCACTCGCGGAAGAGGGATTGCTCCGCTTCGATCAGGACGCGGCGGGTTGGTCCTGGGATCTCGGTCGCATTCACGACAAGGGTTATACCGACAATGTCGTAGACCTCATGCTGGGCAAGGTGACCCGCTTGCCGGCCGAAACGCAGCGCGCGTTGCAGCAGTTCGCCTGTCTCGGCAACGTTGGCGCGACACCGATGCTTTCGGCCGTTCTGGAGACACCCGAGGAGCAGGTGCATGCGGTTCTGTTGCCGGCGGTCCGTCAGGAACTGATCGAGCGCCTGGAAGGGTCTTACAAATTTATTCACGACCGGGTGCAGGAAGCCGCCTATTCGCTAATCCCAGAAACATTGCGCGCTAAGGTCCATCTCCGGATCGGAAGGCTGCTGGTGACGGAAACGCCCGCCGACAAACGGGAGGAGGCGATCTTCGAGATCCTCAATCAGCTCAACCGCGGCGCCCCACTGATCAGCCAACCAGAGGAACGGGACCAACTCGCGGAGCTCAACCTGCTCGGTGGCAAGCGCGCCAAGGGGTCCACTGCCTATGCCTCGGCGCTCACCTATCTCATCGCCGGTGGGGCGCTATTGAAGGACGATTGTTGGGAGCGCAGGCGCGAGCTGATCTTTGCGCTGGAGTTGAACCGCGCCGAATGCGAATTCTTGACCGGCCAGTTGTCGGTCGCAGAGGAGCGATTGGCTGCGCTGTCCAATCGCGCAACAACAATAGTCGAATTAGCAATCGTCGCGTGCTTGCGCATGGATGTCTCCACGACCCTCAATCTTAGTGGCCGCGCGGTTGCTTTTTGTCTCGATTACCTCAGGCATGTCGGTATCGCGTGGTCCCCCCATCCGAAAGAGGAGGAGGTGCTACGCGAATACGAGTGCATCTGGTCACTGCTCGGGAGCCGGACCATCGAGGATCTCATTGATTTGCCTCTAATGGATGACCCGGCCTTCCTCGCCACCGTCGAGGTTCTAATTAAAGTCTTGCCGCCAGCCAAGCAAACCGATGAGAACTTGGCTTCCCTGACCATCTGCAAGGCGGTCAGCCTCAGCCTCGAGCACGGCAACTGCGATGCTTCGTGTGTCGCCTACGAATGGCTCGCCAGGATTGCCGGACCGCATTTCGGAGACTACAAGGCTGGATTTCGATTTGGGCATGTCGGCTTTGAGCTCGTCGAACGACGCGGACTAAAACGCTATCAGGCGAGCACCCATCACTGCTTCGCGATTTTCGTCGAACGCTGGACCAAACACGTGCGGGCTTGCGTTGATCTGCTGCGCCGTACTTTCGAACTGGCGAACCGAATCGGAGACCTCACCTATGCTGCCTACGTGTGCCACAATCTCAACTCGGACCTCCTGTTTGCGGGCGAACCGCTTCCTCAAGTGCAAGCTGAAGCCAAGCATGGCCTCGCGTTTGCGGAGAAAATGCGGTTCGGCCTGGTGATTGACATCATCACAACGCAACTTGCGCTTGTTCGGACGCTCCGCGGCTTCACGCCGAAATTCGGGTGTTTCGACGATGTGCAGTTCAATGAGAGTCGCATCGAAGTCGATTTGTCGAGCGGCCAGCGCTTGGCGACCATTGCGTGTCGTTACTGGATCCGGAAATTGCAGGCACGCTGTATTGCGGGCGACTATGCGACGGCCATCGACGCCGCATCGAAAGCACAACCGCTTCTCTGGACCGTATCCGCGTTGTTTGAGGAGGCCGAATATCACTTTTACGGTGCGCTGGCCCAAGCCGCCTGTTGCAATTCAGCACCGGCCGGTGAGCGGTTGCAGCGCCTGAACGCTGTTGCTGCGCATCACAAGCAGCTACAAGTCTGGGCGGAGAACTGCCCGGAGAACTTCGAAAACCGCGCCGCACTGGTCGGCGCCGAGATCGCCCGCATCGAAGGCCGCGTGCTTGATGCCGAACAGCTGTACGAGCTGGCCATCCACTCGGCCCAGGCAAATGGCTTTGTTCACAATGAGGCGCTTAGCGACGAGCTCGCCGCGCGGTTCTACGCGGCGCGTGGATTCGAGGACATCGCACATCTGTACTTGAGGAAGGCCCGCTACGGCTACCAGCGTTGGGGAGCCGACGGAAAGGTGCGACAACTCGAGGAGATGTACCCGCACCTTAGGGCAGAAGAGCCCGCGCCCGGCCCGACGATCACGATCGCGACGCCGGTCGAGCACCTCGACCTCGCAACCGTGATCAAGGTGTCGCAGGCGGTTTCGAGTGAGATTGTCCTGGAAAAACTGATCCATACGCTCATGCGCACCGCGATTGAGCAGGCCGGCGCGGAGCGCGGCCTGCTGATTCTTGCCCGAGGAGGTGAGCAGCAAATAGCAGCGGAAGCCTCGACCAGCGGCGACACGGTCAATGTGCAACCGCGCGATATGCCGGTGAGTGAGGCGATGCTGCCGGAGTCGGTTCTCTACTATGTCCTGCACACCCGGGATAGCATCATTCTTGACGATGCCTCGGCCCAGCCCCAGTTTGCTGCGGATCCTTTCATCCGTCAGCATCGCGCCCGCTCCATTCTCTGCTTGCCTTTGACGAACCAGGACAGGCTCATCGGCGCGCTCTACCTCGAAAACAATCTGACGACCCGCGCCTTTACGCCGACCCGGCTCACGGTGCTGAAGCTCATCGCCTCGCAGGCCGCCATCTCGCTGGAGAATATCACGGAGCATAAACATGCCGAAGAGGCGCGAGATAGGCTGCGCCAGCTTGAAGCAGATCTCGCACACATCAACCGCGTGAGCGTCATGGGGGAGATGGCTGCTTCGTTGGCGCACGAGATCAAACAACCGATCTCCGCCGCGACAACTAACGCGCAAATCAGCTTATGGCTGCTGGAGCGAGACCAATTGGAGATTCAGGAACTCCGGGAGGCCATCTCGGCGGTGATGCAATCGGTCAAACGCGCCGCCGACATTATCGACCACGTGCGCTCGCTCTCTAAGAAGGGCACCCAGGATCGAGTGCTCGTTGATCTCAACCAGGTGATTCGCGAAATTGAACCTCTGCTTGAGTATGAGTCCAGGCCATCTTCGGTAGCGATCAGGCTGAATCTTACGGAGCACATTCCACAGGTCAGTGGCGACCGGGTGCAATTGCAGCAAGTCGTCATGAACCTCATGCTCAATGCTATTGAAGCCATGAAAGACTCCAGTGGCGAACTCGTCGTAACCTCGGAGCAAACCGATAGCGGGCAAGTCCTGATCTCGTTGAGTGACACGGGTGTAGGATTACCAGACAATAAGGAGGATCGCATCTTCGAGGCGTTCTTTTCTACAAAACCCCAAGGCACCGGAATGGGCCTCGCAATCAGCCGGTCGATTGTCGAGTCCCATGGCGGCCGGTTGTGGGCGAAGAGCAATCCAGAACGCGGAGCTACGTTTTACTTTGAACTTCCTCCGCATGAATCGGAGGCCGCATGAGCACGCCCCACCCGGCCACCGTATTTGTTATTGATGATGATGGCGATGTGCGTGCCTCGATCCAGCGCCTGCTGAAAACTGTCGGGTTGCGTGGGGAGGCATTTGCCAGCGCGCAAGACTTTCTGCGGCGGAACATGCCCGAGGGCCCAACCTGCCTGATTTTGGACATCCGACTTCCTGGAATGAGTGGGCTCGAGGTGCAACGTAAACTGATTGATGCTGGCCTCAGCATTCCCGTCATCTTCATTAGCGCGCACGCTGATGTCGACATAGCTGTCAGAGCCATGAAATTGGGAGCTGTGGAATTTCTCACCAAGCCTTTTCGACCTCAGGAACTGGTGGATGCTGTGCAGCAGGCCCTGCACCGCGATGAAGGAATACAGAGGGAACAAAGGGATATCTCGGAGTTACAGCAGCGGTTCAAAACCTTAACCCCGCGAGAACGCGAAGTGATGGCACTTTTCGCTTCCGGTTTGCCGACAAAACAAATAGCCACGAGGCTTGGTGTCAGTGAGGTCACTGCTGCCGTCCATCGCGGACATGTGATGCAGAAAATGCAGGCAGGGTCCCCGGCCGAACTGGGGAGAATGGCGGAAAAGCTGAATCTCGCCTCAGCCACATAGCTCTGGCTGCCGGCCCGTCCCCTTTGGGAACAATGATTCGCTCGAGCACGCTTCCCCTGATGCCTCTTCGCATGAGCATAAAAGTTCTTTAAGTCAACTAAAGATAACGATAATTTACGAGCCTGCGCGAACACGGTACGCTACAGTGTGCTGATTGGAAACGAGGCCTGTGTGATCGCCATCGTTGATGATGAGGAATTGGTTCGGTCGTCGCTGCAACGGCTGCTGAAAATGGCTGGATACGCGACTGCAGCGTTCACGTCAGCCGAGGAATTTCTCAAATCTGGCCTTCTGCAGGACGTTCGCTGTCTCATTGCCGATATTCGAATGCCGAACATGTCCGGCGTCGAGCTGCAGTCTCAGTTGAATGCTGAAGATAACCAGATTCCGATCATATTTATCACCGCGCATGGTGACGAGAAAATGCGCCTTCGGGCTATGAGAGACGGGGCGGTCGCGTTCTTGGCAAAGCCCTTTGACAATGCGGACCTCCTGGATCGGGTTCGGACTTGTTTGAACGTGACGCAAGATGAAGAATAAAACCGTCGGAGGACCTGTGACTGCCTTCCCCAATAGCGGTCCGGGGACCCGCGGGAGCAGGGATTCTCAGTTTGAGCGAATTGTCGGTAACAGCGCAGGCTTAGAAACTGTGCTCAAGCAAGTTGAACGTGTTGGCCCAACACACTCTACAGTTCTGATACAGGGAGAGACTGGCACCGGCAAAGAGCTAATCGCGCAGGCCGTCCATAATATCAGTCCCCGCTGCAATCGACGCTTTGTAAAGGTCAATTGCGCGGCGATTCCCCTCGATCTTCTTGAGAGTGAGCTGTTTGGACATGAGAGGGGCGCGTTCACCGGCGCCATCGCGCAAAGGGCTGGGCGATTCGAAGTGGCCCATCAGGGCACGCTTTTTCTGGACGAAGTAGGTGACATTCCGCTTGCCTTGCAGCCGAAACTGCTGCGAGTGTTGCAGGAGCAGGAGTTTGAGAGATTAGGAAGTGGTCAAACCCACAAAGTTGACGTTCGTATTATCGCCGCAACACATCGCAACCTGGCGGAAATGGCGGTACGGAATGAATTTCGCACTGATCTGTACTACCGATTGAACGTGTTTCCGATCTCAGTGCCTCCCTTGCGCGAGCGCCGAGGGGACATACGCCAGTTGGTCCTCCATTTCGTCGCCGTATTCGCACGGTGCATGGGGAAGCACATTGAACTGATCCCGGAACCCACGATGAATGCATTTATCGCATACCATTGGCCCGGCAATGTACGGGAACTCCAAAACCTGATTGAACGCGCCGTCATCGAATCGGACAATGGAGTGCTTCCGAATCCGTTTTCGACACTACGCGCGAATACAAAGCCCGCAATTGCCCCACGAAGTTCATTGCGCGATCGCGAAGCAGCCCTGATTTTAGAGACTCTGCGGGCTACTGGAGGAATCATTGGGGGGCCGCAAGGTGCAGCCGTTCTTCTTGGGCTTAAGCGCACAACATTGGTTTACAAGATGAAGAGGCTCGGGATCTTCCGACCGCAACAACGACCTATAGGTGAGTTCGACGAAGGATTTGAATTGACGATTTGAGACCTCGGCGAGCCAGGCCGCGGGTGGAGTGGCGATTTAAGGTCTTGGTAAGTCGTCCAGTATTTACAAATCCAATCCAACTGGACGTAAAACCGGCTTCGCTGCAAATAGAGTCCGGCCAGTTTCCGCGAAACCAACTGGACGCTAAGGCGACTATTCACTCAAGTGGATTTCCGCCGCGACGAAATGCGCATTCCTGGACCCTGTCCCCCGTTTATCGATTCCGATGATGGAGAACGGCCGCCATGATAGAGAGGCAAGGCGAGTCTGAGAAGCAGGACTAAAGGCTTTCGGGGTGTGCCCAATAGACCACGACCGCAATTCCTCAGCCTTGGCCAAGTTGTGGGGAAAAGCCAGGATCGTCATTCTCACTGAATCGGCCGAAACGGTCGCGCTCATTGCTGGTTGAGTCTCCTGCCTCGGTCTCACTTGTCATTAGGGAAGAGGCCGATTTGCACGCGGCCGAACCTCTTCGCCGACGTAGCTGGAGTGCCGCTGATCGGTTCGAGGTGCGCGCCGCCTTCTCCATGTCTTTCGAGTATATAGACAGCCCCAGCTGCAGTTGCGAATTCGAGGAACGTGCCGGTCGAAGAGACTATTGCCTTGCCGGTATCTGCAGACATCACATCAACATGTTCGTTAGGCCATGGATTACGGATTCTGAGCTTCTGTGCCGCGCCTGCTTCAACGAAGACGCCAGTTACGCTGCCATCTCGTGTCTGCACGCTGATCTTCGTTTTCCCGCGAACATAGACGCTGCCATCGAAGTCCCATCCGGGCGGAATGGCGGGCGCAATGCGAATAATTCCGTCGTAATCCTGGACCAAGGCTTCCTGCAGCGCGTCGGCCACCACAGCGGTCTGCTCGACATAGAACTCCTTGGCTGAGGCTTCCCACTTCGCCATGCCATTCACGAAGCCCTGAAACTTCTGCGTGGTTTCGCTGAGCGTGGACGCAACGTCGCTTCCCAGGTGAAGCCGCGCGGCCTGGATGGGATCGGAGCTCCAGTCGACGGCGGAAGAGTTAGGACGATGCGCGAACGTGCGCAGAGCCAGAGGAAATAGAGGAGAGGTGTCCCCGATGATGTTGTACGGCCACACAGGTTCGAGACCGATGTTTTCGATGTTGTGATCTTCAGCACCAGGTTGATATGACTCCGCAATCACATCGTTCACATCAGAATCTGCGGAGCCCGGCAGCAGGGTGTGGGGAGGCACAACCTCGGTCCGGGGCAAGGGCGGAATCTTGGGCAGCGCTGCCTTCATCTGCCGAACCAGGTCCGCATCTTTGCCGAGTAGATTTGCAGCGTCGATGGTTGCCGGATAGAGCGCAGAAATTGCGGCGATGTCGGTTGTGGGATCAGCGACGTCCCACTGTTGTTCGTGCGCGTTCGAGGGCGTCGTGTGCAGGCGGCCGTCAGCGTCCGTCTTCTGGTATGCAAGCAAGAACCGCGCAGAGGATGC
This sequence comes from Occallatibacter sp., assembly GCA_049676965.1. Classification (GTDB taxonomy): domain Bacteria; phylum Acidobacteriota; class Terriglobia; order Terriglobales; family Acidobacteriaceae; genus Telmatobacter. The sequence goes on from JBAUBR010000243.1 coordinate 10,275, forward strand.
CATCACGGGATAGTTGTCGGAAAGAAACTTGGGATCGCCGGTGGCGAGATACTGCTGCCAGATCCACAGTGATACTTCGGCGCCCGTCGAAAGCGTTCGCGCGTTGTAGTACGGCTTGAAATTCGCGTCACAATCTCTGCCGATCGAGATGGGCCGCCAGCTGGACTCATACTCGATGCCGGGACCATTGAATCGCATGGTCTCTGGCACGCAAACGCCCGGAAGGCCCTTCATGTTCTCGCGCGTCCAACGCTCAATGTTTGCGAGGTTTTCCCGGTAGAGATTGAAGTAGGTGTCGTTGAGTTCGGGTAATCCCGCGCCAAGGTTTGCGGCTACCTGCATGCGCAAGTTCCAGTGCCAGAATGCGGACGGATCCCAACGATGCTCGTCCTGGGCGGCGGAGATCATGTCTGCGATGCCTGCCTGCGAGCCGGGATACTCCACCCCTCTTTCAATCGCGGCGACGAAAAGATACAGATTGCGGAGATTCTCCATGTACTCGCCAGCGCCGTCTTTTGAGGTGATCTTGATCGTCGCGCCACGTGTCCAGAAGTCACGCCACCAGGAAAGATGCGCAGTGTCGGACACGGGGGTGAGCGTGCGGCGTGCCAAGTCAAGAGCTTCACCTGTGCCGTCGTAATGGGGCGCCGCGACGACGATGCGGAAGTGCCCGTCCTCAAATGGAGTGAAGGACACGGTGACTGTGAGCCGGTCTGTGACAACCGCGGAGACACCGCGCGCCTCCGCGGTGATCGCCGAGAGCGAGCCGAAAGCTCTGCCCGAAGACCCTGGGTTCTTATTGTCAATCCAGGACTCTGCCAGAAACCCGATCGGCCCTTTGGCGCGGGCTTGAGGAGCGCGCGGAGCCCAGAGTTTGAGCACCGCGGTTTGCGGCTGGCTGGGGTTGGCACCCCTAACGTCTACAACCAGTGCATCCATGTCCGGCTCGACGAATGCCTTTACCGACATTCCTCCGCCCTGTTCGCGGAACTCGCCGCGGTAAAGGTCGAGACGGCCCGCAAAGTCGCTCGCGTGAGTGACAGCGCTGAGGCCGGGCATCAGTAATTGCCCTGGGGAGAGGCGATCGGGCAATGTGTCATTGCGATTGAGTTGAGCCGTCAAACCGTCTGCCGACCACAAAGCAACGCCGAGCCTGCCGTTGCCAAGCGGCATCGCCTCGCCCGACGCCACATTTGGTCTGCCCAGGACAATATCCGATCGGCTTATGACTCCAGCGATGTCCACCTGGAGTCCACGATTATGCGACGCGGTGGCGATTGCCGGAACGGCAGATTGTGCTGGAGCAGTCGAAGCGAACAGACTGAAAACGAGAAACAGGAACAAAGACAGGGCAAAAGAACGTCGCAAGAGCAACTCCTTCAACCAGCGCCGGTCAACATGAATTGTAGTAGCTGCGGGTCCGGCACTGCGTGCGTCTGACCACGGCCTTCAGTGGTGGTCGATCTGGAACCCGCCGCATTCTCGACTTTGAACTCCTCGAGCCCCTCGCCATCTCTCCGCTTCACTGTCAGCTCTCATCAGTACATCGCGGGTGTCAGTTTGACTGGAACCCCATCGGGATCAGTGGAATGGATTGATAGCGGTAAATGGTGTTTATCCCGATGACGCCCGATCGGCCTTGGTAAATCAGCCCATCGACACCAAATTACTCACTGATTAGGGACGAGACCGAAATGTCGGGCAGTGTTTGCGAATGTGTTCGCCTCAAGTAGTCGAAAACCACAAAGTGTCCAAGTTGGCGACTATAAGCTTAAGTAGATTGCCGCAGCAAAGGGGATATTTAAATCAGGAAAGAGCCCAGCCGGAACGGTCTTGCCGTCGTATGAACTGCGCAGCCTGAGGACAATTTTTCGCAACCATCTTTGGTCCGTCCCACTCGATCTTCTGACCCGTGCGCAATGACACGCAGCCCAGCAGCATGATTTCCGTGAGGCGCGCAGCGATGTCAAAACGCGAGTAGCAGATCTCCGGCTTGTTTTCCTTGACGGCGACGAGCCATTCCTGCGCATGAGCAAGAACATTACCTCCCCTGTTTTTGCCGTAATGGTTGCGCGGAATGCGCTCAGGATATTGCGCTATCGCCGGGTGCTTGGTGTAGTGGAGGAATTTTTGATCACCCTTCAGCTTCACGAAGAAACTCGTTCCATAATCATCCGGTGAAAAGACCGTGCCTCCCTCGCCAAGCAGCAGACAGCCGCTATCGGGAACATCGCCGCTCAGCGCGATGATGTCGGCGGTCAGTTCGACCGACGGCTTGTTGCTCAGATCATGGCCGCCACGGGCTGCGGGGTCAGGCTGGCCGCCGTCGTACCACCACAGTGTCACCGCATCATGCTCGATCTTTTGGAAATGGTGGAAAAGATGCGGATGTTCGACGGGAATGTGCGCTCTGCGTTTGGGAAAGTCGAAGCGAATTTTGGAGCCGAGGGGATACGATTCCTTGTTCATCCGGCCGAAAGGCGTTGCTTCAACTTCCGTCGGATAATCGAGATCTAAGGCCCGAAATGGCATGTTGACCGTGTGGCATGCCATGTCGCCCAGCGCGCCGCAGCCGAAATCCTGCCAGCCGCGCCAGTTGAACGGCTCGTAAATTCCATCGCGATCATCCGGATTTTGGCTGCCCTTATACGGTCGCATCGGAGCCGGTCCAATCCAAAGATCCCAGCCTAATGTCGCAGGAACCGGATCTTCTCCGACTGGACGATCCATTGCCTGCGGCCAGACAGGGCGGTTCGTCCAGACGTGAACTTCATGCACTTGTCCGATGAGTCCGTCTTGAATCGTCTCCACCGCGCGCCTCAGACCGTCCCCGGCGCTGCCCTGATTGCCCATCTGGGTAACGAGCTTCCTCTCCTTGGCCATCTTCCGCAAATAGCGCGCCTCATAGATCGTCTGCGTCAGCGGCTTCTGGCAAAATACAGCCTTGTTCCTCTTCATCGCCGCCGACGCCACAATCGCGTGCATATGATCCGGAGTCGAAACCGTCACCGCATCGATCTGATGGCCCATCTGGTCCAGCATCTCGCGAAAATCCTTGTAAAACTTTGCGCTCGGATATTTTCTCGCCTGGGCCTCGTAAGCCTCCGAACCAGAATCCACGTCGCACAACGCGACAATGTTCTCGCCGGCGCAGACGTCGGTGTCGCTCCGGCCTTTACCGCCGATTCCGACGCAGGCGATGTTCAACTTGCTGTTGAGATTCTGTCCGCGCAAAAGCGCTGGCACGCCAAACGCGAGCACACCGGCGGCCAAAGAACTCTTTTTGATAAATTCGCGGCGGTCGACACACGAGAGCAAGGTGGTTTCAGGAGCTTTCAGTGAGAGCAATTCTTGGGATGGTTTCGACACACGCAACAGCATACACTCGCCGCTGCCCCAGTCAGCAAAATTCCTGTTGTGCGGCTCATCCCTATTCCCTGGCCTTTCAGTCTTTTCAAATTGAAGAATAAGATCGAAGGAGCCTGCATAGTGTTTGTAGGACAAGGCACTTTGAGATGTTTTTTTAGAAGGATAACCACTCACCGACGCCGATTCGTCCTCTTGAGTCGGCCCAGTGTTTACGAGCGTCGGGGCCGACTTTCGCCCGCCTGGCCGCGGTCAGGCAGACCAGATTAGCCATATTCCCACCGCTGACGAACAGCCCGGCGGAGTCGATCGGATAATGCAGTAGTTCGGCAATCCAGCGTAGAGTCTGCGCTTCGATCTCGCTGGCAATCGGCGACAGCGCCCAAGCACCGACATTCGGGTTCACAGCAGCCGCCAGCAAGTCGGCCAGAGCTCCGATCGGCGCTGCAGAGGAAGTGATGTACCCCCAGAACCGCGGATGACCATTGAACAGCGAATGAAGCGGCGACAGAATCGCCGGCTGCAAAGCGCGGATGCCCTCGCATTTTGTAGCCTTCGTCGTGGCGATTTTTACTTGCCGGTCCTTGCCCAGCCCAGAACGCCAGCGCTGGGACTTCCTTTTAGCCAAAACGATCTATCGGCAGAGGCGCGGTTTTGAAACCGGACTGCATTTTGGCGAGAGACAGCACCAAATTAAAGCGCAAAGCAACCGTGTGCCTGCTACGAGCATCGTAGCGTCCGAGCACGTCCGCCCTTTCAAGAGTAACAACGATGGGCTTACCGACATTGTGCAGGATACCGGCCAGTTGTCCTCGGCCTTCGGTGTGAGCATCAACAACGGCAACGGCACGTTCAAAGCGCCGGTCACCTACATGCTGCCCGGCAAAACACTGTCCCCCATGTGCATGCTACGGCCGACTTCAAACAAAATCGATCTGGCCGCGCGTCAGCACAAACCAGATTGTCTGTCTCGCCAATGGGCACGGCGCCTTGAAGGCGCCTATCCTTTTTGCGGTCGATTTGCCCTCTGGCTACATTCTCAGAAGTAAGGCTACAAAACGCGGCACTACGCTCCCGAGGAGCTCCCATTCGAGAGGCGCGCAGGCACGCGTGTGGATTGACGAAAAACAATAGGCACGGAACGATTCCACAATCGGAGGACGTCATGCAGACACATGCAAAGAGATATGCCTCCTCATGCCCATTTTGGCCAGTGAGGCACATCGGTTTGCTCGCTTTCTTGCTGTTCGCCCTGTTTGGCATGACCACCATTACAGGGAACGCTCAGTCAACATCGGGCACCATTCTCGGCACGGTCACCGACTCGACAGGAGCGGTGGTGGGCCACACCACCATCCAGTTGATCAATTCGGCCACCGGCGCCAGGACCACAACCTTGAGCAACGGCTCTGGCTATTACCAGTTTGCCGATGTGATCCCGGGAACCTACACGATCGTCGTGGAGAAGCAAGGCTTCAAGCAGCTGACCCATCCGGGCATTGTGCTGGAGACAGAAGCGAGAATCCAGGTCGATCTTCCGCTGACCGTTGGCTCGTCGACAGAAACCGTCGAAGTCACCGCCAGCACTCCTCTGATCGAGGCCGACAACGTAGCGCTCGGCACCGTGATCGATCAGCGCGAGACCAACGAGCTGCCGCTGAACGGCCGCAACGCGATGAACCTCACGGAACTTGTTCCCTCTGTGATTCCACTGGGCGAAACCTCGGGCACCCCGACGGGCATGAATCCGTTTGGGTGGGGTAACTATCAGATCGGCGGAGGCATGGCCGGATGGAGCAGCACCTACATGGACGGCGCTCCTGACAATGGAATCTACTTCAATAATGTGGAGATCATTCCCTCGCAGGATTCAATTGCCGAGTTCAAGGTCGAAACCAATGACATGTCCGCGGATTACGGAAGAACCGGCGGTGGCGTGATCAACTTCGTCACCAAGTCCGGCACCAATGTCATCCACGGCAGCGCCTGGGAGTTCATCCGCAACAAGATCTTCAACTCCAATACCTATTTCGGCAACCAAGGCGGGCCGAACGGAACACCGCTGCCAGTGCCTGCGTTCACGCAGAACCAGTATGGCGCCAATTTTGGCGGCCCGATCATCATTCCTCACCTCTATAACGGCCGGAAGAGAGCCTTCTTCTTTGTCAACTGGGAGGGATTCGCACTGCGCGAGGGCGCCACCTACACCACCACCGTTCCCGATGCCGCCGCATTCAACAACCTGGACCTGTCTGAATGGGGCCAGACGCTCTACGATCCGACCACGACTTGCGCCAACGCGAGCGGCTGCCCTGCCGGGTCGGCAATCCCCGGTAAGGCGGGGCTCAAGTATACCCAGACTTTGAAGCAAGGCGATCGGCTGCCTGTCGGCTGGGATACCGGCGGCTCAAACACGCAGTTCCAGTCCACAACCCCCGGCGTGTCGACCTATGTCAATCCTACTTCGCTGGCGTACATGAAGAAAATGTGGGCGGCAACGGCGCCCCAGGCTTTTGGCGTCGGCAACTTCACCGCAAACGCCACCAGCGGCGGCAACAACTATCAATTCGTCACCCGTCTGGACTACGACCTGAGCGACCGCCAGCACTTGACGGGCCGGTACACGTGGTGGGACAACATCAACCTCGCGGCCGATCCCTTGAAGAACGGCATGTGCGGCCAGGGCGAGTGCACCGAACACTACCGCATCCACAACTTCGACCTCGACGACACCTACACCATGTCCTCGAAGATGATTCTCGATGCTCGCCTGAGCTACGGGCGCTATGGCTATGTGCGTAACCCGCTGGATGTCTGGACCACGAGCGACATCACTTCGATCGGCTGGCCGTCCAGTTACTCCTCGCTGATCGAGTTCCCGGGCCCTCCGGTGTTCGACGTTCCCACCTGGGATACGGCCGGCCTCTTTAGCGGCCAGGGCGCCGACAGCACCATCATCGACTACCAGGACACCTACCACCTGGCGGGGACTCTGACCCGGTTCATCGGCAACCACACTCTCAAGTTCGGCGCGGAGTACACGATGAACAAGTTCAACTACGCGCAAACCAACACTTCTTCCGGCCTGTGGAACTTCTCCGGCTCGCCAACCTCCAACAGCTCCATCGCGGCAAACCAGGTTTCGAGTGCCGGTCTCGATATCGCCTCGTACTTTATGGGTTATCCCTCCAGCGGCGACTCCTTGTATTCCGATCTGATCGCTTCCGAGGAGAACTATCCAGCCGTTTTTGTCACCGACGACTGGCGCGCCACGTCCAAGCTCACTTTCCACGTTGGAGCCCGTTGGGAAAATGTCCTGCCGTTCACCGAGCGCCACAACCGGATCAGCCTCTTCAATCCGGCCGCGAGCAACGACGCGCTGACCGCCGCCGGCTTTTCGGGCGTGAAAGGCAACGTGGAGCTTGTGGACACTACCGAGCGCCCCAGCCGTTACGGCGTGAATCCCGACGATATGGAATTCTCGCCCCACTTGGGCGTGTCCTATCGCATCGCCGCCAACACCGTGATCAACACAGGCTTCGGCCTGTTCTGGCTGCCTAACTACCTCACCACCAGCGGAAACCCGGGCTGGGACGGCTCCGTCAGCATCGGCACGCCCTATGTCTACACGACCAACGGCTGGACGCCGACCAATAGCATCAGCACTCCCTGGCCGCTGGCTACTCCCGGGGTCGCGTCATCGGCCTACATCATTATGCCGCCAGGCCACAACCTGCCGCTCTACCAGCAGGACACACTCGGGAACGGCGTCACCGCGGACATAGCCAATGCTCCCTGGAGCTATACGACACAGTGGAATTTCGGTGTGCAACAGCAGTTCGGCAGGAGCACCGCGCTCGACGTCTCCTATGCCGGCGCCACGGGAATTCACCTTCCCATCAATGACGGGGGCTTCTCCATCGACGCACTGCCCGACTCTTATCTGGTCACCGATGGCATCAACGGCGTTGCCGGCGTAAACGCCCTCACCGACCAGGTGACCAACCCCTATTACAGCGCCATCCCGGCGGCGAACTCTCTTCACACGCCCACCATCTCGCGCGGGCAGTCGCTGGTTCCGTACCCGGAGTTTGCAGGCGTCGGCGCCACTTTGCCTGTGGGTCAGTCCAACTACGAAGCGCTGGAAGTCAAGGTGCAGAGGCGCTTTCCCGCGGGCGCTTCAATCAACGTGGCCTACACGTTCGCGAAACTCGAGAGCGACACCGACACCATCTCTTCCTGGCTGGAAACGGTCACCGGCGTCGGCGATGTCAATAACCTGAAGGGCGAAAAGTCGTTGTCCTCGAACGACGCTCCTCAGCGTCTTGTCGTCGCCTATGTCTATGACATTCCCGTCGGCCAGGGCAAGGCCCTTCTACCCAACATCTCCCGCGCGGCAGGCGAAGTGATCGGCGGATGGGGCCTTCAAGGCCTCACCACCCTCATGAAAGGCTTCCCGCTCGGCATCAGCGAGAGGATCGACGCCATCGGCACCACCAACAACGGCGGCTCGCGACCCGATGTGGTTCCCGGCTGCAATAAGACGATCGGCGGGAGCGCGGTCAAGAAGCTGAACGAGTGGTTCAATACCAGCTGCTTCACCGAATCGCCTCCATACGTCTGGGGCAATGAGTCCAGGAACGATTCGACTCTTGAAGCTCCAGGCCTTGCCAACTGGGATTTGTCGATCGTGAAGAAGTTCCCGATCTCGCCGGAGGGAAGGGTCAACCTCCAGTTCCGCAGCGAGTTCTACAACCTCTTCAACCGTGTCCAGTTCGGGTACCCCAACACGCAGTTCGACGCTACCTCAGGCGCTGCGCAGATTACCTCGCAGTCCAACCTGCCGAGAGTCATGCAGTTCGCGTTGCGCATCAATTACTAGGCCTTTGACCGCTTGTTCTTTTACCAACCTGGGTGCCCCACCGCTTTCGCCCGCTTTTGGGCGAAAGGGTGGGAAAGCACAGATGCGCGCGGTCATGGCCTTGGCTTGCGCCTTGTCGCGACAGCGCGATTTGCTATTCTTAGCTCTGACGGCGAGGAATTGATGAGCGGTGAGACGGAGCTTTTGTATACCTTTCATCTCGATGCTCTTGCTCGGTTCTCCGGCGACACCCCCCACCTTTGATGCGATCAGGCCCAAGGGAATTGACTTTACACTGGAGAATTCTCCCACCGCAAAGAAGTACCTTATCGAGACGATGCCCGGTGGTGTTGCGCTGCTCGACTACAACAACGATGGTCTTCTGGATATCTTTCTTGTCAATGGGGGTAAGTTATCGAACTCTGTTCCCGCTGCGGAATCGTTCGACCGTGACAACCCAAAATACTGGAATCGGCTATATCGCCAGAACAAGGACGGCACCTTTACTGACGTAACTGTCGCCGCCGGGTTGGCCCATGCCGGCAACGGTAACTATGGCATGGGAGTGGCGGTCGGAGACTATGACAACGACGGGTATCCCGATCTGTATGTCACGAGCTATGGAAAGAATATTCTCTATCACAACAATGGCGATGGCACTTTCACTGACGTGACAAAAAAGGCAGGAGTGGAAGCAGGCGGGTGGTCCGCATCGGCTGGATTCTTCGACTACGATAACGACGGCTATCTCGACCTGTTCGTCACGCGCTACATGGAGTGGGATGAAGCGCACAACAAAGACTGTGGCGGATCCTACCACACCTATTGCCCGCCCGCGGAGTATCCGGCAACGACCAACATCCTCTATCACAACAACCGGGATGGAACGTTTACCGATGTGAGCAAGGCCTCGGGAATTGCCGCTCACAAAGCGCGTTCACTGGGCGTCGCGTTCAACGATTATGACAACGACGGCTACGCTGACATCATGGTCGCCAATGATGCGATGCAGGAGTTCCTGTTTCATAACAATCGCAATGGAACCTTCACCGAGGTTGGCCTGAATGCGGGTGTGGCCCTGACGGACAATGGGAGTCCGGTGTCTGGAATGGGTGTGGATTTCCGCGACTACGATAACGATGGGCGCCCGGATATAGTAATTACCGACCTCGCCAGGCAGGTCTATGCGCTATTCCATAACGACGGCAATGGGACGTTCACCTATCGCAGCATGGAGACCGGACTGGGAACACTTACCGCGGGCAGTTCGGGTTGGGGCATGCGGTTGGAGGATTTCGATAACGATGGCTGGAAGGACTTATTTGTGGTTCAGAGCCATGTTATGGACAATGTGGAAGCTGTTACTCCGTCGCTTCATTATTTGCAGCCGCCGATGCTGGCTTTCAATCGCGAGGGCCGGTTTGAAATCGGGAATCCCGGAACAATCACTCCGGTCGCGGGCAGAGGCGCGGCGTTCGGCGACATCAATAACGATGGGTGGATCGATGTGGTTGAGACCATTCTAGGCGGCCACCCTGTACTCTTTCGAAACCGCGGCGGAAACGCGCACTGGCTCACTCTCTCACTGCGCGGAACGCGGAGCAATCGCGACGGCTACGGCGCCGTGGTGCATGCCAACGGGCAAACTCAATATGCGACCGCCGCGGGGAGTTATCTAAGTTCAAGCGACAAACGCGTCCACTTTGGCCTGGGCAGCGCGAAGACAGCGGATGTGGAAATATCCTGGCCCTCGGGTATCCATCAAGTGATGAAGAATGTTCACGCCGATCAGATTCTGGAAGTTCGCGAACCGGAGAAGCCATGATTCATGCGCTTGTATTGTATTTGGCGATTCAGGCTGCAGCGGAAGGCGCGCCTCAACACCAGGAAGCCGGTCTGGCAGCGTTGAAAGCGGGAAATAAGGACGCGGCCATCGCGGAGTTCAAGAAGGCAACGGAGCTGGACCCGAAAAACTCTCAGGGCTTTTTCGGCCTGGGAGTCGCCTATGCTCAGAGTGGAGATTACGGGTCGGCAATTGCGCCCTTGAAGAAAGCGCTTGAACTGGATCCGAATTTGACGGCGGCTCACCAGCCTTTAGGCTATGCGCTTCTGGCGCAGGGTTACTTTGCCGATGCAGTCAGGCAACTCGAGCTTACAAACGACAAGGCAGGTCTTGGAATCGCGCAGCTCGAAGCCGGAGACCTACCCAATGCCGTTCAGAACTTACAGTCTGCGGCCGCCGCGCAGCCCAATAATCCGGATCTGCTCTACTACCTGGCGCGCGCTTGCGGCCTGCTCTCCAAGCAACTGTACGATGTGCTCGAGTCCTCCTATCCAGGCACGGCGCGAGCCAATGAAGCAATAGCGGACAACTATGCCGCCCTCCGCCAGTCGCAACAAGCTGTGGACCACTACCAGGCCGCTTTGCGCTTGAGGCCCGATCTTCGCGGCGCCAACCTGGCTCTGGGCCAGGTGTATGCAAGCGCCAGCACCTGGAAGCAGGCCGAAGACGCGTTTCGCGCTGAAGCAAAATTGCAGCCGGGCAACGCCGAGGCAGCATACCGGCTCGGGTCTGACCTTCTGCAGAATGGGAACCCACAAGAAGCCCGCATCGAACTGGAGAGCGCGGATCATCTCCAGCCGGATATGCCGGAGACACTTTATGCATTAGGCAAAGCCGAATCCCAGGTGGGTAACTATGCAGCGGCGGAAAAGGCCTGGAAGCGCGTGATTGAGCTGGAAAAGACCGGCGACCTTGCCGCGCAGGCACATTTCGGCCTCTCCGGGATGTACCGCAAGCAGGGAAAGACAGAAGACGCCGCGCGTGAGTTGAAGCAATTTCAAGAGACTCGCCAGCCCGAGAAGCAGCCATAATCTCGTCGGGCACAGTGCCCCGCAAAAATTCTGAACTTCTGCTGAATCAAGCAGTCGCGGCGCCAGACCGGGGTCCCCACGGACAGGTCTTCGTCCGTGGGGTGGAGACGCGTTCCACCCGGTCCCTGCTTCACTTGCCAGCCCGCTTTGTGCAGCTCCACCGTGATCCGGCGGTAGCCACTGCCACTTCGATTTGCCGCGGCAGGCTCACGATCTGCTCCGCTGAATGCTTCTTCCCTCGTGCCATTCCAGGCTCCTCTCGTCCCAGTTTCTCTCACTCCCACTGGTACAAGATTTGCCGGGCACGCCACTCATTCGTGCATGCGTGATTTGGGTTCGATTGAGCACGCGTCTTCCAAATGAGAATAGCTTCACTCCCGCGGCAGGTTTTGCAGATCGATGCCGAGCTGCTGGCACTTTTTATACAGATGACTTCTTTCGAGCCCCAGCGCTCTCGCGGTTTGCGTGATCTGGCGGCCATGCCGTTCGAGTTCGGCGAGCACGGTAGCGCGCTCGAAGGTTTGCACCCGCGACGCGAGCGGACCCGTCGCGGCGCCCTCGGGGGCAGGCGCACTGGAACCGGCATTTGCGGCTGCAGGAGAGCCGGGCAACGCCAGGCGCACGTCTTCGGCGCCGACCTCGTTGCCGGCCAGCAGCAGGAGGCGTTCGACCACATTGCGCAGTTCGCGAATGTTGCCGGGCCACGCGTACTCCTGAAGAGACTCAATGGCGGCCGCAGTAATGGTCGCGGGCTTCCATCCATTCTGCGCGCTTACCTGGCGCACGAAGTGTTCCACCAGCGCGGGCAGATCTTCGCGCCGCTGGCGCAGCGGAGGCAGTTGAACGGGGAAGACGACCACGCGATGATAAAGGTCGCGCCGGAATCCGCCGGAATCGACAAGCTGTTCGAGGTTGCGATGCGTGGCGACCACCACGCGGACATCGACGGCAGTGGGTCTGGCGGCGCCGATGCGTTCGACCTCGCCCTCCTCGAGTACGCGCAGCAGCTTGGCCTGCATGGCTGCAGGCATGTCGCCAATCTCGTCCAAAAAAAGCGTGCCGCGGTGCGCCTGTTCGAACTTGCCCGTGTGCCGCTGCGCAGCGCCGGTGAATGAGCCTTTCTCGTGCCCGAAGAGCTCGCTCTCGATCAGCTCCGCGGGAACCGCCGCGCAATTGAGGGTGACAAACGGCCCCGCCGCTCGGTGGCTTTTCTCATGCAGTGTGCGCGCCACCAGTTCCTTGCCGGTGCCGGTTTCGCCGTAGATGCAGACGCGCGTTTCGCCGGCCGCGACACGCTCGATTTGCGCCATCGCGCGGCGCATGGTTTCGCCGGCGAAGACCAGCGTGTGCTTGCCCACACGCGCGCGCAGGTCGCGGTTTTCGCTCTCCAGGCGCGTGAGCTTGAGAGCGTTCTCCACAGTTACCAGAAGCTTCTCGGTGGACAGCGGCTTCTCGAGAAAGTCGAGCGCGCCCAGCCGCGTGGCGCGCACCGCCATCTCGATGTGCGCCTGGCCGCTCATCATCACCACCGGCGCCGCGACGCCCGCCGACTTCAGGTCTTCAAGCAGTGCCAGGCCATCGCGCCGCGGCATCACCACATCACTGAGGATCAGGTCGAAGGGCTGGGTGCGGGCCAGCTCCAGCGCGCGCTCCGCGTTGTCGCACACCACCGCCTCGTGCCCGGCGAGGCGAAAGGCGCGGGAGAGCGAGGCCAGCGTATTGGCCTCGTCATCGACGATGAGGATGTTCGCCTTGGTATTCATGATTCAGCTTTCGGCAGCGTAATGACAAACGTCGCACCGCCGCCCACGCGGCTCTCTACGGCAATCGTCCCGTTGTGATCGGCGACTACCGACTGCACAATCGCGAGGCCGAGGCCGGTTCCATGCTGTTTGGTGGTGTAGTAGGGAGTGAACAGCCGCTCGCACTCCTCGGGCGTCAGCCCCGTGCCCGTATCGGACACGCGAAGTTCCACTTTTCCATCGTTGGGTCGGGCGGAGAGTGTGAGAGTGCCGCCATCGGGCATCGCGTCCATTGCATTCAAGACCAGATTGGAGAGTGCGCGGTGCAGCAGCTCCGGGTCGGCGTCGAGGGGCATCGGCGCTTCGGCGACTTCGACCGCAAAATGAATTGCCGCGTCGCGGCCGGCAGCGGATTCGTAGAGTGCCCTGACGCGCTCGATGGCGTCCTTGGCGTCGATCCGCTCCAGCTCGGGCTTGGGCATTTTGCTGAAGTCGCTGAAGCGGCCAATGATGGTTTTCAGGTTTGCGATTTCCGTACCCAGGGTCGCAGTGCTCTCGTTGAAGACCTCATCGAACTCTTCGGGCGGCAAATGACGAGCGCGCACCAGGTTCTCCACCGTGAGTTGCAGCGGAAAGAGCGGGTTCTTGAGTTCGTGCGCCAGGCGGCGCGCAAGCTCGCGCCATGCGGCCACGCGCTCGCTTTGTACCAGGCGGTCGCGCTGGCTCACCAGTTGCTCCGTCATGTGATTGAAGCTGGCCGCCAGCACGCTCACCTCGTCGCGGCCGCGCTCGGGCACGCGTACATCCCAGTTGCCGCCGGCTACCTCTTCGGCGGCATGCGCCAGTTGCTCGATGGGCCGCGAGACGCGCGCCGCGGTCCACAGGCTGAACGCGATGGCAAGCAGAATACCGCCCGCAGCGACTCCGTAAGCGGTGGTGCGAATGTGCTGTTGTGCCTCGACCATATCGGCGCGGGAAATCGCGACCGTCAACACCGCCAGCACCGCACCGACATCGTTTTTGAGCGGGATTGCCGTGGCATTCACGCTGTCTTCCCGCCGCCCTGTCAAGTAAAGAATCCCATTTGCCTGCTGTCCGGTCTTGCGCGCGGTGTCGATGAGAGGTTGATAGTGCGCCGCGCCGGAAACTTGGCCGCTCACTCCGATCAGCCGCCGGGGATCGAATTCAACCGACGCGGCCAGGGCGGAGTCAACGCCGGACGTCGCACCCGCTTCGCTATAGAGAAAAACCTGCATTCCCGGCACCGCAGGCAGATCGGACAGAAAGCCCTGGTCCAACCGCTTGCCGCCGACCAGATGCACCGCCGGCTCCGCGCCGCGCACCGCCCGCACCGCAAACAGTCCCAGCGCATCGCTCCCATCGGGCAGCGCCTCGCGCTTGAGAAAGGGCGCCTGAATCGCCGCCGAAACCGCCGCCTCAGGATAGCCGAACCGCGCCGGCCACTGCGCCGAGCTGACTACATTGCCATTGGGCCCCACGATCTCGAGAAAGTCTAGCTGCGCATCGGCAGCCAGCGCCTGCGCCTCGGTCAAATACGGGGCCGCATCGCCGGATTGAACAAGCTCGAACGCCATGGCGTGCACGCGCTCCTCCGCGGCCAGGCGATCTACCGCCGCCGCAACCGCTTCTGCGCGGTGCTGGAACTCGCGCTGGAATTGGCTCACAAACAGGGCCGTCTCCCGCCGGTCGCGCTGGTCGAAGACCTGCCTCACCCGCACGAGCACCGTCCACCCCACCGCCGCAACTGCGCCCGCAACCGTGAGCGAGAAGAGAAGCAGCAGTTTTTGGCGCAGACTCATTGCGTGTCCTCTTTCGACGAGTCCGGTCTCGACCAGTCCAGGAGCGAAGCATCGGCCAGGGCCGGCGAACCGTCGGGATCCAGGTGCAGGTCGCGAACGCGCCCGCTGACGGCATACGCCCTGGGCAAATACAGCAGAGGAATCACGACGTCCCGGCTGAGAATTTCATTCTCTGCATGAAAGAGCGAAGCGTCCGAGCGTTCCACGCCCGGCATCGCCAATCCGGCCCCGCGCACGATCGACTCGAGCGCCGCCTGCGGCTCGCCGCACTCGAGCGGGAATTGGCGCAGCGTCAGATCCGCATGCTGCGCGCCGCTGTTCGCCGTCTGCACATTGAACCCGGCCTCGCGCAGATTGAGCGCGATGCGCTGCGCGGCCAACTGCATCGCACCGCCGCCTTCCGCCGCGAACACCACGCGGGGCGGGGTGAGCCCACCGCGCAACTCTTGCGCCTTGCCCAGGTTCCGCTCGACCGGAAAAAGAAACGCGTAGCCGGACAGATTGGCCGGAAGCAGGCTTGCTGTCACCTCGCCCTGCTTTTGATAGATCACATTCGCGAGTGCGCTGCGATCTATGGCCAGCGCAATCGATTGTCGCAGGAGAGGATTGGCGAGCGCTCCGGAGTCCGCAACTTCGAGCGCCAGCAGCGTGACCGGCGCCGAACTCAGCACTGTGAGCCTCTGCTGCTGCGCCTGCCGCAACTGCTCGGGAGGAATCTCAACCAGGTCGGCGCGGCCCACGCCCAGGTCGAGCCACTGGTCGCGAATCGCGCGGTGTAAGTGAATCTCCACCGCATCCGGAAACGGGCGGCCCTGCCAGCAACCTTCATTTGCGGCCAGCGTGAGTACGCCATTGGCGAACCCCGTCACTTGAAACGCGCCGGTTCCGACGATGCCTTCAGGCGGTTTTCCGTCGGCGGTCACCGTGAGCGCGATCAGATATTCGTCGCCGGCCAGCAACTCCGGCAGGTTCGGCATCGGCGCGTCGCCGGTGAAGATCACAGACCCGGCAACCGCGTGAATCGCCGTCCATGGGCAGTTCGACGGACAAGCCGCGTTGAGCGATGCCACCACCGCAATCGATGTCAGCGGTGACCCGTCCTGAAAATGCACGCCGGGCCGCAGCCGGAACTGCCAGCGGTGGTTGTCATTCTCGGGCTTCCACTCGACTGCCAGCGCGGGCTGCGCGCTTCCGTCGGCATCCACGCGAGTCAGGCCGTCGAGCACCAGCCGCCGCGCCATTCCGCCGGGCCGCTGCCACGGATCGCCTTCGATCTCCACGCGCAGAGTACCGCCATAATGCGGACGTGTGCGCGCCGCGGCGGTCAGCGCCAGCGCGGCCAGCATGCCGCTAACCGCAAAGCGCCGTAACACGATCCACCTCGTAATCTCCCGCCGGTTTTCGCACTACGGCGAGCACGCTCTTTCCATCGGGTGCGTTCCACATCGTCATCACGGTTCCATCCACTGCCAGCGGCGCGCTTGCCGGCACAGCCTCCTGCGCGGGTAACTCGTAGGCGCGCAGGCTGTCGCTCGCCGCTTCGCCCGAACCCGAGGCAATGACCTGGTAGCCCGCGCCACACCCTGAATGCAGCACGGCAAAATCGCTGCCCCAGTCGCGCGTCCCGCTCACGGGCCTCGCCGTTCCACCCTGGACACGCTGTACCCTGCCGTCGATGGAGGTGAGAACGAATGCGGCCAACCCCGGAGAGAGCGGAATCGCCTCGGCTGAATAGAACGCCGGAAGGTCGACGTCCAGGCCCGGTGTAATCACACCGGTGAAGAAATTGCGCGACGAGTTGTAAAAAGCCTTCACCGTGCCCGCCGTCGAAGCTGGAATCGGCTCGGTCCCCACCTCCGCGCCTGACAGCGGCGCGATCGGCCACGGGTCGTCGCTGTCGTGGCACTTCACCTGCGCGTTCTCCGTGCCAGTGGCGAAATTTCCATCGCACTCCATGCCCGCGACAAACGCCTCAAACCCGTTACCGGCTACATTCGGCAGAATTTCGGCTCTCGGATCACGTGCCAACGCCCGCTTCTGTCCAATGGCGACGCGCTTCTGCTCCTGCCATCCATCGGCCGTCTTGCCATAGAACACAATCCACTCCGGCTCAATAACAACCAGCCCGCTTGCCATCTCCAGCGCTGCCAGCACCGGCTGTTTCGAAACCAGCGCCGTCTGTTTGCGCAGCGTCAGCCCACTAACCGCTGCAATTGGCTGCGGCGCAGCCGCTTCCACGTGCACCATCGCCACATGCGTCTCGCTGCCTTCGATGACTTCGGCCACCCACAGCCGCTCGCGCACATTCTCGCTCAGCGTCACGCGGATGGTGCTGGCGCTCTCCGCGCCGGACGTCTGCACACCGCGTGCCTTGAGATCCTGTTCGAGCAGGCTCCGGATCGCAGGAATCTCATTCGCGGGAATCGTCGATGCATCGCGAATCGTCAACCGCGCCTGCCCTGGCCCTAGAATCCCTGCAACCTGCTCGGCCAGCGCCGCCGCGGGCTGCTCCCATGGGCTGGGCGCCTGGGCAACGGCCGCCACGCTCACGAGCACACTCGCTGCACCCAGCCAGATCGGCCTCATCGTCTTGACCATGTGCTTTTGCTCGAATTATATGGTTTGAAGCGGCGGTGCGAATCGCCGGCACGGGCGAATGAGCGCCGGGTGCCCCAGGTCTCGGCCGCCGCGGGCTACAACGGCGGAAGACCTGGGATACCACAACGCTGCGAAGAACCAATTCAGTGTCCCGCCTTTGGATCCGGCTCCGACTCGCCATCCATCTCCTGCTTGACGACGGGGTTGTTGGCCATGCCTTTGAACACATCGTTTGCGAAGAAGAACTTTCCATCCGATGGCACCATCACCACCTGGATCTTGTCGCTCAGCCTCTCCGCCACAATCTTGTTGATGAGCAGCGGCGACTTGTTTAACAGATCCGCCTCGCTCGCCATGCGCTCGGCGTTGGCCTTGGCCAGCAGCCTGATCCGGCTCGCCTCCGCATCCGCGAGCAGATTGCGCCGCTCCAGTTCGGCCTTGCTGTCGATCGCCTTGGCCTGCGCGTCGGCATCTGCATTCTCGATCGTCGCCTCCTTGCGCGCCTCGGCTTCCAGCTTGCTTTGCTCGATCTGCTTCTGTTTGAGCGGCAGCGTGTACTGCATGGCATCTGCCTCGCCCTTGGCCTCGACCACCTTCGACTGCGCGTCGCCCTCGGCTTCTTTCACCTTGCGCGCTTTCTCCGCCTCGGCCTCGAGTTCGGCAATCTTTACCTGCTTCTGTTGAATGTCGGTCTGCACGCCAAGCTGATCGTCTTCCTGCTCCTTCAGCAGCAAACCCTCCAGTCCCTTGGCGTACTCTTCCGGCAGACGAATATCGCTCAGCATCACTTCTTCCACCTGAATGCCGTCGGCACCCAACTTGCGAGTAATCACGCTCGCCGCCTGCGACCTGACTTCCTCCCGCTTCGAGCTGAAGATCTCCCGCACCGTGTAACCCGGCGTGAGTTCCCGCCACGCGGTAGCCACAACCGGAGGCACCAGCTCTTTATCCGCCGGCTGAGGCAGATGCGCCTGAACGCTCGAAAGCTTGTTCGGATCCAGCCGATACCGCACCGTCACCGCCAGCCCGATGTTCAGCCCCTCCCGGGACTGCACAATCAGCGCGCCCCTCTGCGATGCTGACTTCGCGCCCTCTTCGCTGACTCCGGTCGTAAACATGCGATCGCGCAAATCGAACATCTGCACGCTCTCGATCATGGGTGTGATGAAGTGCAGCCCTGGATACAGCGTCCCGGGTTCCGTTCCTCCGATCTGGCTCACGCGCACGCCGCCCATCCCGCTGGGCACTACCACAATGCTGGCCGCAATCAGCAGCGGCAGGCAGGCTGCGATGGCGAGCTTCAGCGGTCCGCGCCACGCGATCTCTACCGGCTCCGTCACTCTCGTTTCGTCCCCGCCGCCTTCGCCCTCGCCCGCCTTCGTGCGGCGCGACGCAAGCACGCGAAGCCACACCGCATACAGTGGAATGGCAGCCGCAACAGCCAGCATTACCAGTCCTGCAATCGTCAACAACATCTTTAATGCGAGCATTTCCCGCCTTCCTTTCGGTTGTTGTGCTCCCCGCGTCTGCACCCCAGCGACGAAGACCCGTCGCTCGGGGCCTCGCGTCGCCCAGCCCCCGGCCGCGGAGCAAAAAGCAGCCGGACTAGCCCACCAAACGTCAGCTCTTCAAACAAGAGCAACGCCACCAATTGCAGCAGCACCGCTCCCAGTGCGTTCATTGCCTCTGTCAGCAGCTTCATTGTGCGCCTCCCTTACCGAAGGGCCGCACCGGGCACGACGACGGCAGGCGCCGCATCCGCCTTCACCGACTCAAGAGCCGAGGCCGGCACGGGGACCGCACTTGCCGGTTCGCTCTGCGCCATCACCATCGGCTGTGCCGACGCTGCGGCCGGGCTTGCGCCGCCAAACAGCTTCGCCGTCTCCTCGTTGCGCTGGCCGATCAGCCTTACGGTGTCGCCCACCTGCACCATTCCGTAGAGCTCCTCGAGATCCGCCCTGCCCATGCGAATGCACCCGTGCGAAGCGGCCTTGCCAATCGACTTCGGCTCGTTCGTCCCATGGATTCCGTATCCTGCCTTGCTCAGCCCCATCCACCGCGTGCCTACCGGATTTCCCGGACCTGGCAGCACCGTTTTGCCGTTGTGGCGATACGTCGGATTCATCACACGCCGCTCGATTGTGAACGTTCCCACCGGGCTCGGCGTCGAAGGCTTGCCCACCGCTACGCTGTACACCCTGTTCACTTCACCGTTCTCCACCAGCGCCAGCTTTCGATCCTCAAGGCTGACCATGACTACGCGCCTGGGCGCCGCGGCCGGGACCTGTTGCTGCTCCGCAGGGCGATTCACTGCGGCTTGCCGGGTCCCACTTTGCGCCGTCAACTGCGGTGCCGGAACCGCCGTGACCATCGCTACCATCGCCAGCCCGAATCGCTTGAGAATCGTCATCGCATCCCCCATGAGTTCCGATTTCCGAACCGCCGACGCCAATCAGAGATGCAACCTGCGCGCCAGTCATGGGTGATTGAAAATAAAAGAGTTGCATTTGATCGGGCGGGCCCCGTCCGTGTCACTTCACACACGCAGTGTGTGGCCTGACACGCGAACCGAGAACAAGCACAGCAGCCGGAGAAAACCTGCTTTGAGCTGAAGCGGTCCGGGGAATGCTTTTAGGGCTGTCTGGCCAAAGGCCAGTTGCACGCTTTTCGTTATTTGCCGCGACCATGAATCACGCACATTGAAACCAGCTTGCGCAATATTTGGTCCAGCCGATCTTCGCCTTCACACTGCCATCCGCGCTCATTTCGCTAGAATCGATGCAGCTAATTTGTCGCTCCAGCTCGTGTTCGTGAGAGCTCGAGGAGGATTATGACTCGAGAACCCACCGCGATTCTCCCCAGGAAAGTCTTGCTGCTGTTCGCTCTATTCGCCTGGTTGCATCTTCCTTCTGTTGCATCGCAGAGCGCAAACGGCTCGTGGCCGATGGTTAACCTCGATCCCGGAGCCACGCGCTACTCACCGCTGGCCCGGATTACGGCTGCCAACGTCGACCATCTGAAGGTTGCATGGATCTATCACATGCGGCCTGCGCCAGCTGCAGGCAGCGCGACCGACAGCCCATTGCGGCTCTCTGAAGATCAGCCGCTGGTCGTCGGCAATACCATGTTCGTCGTAACCCCGTACAGCCGCGTGGTCGCTCTAGATTCGGCCACCGGCAGAGAGAAATGGGTCTTCGTCATTCCCGGATTCGATCAGGCATCCCTGCGCGGAGCCGCATATTGGCCCGGAGATGCTTTCACCGGCCCCTCCCTCTTCTTCGGAACGACCCATGGCTTCCTTTATTCGATCAGTGCGGCAACCGGCAAGGCGAACACGGCCTTCGGCAACAACGGAACCGTAAATCTCCGTACTCCCGACGTGATGAGTACAGGTACTGACAAGATCTACATTCTTCCCTCGCCGCCAGTGATCTACAAAAACCTCGTCATCACCGGCGCAGGCACTGGAGAAGGTCGCGGAGGCCTGGGCGGCGGACTCGGCCCCGCCGGAGACACGCGTGCGTGGGACATACACACCGGGAAGCTGGTATGGACGTTCCACTCGGTACCGCGCCTGGGAGAAGCAGGCCACGACACCTGGGGCGGCGACAGCTGGAAGCGGCGGTCCGGCGTCAACGTTTGGGGATACATGACAGTCGATCAGGATCGGGGCATCGTCTACATGCCGTTCGGGGCTCCGAACTTCGATCGCGTCGGAACAGATCGGCCCGGCGACAACCTCTTCGGCACGGCCATCGTTGCCGCTGAGGCTGCCACCGGAAAACTGCTCTGGTATTTTCAGGTGGTCCACCACGATATATGGGACTACGACACCGAGACGCCTCCCACGCTCATCGATGTCCATCGCGGTGGCAGAACAATTGCCGCGGTCGTTATCGTCAACAAGACCGGGCTCCTGTTCGTGCTCGATCGAGTAACTGGCAAGCCGCTGTTTCCCGTTGTCGAAAAGCCCGTGCCGCCCAGTGACGTTCCCGGCGAGCACGCCTCCCTCACCCAGCCTTTTCCGGTAACTCCCGCGCCGCTCGCCCAGATGAGCGTTGAGTTATACCGCGACCTGCCGGAGCACGCCGCATGGTGTAAGGCCTATGTGGACGACAACCACATGCTGTTGGCGAAGGAGCCTTACACGCCTCCGGCATTCAACCGCTATTCGGTTAATCTACCCGGAACGCAAGGCGGAGTGAACTACTCCGGGGGGGCCTTCGACCCCACGCTCAGTCTCTTTGTCGTGAATGTGAACAATCTGGGCCAGCCGATGCGCATCGTGCGCGACGACGTGAACGGAGGCTACACCAATTCGGGTCCGCTGGCTGGGACGTTGCGCTTTTGGAATCCAGAGGATCACCTTCCATGCAACGAACCGCCCTGGGGAGAACTCGTGGCGATCGATGTGAACAGCGGTAAGATTGCCTGGCGGTCGGTTCTGGGCGTAACCGACAACCTTCCCCAAGGAAAACAACACACCGGCCGTCCCGGCTTAGGCGGTCCCATCGTCACCGGCGGCGGGTTGACATTTATCGGCGCGACTGACGATGCTCGCTTCCGGGCCTTCGACACCAAAACCGGTCAGGAGCTCTGGACCTACCATCTGCCCGCATCCGCCGAATCCATCCCGATCACCTACACCGACGAACATGGGAAGCAGTACGTCGCAATCGTCGCAACGGGCGGAGGTTTGCTGCGTGCGTCGCTGCTCAGCGATGAACTCATCGCGTTCAAGCTCGATGACGCCGCGGGTGCAGTGCCCAACGTCGTTCAGGCAAGCCCGAATCCCGCCGCAACTCAGCCGTCAGCCGCATCGCCCGACCTCGCTGGTCCAATCCAGGACCAGGACGCGAAGAGCAATGCGATCCTCAGCCGCTACGCAGCTTTGCTGCCTCCGGGACCGGGCCGCGACGTCACCATTCGCGCCTGCTCCACCTGCCATGCGCTCGATGTAGTGGCCAATCAACGCCTCTCTCCGCAGGAATGGACCAACGTGGTGCAAAGCATGTCCGCAAAAGGCGCTCAAGCCACTCCCACGGAACTGGATAGGATTCAGTCGTATCTCGCCAACGCATTTCCGCCGGCAAGCAGTCAAAACAAGAAGTGAGCATTCTTCGCGAAGCCAATCATAGATGCTGCGATGGATGCGGATTCCTTGGCATTTGCATCTCAAGTGAAAAGGGCCTGGAAGTTGGAGCATCCCCTTTCTTGAACGCGGAGGATTCATGAAGAAGTCGGTCAAGATCGGTCTGGCTGCAGCCATAGCACTACCAATACTCGCAGCAGCGGCCATTCGCCTCTTCGTGGACGCCAACACTTTTCGTCCTATGATCGAGAGCCGGCTTACCGCAGCCCTTTCCCGCAAGGTCACCCTCGGCGCTCTGAGCCTCTCCGTCACGACAGGAAGCCTGGTGGCGAACGATCTCGCCATAGCCGAAGACCCGAAGTTCGGCCAGACTCCATTCTTCACCGCTAAACGATTGCGCATTGGCGTTCAGATGAAGCCGCTCATCTTCAACCGTCAGCTGCTGGTGCGGAGTTTCGAGGTCGATGCTCCCCAAATCCACCTGATCCGCGCCGAAGATGGCACTTGGAACTTCTCCACCCTGAGCCACGGCGCCGGCTCTCAGAACACCACTCAACCGAATACCTTACCCGATTTCCCCGTCGGCCTCATCACCATCAAAGACGGCAACGCCAAGATAGAAACGCTGCCCTTCGAGAGAAATCCCCAGGTCTACGACCATCTCGACGTCGAGTTGGAGCACTTCTCCCTGGCCAAGGCCTTTCCCTTCACGGTTAGCGCCTCGCTGCCCGGCGACGGCAAGGTTGCGGTCTCCGGAACCGTCGGGCCCATCAATCCGCAAGACGCCGCCTCCACCACCTTCGACGCCCAGCTCACCATCCGGCACCTGGACCCGGTCGTCGCCGGGTACGTCGACCCCGCGGCCGGAATCTCCATGACCGCCGGCCTCGACGCCCACATCGTCTCCGACGGCGTGAATGTCACCAGCGACGGCAAAGTCCACGCCGAGCACCGCATCCTCCTCAAAGGCGGCAGCGCCGCCCCGCATCCTCTCGATGTCAACTATCGGGTTGACCACTCCCTCAAAGGCAACAGCGGCCAAGTCTCCGATCTCGCCCTCCAGACCGGCGCTGTCGCTATTCACATCAAAGGCACCTATCAACTCGCCGCGAACGTACCGGTCTTCGATCTCAAGCTGCTGGCCGAAAGTGTCCCCATCGATGGTCTGCAGGCGCTCATGCCCGCCGTCGGCGTAAGGCTTCCCGACGGCGCCGTCCTCAAGGGTGGAACGCTGTCGGCCAACTTCGCCATCAAGGGCACGGTAAAAGACAACGTCATCGTCGGCTCCTACGAGATCAAAGATACACAGTTGGTAGGGTACGACCTCGGCTCCAAGATCGTTGGCATCGCCGCACTGGGTGGCATCAAGACCGGCGATACTACCGCCATCGAGATCTCTCGCGCCGACATGCGCATAACCAAATCAGGCAGCGAGACCACGAATATCTACTCGGTGCTTCCTGCCCTCGGCGAATCTACCGGCAGCGGCACCGTATCTCCTTCCGGCGCGCTCGACTTCCACTTGATTTCCAAAGTCACGAGCGCTAAAGGACTCAATAAAGTTGGCGTAGATATCCTCACAAAGTTGAACAGCACATCTGCTGCCGCCAAACCCTCGACTGCCACCGGTATCCCCATTAATATCACCGGCACAGCCGAGAATCCCGTCATCACCGCAGATGTCAGCGGCCTGGCGAAAGGCAACGTCGCAACCTTACGCAGCAAAGGCACCGACATCCTAAATAAGACCGGCCTCTCGAAACTCTTCGGTAAGAAAAAAGATGATTCTCGTTCAACCACCACGGCAAAATGATTTCAGTGGCTGCAGCGAGAGAGCTTGGGATCGCGTTCATCGTGCGAAGAAATCGTATTCAGAGCGTTGAACAGGAAGCGGGGATCGAGTTGCATGCGCAGCGAGTTGAGTTGCGATTCGTCTAGGGAACCTCTGCACAAGCCCGCATCCCGCGTCATTGTTGAATAAACTATAAGCATGAAACGAAGGGCGCGTTTTCAGCAAACTCTGGCATCGCAGGCGAGTTTTGCCAAGTATGGTCGCAA
>JBAUBR010000244.1:0-12983 GCA_049676965.1 Occallatibacter sp.
CGGAAGGACGGCCGCGAACTCGACCTGGCCGAGTTCGCGGGTCATCGGGAATCTCTTTTGCGGCTGGGCGTGCGGAATGTTGTGCTCACCGGCGGCGAGCCGCTCCTGCATAGCAATCTCGAAGCACTCTGCGAGTTCCTGAAGGATTGCGGCGTACGAATCACACTGCTTACCACGGGTTTGCTGCTCAAAAAGAAAGCGGTGATGGTGGCGAAGGGAGTGGATGAGATTATTGTTTCGCTCGATGGGCCGGAAGAGTTGCACGACCAGGTACGAAGAATAAAGGGCGCATACCGGCTCATCGGCGATGGAATTCGGGAAGTGAGGCGGATCAACAGCGGAATGCCAATTCACGGACGCAGCACGGTGCAGAAGGCCAATCACCGGCTGCTGCGCCTGACCGTGGCCGCGGCCAAGGCGATCGGACTCGATTCGATCTCATTCCTGGCGGCGGATGCAACTTCGCAGGCTTTCAATCGAGAGCTTGTGTGGCCCGGCGAGAAGCAGAACCAGATCATGCTCACCCGCCACGAGGTCCGCGTGCTCGAAGAGGAGGTCGAAGCTCTGATCGCAGAGAATGCCGCCGATTTCAATGGACACTACATTCGCGAATCCGCGGCAAAGCTGAGGCGAATTGTCGGCCGATTCAGGGAATATCTCGGAGAACTGGAGCCCATCGCGCCGCGCTGCAACGCGCCCTGGGTCTCAGCGGTGATGGAGGTCGATGGCGGCGTTCGTCCCTGCTTCTTTCACAGGAGGATCGGGAGCACTCAAGGAAGTAGCCTGGACGAGGTGATCAACGGCGATGAGGCGCGAAGCTTCCGCTCATTGTTGAACGTCGATGAGAATCCAACCTGCCGGCGATGCGTCTGTTCACTCAATTACGATCAGAGCCCGGAATCTCAGGCGTGACCTCATGCGGTTCGCTCCACAACGTCCTTCCCAGTTGCAATCAGCGCGAGGTTGGCCATATTGAGAAAGAGGCCATGTTCAACGATTCCGACAGTTCCATCCAAAATAGACGCGAGTTCGTGTGGATTCTCAATCACCATGCCTGCACAATCGAAAAGCAGGTTGCCCTCGTCGGTGATGTAAGGGGAACCATTGTGGTCCAATCGCAGGTTTACTCGAAAGCCGAGCTTTTCAAGAGAGGGCCGCACCAGCGGGGCGGCCATGGGAATCACTTCTACCGGCAGCGGAAATCCGCCCAGCTTATCTACGATCTTTGATTCGTCGGCGACGACAACAAAACGCTCTGTCGCGCTGGCCACAATCTTCTCGCGGAGAAGCTTTCCTCCTCCGCCTTTGATGAGAGCCAATCCCGGTGCGATTTCGTCGGCGCCGTCAACGGTCAGATCGAGCCGCGGGCATTGATCGAAAGTCACGATCGGAATACCAAAGCTGCGGCCAAGATGTTCGCTGTCTTCGGAGCTGGCGATCGCTTCGATGCGTAAACCGTGATCGCGAACCTGTTCGCCCAACAGACGGATCCAGATAGTAGCGGTGGATCCCGACCCAAGTCCGACTGCCATGCCGGGCTTGACCAGTTCCAGAGCGCGCTGAGCCGCCTCAAGCTTAAGGCGGTCCACATTGGTTGACTCTCGATCTGCCGACATGGATTTCTCCTCTTCTCAAAGAATAAATCGGCAGCAACGGATGAAGTGATCGATCTTGCCGAGACGAACTCTGTGGCACGCTGACGCCGCGCGTTTCCGTCGGCTCGCGGGATGCTAGCGCCATGGACGCCCCTGTGGTTCCCCAGTATCCGGGTCGAGAATCAGGATGCGGTCGTCGGCGACCAGCCGCAAAACATCGGTGTGGTATCCGTCGACGGCGTCCCGATCAACGAGAACGGCATGGCCCGCGATCGCATTCTCTGGTTCAATCACGTTTTTCTTCCTCCGGGAGCGCGCGCCGAATGGATCTTCACCGGTCTGCCGGCAGGAACCACCGCGCGCCTCATCACGCGCAGCGTCGACACCGGACCCGCGGACGAAAACGATCCGGCGCGTCCGCTGGCGTCGATCGTCGCTTCCGGCGCCGCAAGCAAGCCGCAGTTCGCGCTCGCATCATCTCCCACGCCACTGCCTCGCTCCGATTCTGTGTGGCTCGGAGGTGTGAAACCGGTCCGCACGCGCAAGCTCTATTTTTCCGAGAGACCCAAAGATCCGAACGACCCGAACAGTCCCACAGTCTTCATGATCACTGTCGACGGGCAAACACCTGAGCCTTACAATCCCCACCAGTCACAGCCCGACATCACCGTGCATTCGGGCGACGTTGAGGATTGGATCATCGAAAACCGAACGCGCGAGATGCACGCTTTTCACATTCACCAGATCCATTTCCTGCTCACCGAATGGGACGGCGCGCCGGTGGACGAACCTTTCCTGCGCGACATCGTCAACGTGCCCGTTTGGGACGGCAAGAGCGCCTGCTATCCCAGCGTGACGCTACGCATGGATTTCCGCAATCCGGATGCGGTCGGCACGTTCGTCTATCATTGCCATCTGCTGGAGCATGAAGACGGCGGTATGATGGGCACAATCCGCGTTTTACCGAAGTGAGGACTCCGGAATGAACCCGGGCAAACGTTACCGGCGGAATCGGTTCCCTGGGAAGACGGCTGGACGCGCTGATCATGCCGTTCCTGGCTGCGCCAATTGCGAAAGGTACTTATGAATTCAAGAGTGAACCTCCTTCATCCACGCGATGAACTCATGCAGACGATGGATCGCATCTATCGTTACCGGATGACCACCACTTCCGGCGGCAATCTTTCGATTCGAGATGCTAACGGAGACATCTGGATCACACCGTCTCGCGTCGACAAGGGTAATCTGCGACGGGACGACATTGTCTGCGTTCGGAAGGACGGAACCATCGATGGCCGTCACCCCCCATCGTCGGAGTTACCCTTCCACCAGGCGATCTACGCCGTGCGGCCGGATCTTGGAGCCATCGTGCATGCCCATCCGGTGGCTTTGGTCGCGTTCAGCATCATTGGACGGGTTCCGGATACGCGCCTGTTTCACCAGGCCAGCCACATTTGCGGCGAGGGAGGCTTTGCCCCTTACGCGTTGCCGGGAAGTACGGCCCTGGGCCAGGAGATTGCTGCGATCTTCAAGCAGAACTTCAATTGCGTGATTCTTGAAAACCACGGAGTCGCCGTAGGCGGCCGAGATTTGCAAGAGGCTTTCCAGCGGTTTGAGATGTTCGAGTTTACGGCCAAGACAATCATTAAAGCGAGCCTGCTCGGCAACGTCCGATATCTGGACGACGAACAGCTGCGGCTGTCGCGAGAGGCGCTTCCGTCTTCCGCGGAGTTCGATCGCGGCCCCGCCGGCAGCCACGAAAAAGAAGTTCGGCGTCAACTGGCCGAATTCATCCGCCGCGGCTACCAGCAACGATTGCTGGTCAGCAAGGCGGGCAGCTTTTCCGCGCGATTGGACAACGATTCATTTCTGATCACGCCCCATCGCCTGGACCGCAGCGCGGTAGAACTGGAAGACTTTGTCCTGATCTCCAACGGAATGCGCGAGCGCGACAAGATACCGAGCCGCGCCGCGCCCAACCACCAGGCCATCTACCGGCGTTATCCTCAGATCGTCGCCATCGTGAATGCGTCCTCGGTCAACGGGACGGCGTTCAGCGTGACCGAAAGCCCCTGCGATTCCCGAACCATTCCTGAGAGCTATATCTTCCTGCGCGAGGTGCAGAAGATTCCCTTCGGAATGCAGTTCGGGAATGGCGAAGAGCTGGCGCGGCGCGTGTCCCCGCGCAATCCCATCGCGCTGCTTGAAAACGATGGCGTACTGGTACTGGGCACCAGCATCCTCGATGCGTTCGATCGCCTGGAAGTGCTGGAATCAACCGCCGAGGCGCTCATCAACAGCCGTCCCCTGGGCAAGGTAGCGCCCATGTCGGAAGGCGTCATCAAGGAGCTGGCCGCAGCTTTTTCGTTGGATTGATTCCCTGGGCTTCGTCAAACTTCCCGCTCGATATGTTACGCCAGAGGATCGTTTAGGAATCGGGCCGTTCGACTCCTGCGAACTTCGACCGCTGTGTTCGCTGTCAGGATGTCAGGATCGCCCGTTCCTGTTGGTTGAAGCGCGAACGACAAGCTTGGGCTCGATGATGATGCTTCGATTCCGGCGGCGCGATTTAGACTCGAGGAGCGACAAGGTCAATCGGGCGGCGTGTTCCCCGATCAGTTTCGTCTGCTGATCGATACTCGATAGAGGCGTGCGGAGTTCGCTGTCGTAGTAGAGATTCCCGGAGCCGATGACAGCGACGTCCTCCGGAACGCGAAGCCCGGCGTCGAGTATCGCGTGAATGGCGCCAATCGCCATGGGGTCGTTGTAGGCAAACACTCCATCCGGGCGCGGCCTGAGGCTAAGCAGCTTGCGCATCAGGTCTGCTCCGCTTTCGCTCCGGGGAACATCGACCATGGTCTGCGCCGAGATATAGCCGGGCGGCGACTTCATTTTGTGTTTCGTCAGTGCTTCCAGATAGCCTTTGAGACGACCCATGCCCGGGCTGGTTTCCGGTCCACGAAGATGGGCGATCCTTTTGCAGCCGATCGAGATCAGGTGCTCGGTCGCGAGGGCGCCGACCGCCTCATCGTCGGCTCCGACATAGTTCGACTCGAAATCGACAAAGCGGCGATCGATGAGGATCAGGGGCAGACCCCTGCTTTGAATGCGGCGGGGCACCTCGGAATTCGTACATGTCGAAGCGACGATCAGAGCGTCAAGGTTTCGCGCCAGCAGGAGATCGACAGTTCGCTCCTCCAGTTCGGGATTCTCGTCCGAAGTCGAGATGGTGAGGCAGTAGCCTTTTTTCAGAAGGGCCGCCGAAAGCGACTTTGCAATTTGAGCAAAGAAGGTATGCATCAGGTCCGGAACCACCAGACCGATGAGATAACTTCTTCCCGTAACCAACGCTCGCGCGGCAAGATTCGGCGTGTAGTTCAGCTCGCGGACCCGCTGCAAGACCCGCCTGCGAGTCTTCTCGCTAATGTCTTCGTGGTTCCTGAGGACCTTCGAGACCGTAATGATGGATACCCCGAGATCTCGGGCGATGTCTTTCATGGTGGTAGCCATGGAACAGATTCTACCGCAAGAAAGGCGATAAAGTTAACGTTTTTGGGAACGTTTTCTGTATCGTTACAGTAAGATGGCGACTTTTCCGGCACGCATGCGGTTGCTCGATGCGTGCACCGGTCAGACAGCAGGCCGAAGCTTCGCGTCACGAGAGAGCAAAGCATCCGGCTCGCCGAAGCCCCGGCGACAGCGAAACGCCATGCAATTTCAGGCGATCCTCCTCACGGCGATCAGAGTCTACGTCTTTTTCCCTGGGCTTCGAGCGCTCAGTTCACGCCCTGTTCAAAATTATTCTTGACAACCATTTTGGCCGAGCGTATAAGCGTTTCGTTGCCCTACCTGTAGCGTTAACTGTATCGCCAGTGGGCGGCCGGTGGCGGCAATGGTAGTCCAGAGCGAGTTTTTCTTCGACCCGAACGGCGGCATATTCCCCGAAGACGGAGTTGGGTCAGGAACAGTTCCATCTCATGCCAGCGAACGCAGGCTATAACCTGTCCGGAGGTCCCCTATGATCGTGAAGATCCCCTTCCCTAGCAACTCTGACTGGTCGCCGCTCGCGTCGATCATCTGCTCCGTGCCTTCGGAATCTCAACAACGATGCAAGACGAATTTCGGCGCTTTCATCACAAAGGCGCCGAGAATCGCCTTCAGAGTATTGGCCGCCAGTCTGCTTTTCTTCGCTCTCTCGACGGCAACGGACCGGCTGATGGGCCAGGCTACGGAGTTCGGAGACCTGAACGGCACAGTGTCCGACTCGCAGGGACATCCAATCGCGAATGTTCAGGTCACTGCCAGGGACGTTGGCACGAACGTGGCACAAACCGCGAAGACCAACTCAGAGGGCCTTTACCACATCTTCAATCTCCTACCCGCGCAGTACGAATTGACGTTGAGTGCTCAAGGGTTTAAGACGCTGTCGATTGCGCCGTTCAAACTCGATGTTGGCCAGTCCCTCACCCAGAACGCCACGCTTGCGGTGGGCGCCACGATCGAACGTGTTGAAGTCACTGCACAGGGACAACTGCTGGAAACAACTACGGTGGGAAACTCCACCACGGTCGAAGCGCAGCAAATCAACGATCTACCGCTCGACGGACGCAATTACACGTCGCTCATCGACCTGACGCCGGGCGCGGACGGCACCAGGATCAGCGGACAATGGAGCGACGGAAACCGCTACGTCCTCGATGGCGCCAACAACACAACTTTGTTGGGCGCTTCAAGCGCCTACGTTCCCAACCTCGATCTGATACAGGAGTTTTCAATTGACTCCCACAGCTCAAAGGCGGACGAGGGCGGGTTTCTTGGAGCCACGGTAAGCGCCGCCACAAAATCCGGCACCAACAGATTCCATGGCGACGCATGGGAGTTTGGCCGCAACAACGAATTCGTGGCCCGCGATCCCATTGCCGATCCTCCCGGCGTGGCATTTCCGCCGTATCACTTGAATCAGTACGGCGCCACCTTCGGAGGTCCTGTTCTTCTGCCCAAGCTCTATGACGGCCATAACAAGACGTTTTTCTTCTTCGGGTTTCAACGTTACACCGTCACCCAGCAGAGTTATAACTATTCGCGCGTGCCAACGGCGGACGAACTGGGCGGCGATTTCACCAATTCACTGTTTTTTATCGCCTCCCCGGATCAGGTGCACCTTTACGACCCGGCAACGACCACGACGGGCGCCAATCCGACACGGCAACCTTTCGGCAACGACGTCATTCCACCCGGTAGAGTGAATGCGCTCGTCCAGTCGTACCTGAAGTATGTTTTGCCGACGCCGAACTTCACGCCCAATGCGAATTATCCAACCGACAACCGGCTGGACCTCTATCCGAATCCCACCACGAGCAACGACTATTCCATCCGCATCGATCACAGGATCAGCGCTCGCGACAATCTATGGGGCCGCTACTCCCAGGTTACGAACTCGAACACGAGTTATGTGACTCAACCCATTTCGCAGGTGGAGACACAGAATCGCAAGAACCTGGTCATCGACTGGGTGCACATATTCGCGCCGAAGCTCTTCATCGAGTCGAATTACTCCTATCAGTTTTTCCCACTGGGGATCGACAATGGGTTTCCCGGCGGCGCGACCCAGTCACTGACGGCCATGGGCTGGAATGCGGCACAGATTAATGCCTATGGGCTGCCGGACATGTTTGGTACGGATGTCGAGACCCCGTACCTGATCGGCCACTACGAACAGGGGCAGCACTCGCCGTTCTCACTGAACGAATCCTTGTCGTGGACTATCGGCCGGCACACCACAAAATTTGGCGTAAATCTGTCGCACAAGCAATATGCCAACGTGGCGCTCGGCCATCATTACACATTCAGCTCCATCCAGACGGAGAACCCCGATCAGTCAGCTCCGGGCGCGGCCAACACGGGGCTCGGGTTGGCGTCGGCACTGCTGGGACTTCCGGCAAGCGTGTCTCTTTATCAGGGGAATTACACCGAGGCTTATCTGAACTGGGCAATCTATGCAGAGGATGAGTGGAAGATTCGCCCCAACCTTACCGTTTCAGCCGGATTGAGATATGACAACTATCCCACGCCCAACTTCACACAAGGTACGATCAACGATTGGGACGCCACTACGGGGATCTGGTATATCGGCGGCGGAAAGCTTCCGCCGTCGTGCAGCAGCAGCCCGGTGGCTCCCTGCATACCTGGGGACGGCACCATTGCCGACCTTCCCTACGGGAACATGATCCAGCTTGCGCAATATGCCGGAATCCGCCACCCGATCCACGATAACTGGGGGCCGCGCATCGGGATCAGCTGGACTGTCTTCCACAATACGGTGCTTCGCGGCGGATATGGAATCTACTTCGACCCTGAATCGAACACGACACAGGAAGACCAGAATACATTCGGCAGCTGGCCGTCGAGCACGAATCTCAACTTGAATTACAACACGATCGGCGCGGCGGCCACGACGATCAATCATATTGACAGCCAGAGCCTGTCACCTGAAACAACGGGTGTGCCCTGGGGAACGCAGGGATACTTCTGGGATCCGCTGAAGAAAAACCCCATGGCCCAGCAGTGGAACGTGGATGTGCAGCGGCAGTTCGGCAAGAGCACCGCCGCGACGGTCTCCTATGTCGGGAGCCTGTCGACCCGGGCGGACATGACTCTGGACGCGAATACCGCCGAGACCCCCGGTCCCGGCGATGGGACGGTTGTCAACTCGCGGCGACAATGGCCCTTCTACGGCACGGACACGCGCTTCGGTACCGACCTGGGACGAGCGAATTACAACGCCCTGCAAGCGAAACTCGATAAGCGCTACTCAAACGGCATTTCGATGCTTCTGGCGTACACGTTCGCCAAGACGATGGATAACGGCACCGACGCGTGGTATTCGGGAGATCCCGAGAACTCATACGATGTAAATGCGGACTACGGGCTGTCCGACTCGGACCGCCGACAGATCTTTTCCGCGGCCGCGACTTATCTGTTGCCCTTCGGGAAGGGACAGCGATGGCTGCAGAATGGCGTGCCGGCCTATGTACTCGGCAACTGGCAGTTCAACACTATCGCGCGAACGCAGTCCGGCAATCCAGTCGTGATCACAGCCACTGGCGATCCGGCCAACATCGGCAATACGCAGTATAACTACGATCGGCCGAACCTTATCGGCAATCCGCACGTTTCCAATCCGAGCGACGCAGGCTGGCTCAACGTACAAGCGTTTGCCCAGCCTGTGTATGCCTTTGGCAATGCGGGACGCGGGCTGATTCGCAATCCCAGCTATCAGAATGCGGACATGTCGGTGTTCAAGAACATTCCGCTGCAGCAATTCGATAACAATCTATCCATCCAGCTTCGTTTGGAAGCATTTAATGCGTTGAATCTGATCACTCGCGGCAACGTCGATGGAACGTTTACAGATAACCCGACGTTTGGGCAGATTCACAGCATCGGGAGCACGCCGCGGCAGCTGCAGTTTGCGGTAAAGGTCTATTTCTAGCCTGAGCCAGACTCGGCGAGGCATCACTTAGCAGTTTGGCCTCGCCGGGCCTCCGTCGGCAAACTCGCCGGTTTCTCCTCAACCATCTTTGTCATTCCTCAAACTCAAGGGAGAGCAACATGATTTGCGACTTGAGAACACCGGTAGGGACCGCATACTTCGCAATTGTCGTTTGTGTTGGAACCGCAGGCGCGGTAGTTCACGCTCAAGGCGCCGCAACGATTGCCTTCAACGACCGTACGGTGCTGATGGGAGCGGATGCGGCCACATCGGGCACGCTGAAGGCAATCGATATGAGGGCCGGGAAGGTAGGCTGGGTCGAGTCCTGGAGCAGCAGCGACGATTCGCTAACTTGGAAGCCACGAGTCCAACAAAGCGGCGACTATGAGATAGCCGCCATTCTCGAAAGCAGCGGAAAGGACTGCCGGCTGCGCATTCTTGTCGATCAGCAGAGCGCGGAAACTGAATGCGGAGAGCACGGATGGACACGTGCACATTTTGGAACGATGCACCTGAATGCCGGAGAGCACACGATCAAAGTGACCTCGATCGGAGCGAAGCCGCCAGCCAAGTTCTTCTCGCTCGAATTCGTCCGGCCCCAGACCAGTAAAGAGCTGGCGGCCGCCGGCAGACGGCAGATGGCCGACACAAGCTGGATGGTCTCCGCTGAATACGGGCTGATGTTCCACTGGACGAGCCAATCAAAGCCCGAGCACGGACCGCCGCTGAGTTATTGCGACGCTGTGCGCAGTTTCGACGCGGATCGCTTTGCGGATGCCGTTGCGGAGACGGGGGCAGGCTTCATCGTCTTCACAACCTCGCACGCCGAATTCTATTTTCCCGGCCCCAACCCGGTCATCGACGAAGTGCTTCCCGGCCGCACCTGTCCGCGGGACCTTGTGGCAGACCTGGTACGCGCCCTCGGCAGGCATAACATCCGGCTTGAGCTCTATTTCCATCCTGGGCACGACGATGCACCGTGGTGGGAGCGAACGCATTTCAATGACGACAAGCGAGCCTACTTTCAGCTCTGGCGCAGGATCATTGCGCAGATCGGGAAGCAATACGGCGCGGGTCTTGCGGGCTTCTGGTTCGATGACGGGGCATTTACCTATTACCCGTTCAATCCGTCGTGGCAGGAGATGACGGCCGCGGCGCGTACGGGCAACCCCAATCGGGTAATTGTCTACAACAGCTGGATTCTTCCCAAGCTGAATGACTTCTACGATGTCTACGGAGGTGAGAACGCGTTCTGGGAATCCCAGTATGAGGAACTCGTGTATCTTCCCGTGGGGGGCACCGGCAGGTTCACTGGCGGGCCGCAAGAAGGACTACAGGCGGAGATGCTTGCGCTTCTCAATGATGACTGGGGGCATTTCAAGGTCGACACGCCGATCGGTCCGCCGCGCATCACGGCGGACAAACTGATCGAGAAATTGCGAGACGCGATCAGCCGAAAAGAGGTTCTTGTGCTTGACGCCGAAGTCTACCAGGATGGGACCATGTCGCCGGCGACGCTGCAGTTGTTGCGGACTGTTCGCAACGAGATGCGGCCTTCGGGCCCCCAGTCCGCTGGCCGCGCGGCAACAGGCAAGTCTCACTGAGACCCCTGTGGCGCGCGCGGTTGGCCGCCTCATCGAGTTGACAAGACCGATGAAAACGCCAACGGCTGCGCGGCTCTGCCCGAAGACGATGGAAAGATCCGAGGAGGAACCGATGACAGCTTACGCGCTACCCGATGTGCCGATCCCGAAGCCGGCTGCTCCCGGTGAGGCAGTCCTTATTGCCAGCGGCGACCTGCGCCAGTCGGCCAATGAAGTTTGCTGGCCCGCGCAGGCAAAAATGGAGGAGATGCTGACGGTGGCGTTCCGGGAAGAAGGCATCCGCCTGCGCAGAGCCCATCCTTACAATCCGTCGCTCAAGCATGGGTTCATTCACTCCCAGCGCATGGGAATGGATGTCTTTGAGCAGATCCATCCGGATTCGCCGATTGTTGTGGCTGAGTCTGTGTGGCAATACAGCCATCACGTGCTTGCCGGACTCATCTCCCATCGTGGACCTATTCTCACGGTAGCGAATTGGTCCGGGCAGTGGCCTGGACTTGTAGGCATGCTGAATCTGAACGGCTGCCTTCGCAAGGCGGGAGTGCGTTACAGCACGCTCTGGAGCCGAGACTTTAAGGATTCACACTTCAAGAATGGCCTGGCCCAGTGGATCGAAACGAAAGTCGTTTGTCACGATGCGTCGCACGTGAGCGGGTTCGATCCGGAGAGCGTTGCCGAAGCGGAACGGGAACTGGGCGCCGCGCTAGCTAAGCAGATCAAGAGCCGCAAAGCAATCCTCGGCGTCTTCGATGAAGGCTGTATGGGCATGATGAATGCCATCGTCGAAGACCACCTGATGAATCCGGCCGGTATCTACAAGGAGCGCCTGAGCCAATCGGCCCTCTACGCGGCAATGAGACGTGTCGGCGACGACGAGGCCCAGACTGTTCGCGAGTGGCTGAATAAGAAAGGTATGCGGTTCAACACCGGCAGTGACGAGGAAACGGATCTCACAGATGCGCAAATACTGGAGCAGTGCCGGATGTACATTGCCGTGCTGCGCATCGCCGATGATTTCGGCTGCGATGCAGTGGGCATCCAGTACCAGCAGGGGTTGAAGGATCTGGTGCCGGCCTCGGACCTGGTTGAGGGGCTGTTGAACAACGTCGATCGTCCACCGGCGCTAAGCTGCGACGGACGCCTGCTCTATGCGGGCCGGCCATTACCACACTTCAATGAGGCCGATGAATGCGCGGGCATCGATGCCGTGGTCACGAATCGCGTCTGGTCCGCTATGGGACTCGACCCGGCAACGACGCTGCATGACGTGCGCTGGGGCGAGCGGTTCTGCAACGACGGATTCGATGAGTTTGTCTGGCTCTTCCAGATCTCCGGGGCGGTTCCGCCCTCCCATCTCGTGAGCGGCTATCGCGGCGCTGTGAGCGAACGCCAGCCGCCGATGTACTTCCGGCTTGGAGGCGGAACGCTGAAGGGTGTCTGCAAACCGGGCGAGATAGTGTTCAGCCGGGTGTTTGTCGAGAAGGGGAGCTTGCATGTCGACTTAGGAAGGGCTACCGCGGTTTCCCTGCCGCGGGAAGAAACGGATCGCCGCTGGCGGGAAGTTAGCCCGCAATGGCCTATCCTGCACGTGCTGCTGCACGGGATAACCCAGGAGCAGTTCATGGCGAGGCATCCGTCCAATCATGTGAATGTGGCCTATGCACCGACTGCCGCGGAGGCCGGTAAGGCTCTTGCGGCAAAGGCGACCATGTTTCACGAATTGGGCATCAACGTCCACTTATGCGGCATCAACGCGGGCGGTGAGATTTCCGCCAAGAATCTGCCGCATCGCTCCATGATTGCAGTAGCAGATAGTTGATTCGACAGATTTCCCATTTCTCGGCGAGAGTCCGGGCTTCATGGGAAATTTCTCAGCCCAGAATTGAGAGGCAATTCCCGCAATGTTGAAGGGTATATCGCCCGTCATCGGCCCCCGTGGATCGGTGTAGGAACCGAAGCCTACTTCACACGTTTGCGACTGACGCCGAAGGTGCTCTGACCCGGGAGCCGAACGATTTGCGCGAGGGAAAAAAGGGAGTGGTCCCGATAATCGTTCATTTCGTGGATCCCTTCGGGAATTCTCAACAGTCCCGGTAGGGACGCTCATCACTGAGCGCCCCCCGGACGGATCCGTACGTGCGCGTCTACGCATACGGCTCTTATGAAGGATGGGTGGCGTGGAAGCGGGCTTGAGGATAGGGATGCAGGATTCGGGGTATGGGTATCCACCTGTCGAAGACCGGAGTCAGTGACTCCCACTTCTTCTTTGCGCGTTGGCTGCGACGAACCAGA
>JBAUBR010000245.1:0-2192 GCA_049676965.1 Occallatibacter sp.
CCAATTCATAACCTTGCGGATGATTTCCAGTGTTCGGTCCGCCATCACTGGCCCACGCTCGTCCTCGATCTGATCCAGCAGCCCGACAATGTCGCTGCGCTTAATCTGCCCTATCAGCTTCGCCCCACGCACAGGATAGACGATGCGTTCCAACGCTGCCCGTCGCCACTCAACAGTGCGAAGCTTTGCGCCATCCCGCCCCAAGTACTCTTCGCAAACTGCACGTAGCGTATCCTTCTGCGCGGCCTCGGCCTTCGCCTGCTCTTGTGCAGGATCGACGCTAGCCGAGATGAGCCGCAACCATTCCCTCGCTCGTGTCCGAGCATCTTCAAGGGAGATCGCGCCAACGCTGCCGATGGCACGAGCGGTCGGGTTAGGAGAACCCGGATACCTAGGAGCCCGTCCAGATAGGCATCGCGGCCGGGCATTTGTTGCACGGTAGCCGCCTCAGGCGGCCTTTGCGAAGGTGAAAAGTTTCAGGAGATTGTGGGTGGTGCAGATCATGGCCCACTCGGCACGTACTTTCTTGACGCCGCGCAACAGAAACTGGCGGAAGCCGCGTGCCTGTTTGATCTGTCCGAACACCGGCTCCACCACTTGCTTTCTCAATCGGTAAGGCGTTTCGAAGCCGCCGTTGTCGATCTTTTTGCGCATCAGTTGCGTCAGCGGTCCACCAACTTTTCCGTTTGCCACTGTCGGGTGCTGGGCGCGTCCAGGTGCGACATAGCCGTCGATACCACGTACTACGAGCGCTTTGAGATTGGGTTCGCTGCAGTAGCCAGAGTCCGCTGAGGCCTGCTCTGGC
Organism: Occallatibacter sp.; assembly: GCA_049676965.1. Classification (GTDB taxonomy): domain Bacteria; phylum Acidobacteriota; class Terriglobia; order Terriglobales; family Acidobacteriaceae; genus Telmatobacter. Next base: position 806 of record JBAUBR010000245.1, read on the forward strand.
TTGCGGCCGAGATTGTTCTCGATTGCCTCGACCAAGGGCACCAATTGGCCCTGATCGCTGCCGCACTGCGTGAGTTCGTGCGCGACAATGATCTGGGCCTCTGCGTCGACGGCTGCCTGTGCGTTATAGGCTTGGACGAAGCCTTCCTTCGACTTCATAATGCGGCTGTCCGGATCGGTGAAGTTGCGTTGCGCCTTGGGATCAGGTTCGTCCGGCAGTGGTGCCGCCGGTTTGCCCGGCTTCTTGCGGCCTTCAGCGTTGCGCTGCTGTTGTTTTTCGGCCTCGATGCGGCGCTCTTCCTCCGCGGCCAGCTTGGCGTCGGCCTCCAGCGCCGCCATCGCCTCCTGGATCTTCGCCAGCCGTTTCGCCTTATCGCTGGCCCAGTCCGGCATCTCGTCACCGCGCTTGTCTTTGCCGAAAATCTCGTCCTCTTGGACATCCGCCGCCTCGGCGGCCGCCAACATGCAAGCGACCTCGGCTTTCAATTCCGCCTCGCGTTTCTTCATGCGTTCATAACTCATCGCTTTATGTTTCGACGCATTCGCTTTGATCTTCGTGCCATCCAATGCGACGTGGCCGAGTTTGACCAGCCCCGCTGTCTCGCACAACTTCAGAACCTGTAGGAACAACTCGCCGAGCGCCTTCAAATGGCGCTTGCGGAAGTCGCTGATCGTTCGGAAGTCCGGCGGATCGAGCGCGACAATCATCACGAAATCGTTCCGCTCGCAGCAGGCTCTAGCAATGCGCCGCGACGAATACAGCCCGCTTGCATAGCCATGCAGCAAAAGCGAAACCATCATGCGCGGATCGAACGGCGGCTGGCCGAGCCCACTCACATAGCTGCACACGATCGCCTTGAGATCCAGGCTCTCCCGCACCAGCCCAACGATAAACCGCGAGACGTGGTCCTTGGGCACGAAGTCCCGCACATTCGGCGGCAGAAGCAGCGTCTGATCGATATTCCAGGGGCGAAAGTGCTTGCTCATAGTCCAAGCTTGAATCAGACTCGCTGGGATTTGAACAGCGATTACTCGGACAGGCTCCTAGCCCGAGCGGAAATTATATTCGCGAAAATACCACACCATTGGAAAGTCTTACGTTTTCTCCCATGGAAAACGAGAATATCCCAACAAAGAAAAAGCCCGGCCGTCCGAAAGGGTCGAAAACCAAACGTATCCTGGTTCGCGATGCATGGCACCGTTTCGATCGTTCCCTGACACTGATTGGCTGGCACTGTTTTGATAGTGGCACCGATTGACACCGAAACCGCCTTTGCCCGACCTTAATCAGCATCGATGCTGCGAGCTATTGCCAAACTGGAAGCCGTGGACGCACCCGTCGCCATTGCGACTACGGCACCGGCTACGCCTCGCTCAGTGGACACAGC
>JBAUBR010000246.1:0-10048 GCA_049676965.1 Occallatibacter sp.
CCGCACCCGCTGCTCCGGCGACAAGTAACTGAACATATCCGCTTGCTGATGATCGATTCCGCGCATGGTTCCTTCTTAACCCATCACGCTGTGGATTTGAAGTTACTTTTTCAGCACCCTGCTAGAGAGCAAAGCCTCGGGACGCGCGTAAGAAAAACCGGCCGACTTTGCAGTATGAACCGCTCAGCGTTCTAACTCGCCCTCGCGCTTTCTGCGCTGATAGGCGGCAACTTTGAGTCTGTTGCCGCAGATGTTCATGCTGCACCAGCGTCGAGCGCCCTTTTTGCTCGTGTCAAAAAAGTGCACGACACAGGCTTCGCATTGACGAATGCGGTAGATGTCCGGCTCGCTGAGCAGATTTGCCGCGCCATCAAAGATGAGTGTCCACAGGTCCGTTGGCCGCTCAAGATCAAACACCAGCTCCCGAACGATCCGCCCCTCCCGCTTGCGCAGGACCTTGGCCGGCGGATGCTCGATCAGACCGCGATTCACCTCCTGGATAAATTCATCGGATGGAGCCGAACCGCCCTCTACACGCAAAACGGCTTCCCGCAGCCGTTCCCGGAATCTGATTAAATCCTTTAGAAACAGGGCCGCCTCCGGCAGGTGTCGCCAACCTTGCACAAGACGTTTCGTCTTAGCCGAGCTTACGATACCCGAAGCGATCAGCCACCGTCCCAGCGCAGGAACGTCGGGAAGCAACTCGGTGGGACCCTCTGCGAGGACCGGATGGGTATTCAACAAATCGAGGATCGGCCTGTTGGCGACGAAGAGAAAACCATCGACCCATTCGCCGGCATCCTGAGTAGCAACAGGCATCGCATCCCCCCTCCCAAGAATATTTCAAGAAAACTGTAACACCAGTATTGACATTTGTAGCGGTGTTGCATACTCTCGCCTCATTGGCGCCCCAATCGCCGCAGAATTCGATTCAAAAGGAGAGAGACGATGTCAACATTTCAACACGCCACCATACGTGGCCTCAAGATGTTCTACCGCGAGGCAGGGTTCAAAGACTCTCCAACCATCGTGCTGCTGCACGGTTTTCCCAGCTCCTCCCATATGTTCCGTGCCCTGATTCCGCAACTCGCAGCCAAGTTTCATGTCATCGCACCGGATTACATCGGGTTCGGCTACAGCGATGCGCCGGGCGTGAACGAGTTCGAGTACACCTTCGACAACCTTGCAACGTACGTCGACGCTTTGCTCTTCGACGTTCTCGGTCTGAAGAAGTTCAGCATTTATGTGCAGGATTATGGCGCGCCCATAGGGTACCGCATTGCGTTCAAACATCAGGATGCAATCGAAGGAATTATCGTGCAGAACGGAAACGCCTACGTCGAAGGCATCGGCGGCGCGTTCGATCCGATGAAGCCCTTCTGGGCCAATCGAACGGTGGAGACAGAAAAGCCGGTGCGCGGGCTGCTTACGCTTGAGACGACGATCTTCCAGTATACGCACGGAGTCAAGGACGCCAGCCGCATCAATCCGGATGCCTACACGATGGATCAGCACTTTCTGGATCGTCCGGGCAACGACGCCATCCAGTTGAACCTGCTGCACAACTACCAGACAAATCTGACGCACTACGACGAATGGCACACATTCTTCCGCAACAAGCAACCGAAGACGTTGATCGTGTGGGGCAAGAACGATCCTTTTTTCACGGTCGAAGGTGCCCAGGCGTATCTGCGCGACATTCCGAAGGCTGAGCTGAACCTTTTCGACACCGGGCACTTTGCGCTCGAGGATATTGGCGATGTGATCGCCAGGAAAATTATCGGCTTTTTCGCCTGATTTCGCTTCGCGCTCCCTGATTTCGCGTCGCGGGCAAGGATCGCGAGACTTCTAACAAGACATCGGAATAGGAGAAGCATCATGCCAGATTTCAAGAACGCCACCGTTGTCGTGATCCACGGCGCATGGGCCGATGGATCGAGCTGGGAGCCGGTTATTCGCAGGCTGCAGAAGGAAGGGTTGAATGTCGTGGCTTCTCCGATCCCCCTGACCTCGCTGAGCGACGATGCTGCGGCGCTGCGACGGACGATCCTCCGCACCCAAGGCCCCGTTATCGTTGCGGGGCACGCTTACGGAGGAGCCGTAGTGGGTACCGCGAATGACGATCGCGTCAGGGCGCTCGTCTATATTGCGGCCCTCGCTCCGGATGAAGGCGAGACGGTGGCTCAGGTCTTCTACCGGGACGAGCCGCATCCGATGGCCCCCAAGCTTGTACCCGATACGGATGGATTCATCTGGATGCCCGATGAAAGTTTCGCCGAAGCTTTCGCGCAGGACGCGACGGCGGAGCAGATCGCTTTGTGCCGCGCCGTGCAGCGGCCGATCTCAGTGAAAAGCATCCAGGAGCCCGTCCCTGCTCCGGCCTGGAGGTCAAAGCCCACCTGGTATCTGCTCGCGGAAGAAGATCGGATGATCAACCCGAAGACGCAGCGCTTTATGGCGGAGCGCATGAACGCTACGATTCGCTCATTCGCTGTCGACCACACGCCGCTGCTTACCGCGCCGGACAAGGCCGCAGACATCATCCTCGAAGCGGCGAAAACAGTATTGATCTGAAAGAGCGGCCCATGGGACAACTATTCATCTCTCTTGAGAAGGGAAAAGGACCATGAACAAATCCGTAGCAGTCGTAACCGGAGCCAGTCAGGGAATTGGGCGATCCGCTGCGATTCGGCTGGCCAGAGATTTTTCTGCGATCGCTCTCGTCGCCAGGAATGGAGACGCGCTGGAAGAGGTGGCAGAAGCCGTTCGCAACGCCGGAGCAGAATCGCTCAGTATCGCGCTCGATCTGAGCCGGGTGGAGTCGCCGGAAACCGTGCTCAGAACGACACTCGACCGTTACGACCGCGTGGACGCGCTTCTCAATATTGCCGGCGCTGTGCCACAGATCGACCTCTTCGAGATGACCGATGCGCAGTGGTACGGAGGTATGGAACTGAAACTGCATGGAGCGCGCAGGTTGACGATTCGTGCGTGGGATGCGCTCAAGGCCAGCAAGGGGTCGGTCGTGTTCATGTCCGGCAGTGCGGCGCTCGACCCCAAGCCGGGTTTTGCCGCGGTGGCGGCCACAAACGCGGCAATCATTGCTATGGCCAAGGCTTTTGCGGAGCAGGGGATTAAAGATGGCGTGCAGGTCAACAGCATCGTGCCGGGAGCGGTGATGACAGGGAGACGCCAGTCGTTTTTGGAGAAATGGGCTACGGCGCACAATATGAGCGTCGAAGAGGCCACCAGGAAGTTTCCTGAAGAGGCCGGCATCAGCCGCTACGGACAACCGGAAGAAATCGCGGAGTTGTTGGCATTCATGGTTTCGCCTCCGGCAAAGTGGATGACCGGAAGCTCTGTCCGCATGGACGGCGGTGAGGTTAAGGGTATTTGACAAGCGTACTTTGAAGCGCCAAGCATGAATGCGATAGCTCTAGGAGATTACCCATGACAGACAGCAATTCGACAGCGCTTATTACCGGAGGAACGAGCGGGATCGGCTTTGCCACGGCAAAGAAACTGGCTCAGCTTGGCATTCATACCCTGGTCGTGGGACGAAATGCGGAACGCGGGAAGAAGGCGGTCGACGAAATTCGGGGCGCAGGAGGGAAAGCAGATTTCATATCCTCCGATCTTCGAGATGCTGCAAGCGCTCGCGAAGTGGCCAGGAAAGCGATCGAACTCGGAAATGGTCACCTCGATATTCTTATCAACAATGCAGGGATCTTTCCCTTCGGGCCTGCGCATGAAATGACGGAAGAGCAGTTCGACCGCGTTTATTCCACCAACGTGAAGGTTCCCTACTTTCTCGTCGCGGAGCTTGCCCCTTTGATGGCCAAGCGAGGCAAGGGGGCGATCGTGAATATTTCAACGATGGTTGCCGATTACGGAGCGCCCGGAATGAGTCTCTACGGTTCGAGCAAGGCCGCCATCAATCTGCTGACGAAAGCCTGGGCTGCCGAGTATGGACCGAAGGGTGTCCGCGTGAACACGGTCAGTCCCGGGCCCACGCGCACGGAAGGTACAGACGCGATGGGCGAGGGTCTCGAACAACTAGCTGCCCAGGCGCCGGCCGGTCGTCCGGCAACGGCCGACGAAATTGCGGAAGCGATTGTCTTCCTTGCCACAGACCGCGCCAGTTTCATTCACGGCGCGAATCTCGCTGTGGATGGAGGGCGCACCGCCATCTGAACGACAATCGACAATTACAACTGCGCAAATTTACCGCATTCCCCTGCGGTGGGCAGAACTGGAGCGGACCCAATGGTAAGTCTTCAAGGACAGCCAGAAGATTACGATCTCGTCATTCTTGGCAGCGGGGCCGGCGCAAAGCTGCTTGCCTGGACGTTTGCCTCGCGCGGGCAGCGCGTGGCGGCCATCGAGCGGAAATACATCGGCGGAGCCTGTCCGAATATCGCCTGCCTTCCCAGCAAGAACATCATTCACACCGCGCAGGTCGCCCACAACGTGCGGAACAGCGAGGAATTCGGCATCTCTGTCGAAGGTTTTACAGTGAAGATGCCGGCTGTGCGTGATCGGAAACGCCGCATGGTGCAGGGCCTGGTCGACACACATCTCGATCTCTACCATCGAAGCGGTGCGGAACTGATCATGGCATCGGGCCGTTTCCTTGGGCCTCGCTTGCTCGAAGCGACGTTCGCTGACGGAACAAGTAGGCTTCTACGGGGGAAAAACGTCGTCATCGGAACGGGCACGCATGCTGAAGTTGACGACACTCCTGGATTGCAAGAGTCGGAACCGTTAACCCACGTCGAAGCTTTGGAACTCGACGTCATTCCAGAACATCTCATTGTGCTCGGAGGCGGCTACGTCGGACTGGAGTTCGCGCAGGCGATGCGGCGCTTCGGCAGCCGGGTCACGGTCGTCGATCGCAATGATCGCCTGCTGCATCGCGAAGATGAAGACGTTACGGAGGGGATACGAAAGCTCTGTGAAGAGGAGGGAATTGATCTTGCCCTGAACGTAACAGTACAGCGCGCCTCGGGAAAGTCCGGCCAGTCGGTCCGCCTCACTCTGTTGCACGAGCGCGCCGAGCGGACGATCGAAGGCTCGCACTTGCTGGTTACCGGCAAACGCTCCCCGAACACCAAAGATATTGGACTGGAACTGGCAGGCGTAGAGGTAACGGAGCGCGGATATATCAAGGTGAACGAACGCCTCGAAACAACCGCCGCGGGCGTATGGGCGGTTGGAGAGGTAGCCGGCAGTCCACAATTCACCCACATCAGCGAGGACGATTTCCGGGTAGTTCGCGACAACATCCTCGGCGGCAACCATGTGACAACCGGAAGGCAGGTTCCCTTCTGTCTCTTCACTGACCCGGAGTTCGCACGCATTGGATTAAGCGAGACCCAAGCCAAGCAGCAAGGAATCGCGTATCGGCTGTTCAAAGTCCCCATGGCTGCGGTACTGCGTGCCCGGAGCCTGATGGAAACACGCGGTTTTCTCAAGTGCCTGGTCGAGCGCGATACTGACCGCATTCTGGGGTTTGCTGCCTTCGGAGTGGGCGCGGGAGAGATCATGGGCTGCGTGCAGATCGCTATGCTTGGCGGTCTGTCCTACACCACACTGCGTGAAGCCGTTCTTGCGCATCCGACAATCCCCGAGGGCCTGGTCTCGTTGTTCTCCTCCACGCCGTCGTAGTTGCCGATATGACTTGGGGACAGACCTCGAGAGGTCTTCATAAATGCCCTATGGCCCAAGAATGGCGTTGCGCACGATTCGCCGGCTACTTGTCGTGAACGACCTCTGGAATGGACAATTCGACTTGTAGACTTGATTCCGTGCGGCGTTGGACGCCGTTGAAGACTGGAGAGAAGAATGAAAGCGATCGCATTCACCCGCCCACTACCGATCGAGGCGCAGGACTCGCTGGTGGAGTTGGATCTGCCCCGACCCGAGATCGGGCCGCGAGACTTACTGGTCAATGTGAAGGCGGTTTCGGTCAATCCGGTGGATACGAAGGTGCGCGGCGCGCGACATCAGGGCTCGGCGTCGGAGAACACCGGGAAGCCGCGGGTGCTTGGCTGGGATGCCGCGGGGGTGGTGGTGAGCAAGGGAGTGGCGGTCAGCGGGTTCGAGGTAGGCGATGAAGTCTACTACGCCGGTGAGCTGGATCGTCCCGGCTCGAACGCCGAATACCAGGCCGTGGATGAGCGTCTGGTCGGACGCAAGCCGAAATCGATCGGTTTTGCCGAGGCCGCTGCGCTGCCGCTGACAAGCATTACAGCCTGGGAGCTGCTGTTCGATCGGCTTGGCGTTCATGAAGGCGAGGACGGCGCGTCTTTGCTGGTCAGCGGAGCCGCAGGCGGTGTGGGCTCGATTCTCGTGCAACTCGGCCGTCGACTCACAGGGCTGACCGTGATTGCGACTGCGTCGCGGCCGGAAACTGTGGAATGGGTGACGCAGATGGGTGCTCATTCCGTGGTCGATCACACCAAGCCGCTGGCCGAGCAGGTGAACGGGTTGGGCGTGCCTCCGGTGAAATACGTTGCTAGGAATCCTCTGCGCAGGTGTTTGATTTTGCATCGGCACAGATGGAGATAGCAAGTTCATCGTGATTCTGGTCCGAAAGCGGCTCGAAAATCGCTTGGTGCTGTTGTTTATTTGGTCTCGGGGGTCGTTTTCCTGCCCCTTGAGACACTACGCCCCGAGGGGGACCAACCGGTTGCGGTGCTGGTATAGGTTCACCAGCGCGAAGGCTGCGCACAGCCACTGGTGGTTTTTCCAGATACCCCGATAGCGCACTTTGGTGAATCCGAAGACACGCTTCAGGATTCGGAATGGATGCTCGACTTTAGCCCTCACCCGAGCCTTGGTCGTGTTCTTGCGCCTGGCCTTTTCGTCAACATGGTTCTTGTATCTTGTCCGGCGGCAGGTCATATCTTGCGCCTTGGGTGCGGCCGCGTGGATGGCCTCTGTCTGGCCCTGATAGCCACCGTCCCCCCACACTTTGCGCTCTTCGCCGTGCAATAAGTCCGACAGCATGTGCTTGTCGGCCACACTGGCCGCGGAAGTGACCACCGAATGAACGATCGTCTCCCTGCTGTCGACGCCAATATGCGCCTTGGCTCCGAAGTGCCACTGGTTGCCCTTCTTGGTCTGATGCATCTCCGGGTCGCGCTCCCCAGTGGAGTTCTTCGTCGAACTGGGCGCTGCAACGATGGTCGCATCCACGATGGTGCCGGTGGTGATGCGGATGCCCTTGCTTTCCAGGTAGCGGTTCACCGTGTCCAGCATCGCGCCGCCCAGATCGTGCTCTTCGAGCATGTGGCGGAAGCGAAGAATGGTGGTCTCATCCGGCGCCGCCGCCACGCCAAGGTCAACTCCGGCGAAGCGGCGAAGCACCGGCGACTCATAGAAAGCTTCTTCCATGCCGGGATCGGAAAGGTTGAACCACTGTTGAAGAAAATACGTCCGCAGCATGATCGAAAGACCCACCGGTTGCCGGCCGTTGCCCGCCTTGGGATAATGAAGCTCGGCCAGCGCCAAAAGCTCGCTCCACGGCACCACCTGTTCCATGTGGTCGAGGAAAAGCTCCCGCTTACTCTTCCGGCCATACTTGGCAAAACTCGACTGCGATGAAAACGTCTGCTGAAAACGCGTCTTTCGATTCATGATTCCAGTTTATTCAAATATCATCCCGGCTGCAGACTTGTGCAGAGGTTCCCTAGCCTAACGGCGACCGCGCGGAACTTCGCACAACTGGTTGAGGTTCTGGCTCCGCAGGGCAAGCTGGGTCTCATCGACGATCCGGCAACGCTCGATGTGGTGCCTCTTAAGCGGAAGGCGGTGTCGCTCCACTGGGAGTTCATGTTTGCACGCTCGATGTGGCAGACGGCAGACATGGCCGAGCAGGGACGATTGCTCACCCGTGTTGCGGACCTTGTCGACCAGGGCGAGCTGCGCTCAACCCAAACCGAGACTTTCAGCCCCATCAATGTCGAGAACCTGAAAAAGGCCCATGCGCTCGCCGAGAGTGGCAAAGCAATCGGTAAAGTGACGTTGAGTGGATTCTGACGTTGCGGCTAGCCGGAGCGCAACTGGAGTCGCGACTGGAGCCTGTCTCCCCTTCGTCACAGGAATGCGCTCAGAGCATCCATGGTCTCCTGCGGGCGCTCCTCCATCAACCAATGCCCGGTGTCCTTCAGGACAATTATCTGAACATCGGTTGCTACCAGCTTCATTTGAGGCCCGAGGATCGCCGCGCTTGCCCTTTCCCCAGCAATGGACAAAACGGACATCCTTAGCTTAGTTTGAGCCATCTGGGCGAAGTCCTTCGCAGTGTCTGGCCAGGACGCAAAGTACGCCCATCCGGCCCTCATCCGACCTGGCCGCGAATACGCTGCGACGTAAGCTTTACGGTCACTTTCGGGAAGAGAGCGCATTTTGTCTGCAGCCAGATCGTTCCAGAAGTAGGCGAAATAGATGCTCTCGCGTCCTCTGACGAGAGCCTCCGGCGTTGGGCCATGAAAGCGAAAGTGCCAGAAATCCGGACTGTCATAAGCCAGTTCCCATCCCGGCACGCCTGGGAGAAAGGCGTCCATCACAACCAGTTTCTCTACTTCATCGGGAAACTGCGCGGCATACGCATAGGCGACCATTAATCCGATATCGTGACCAACTACGCGCGCTTTCTGAATATCAAGCGACTTTGCGAGCATATGGATGCGAATGGCAGCTGTCTTCATATCCAAACCATCTTTGGGGACGTCGGAATCGCCGATGCCTGGCAGATCGGGTGCGATCACGGTGAATCGGTCTGCGAGTTTCGGAATCAATGGACGCCACATGAGAGACGTCTCTGCATATCCGTGCAACAAGATCACGGCGGGGCCGTGCCCGGCAGTGAGGTAGTGAAGCTTGATTCCATCGACCTCGGCAAAACGCGACTGAATTGCGCTCGAACTGGCCTGCGCCGCCGCCCAACTGGGCAAAGCGAAGAACGCCAATAGCAAGACAAATGCAATTCTGAGATCTTTACTCAACGACATTTCGCCGCCTCCGTGCGCTCGGGTTGGAAGTCCATTTCAGAGACAGGCCAACGCCTTGGCTGCCGTCCATCCAGAGGATTCCAGACTATACGGTCTGGAATCGGTGTTGTCAAGCGTTACGATTTAGACTTGGAATTCCAGCTATGGCTCGATCCAAGGAATTCGATCCCGAGCGCGCCCTGAACAAGGCCATGCATTTGTTCTGGCGACGCGGCTACGAAAATACCTCTGTCGCCGAGCTCCTGCGGGCCATGGGGATTGCGAAGCAGAGTCTTTACGACACTTTTGGAGATAAGCGGGCTCTTTACCTTAAGGCGATGGCGCACTACCGCGACCAGACAAATGGCGCCATGCAGCAAATGTTCGACCAAATTCCATCCATCAAAGATGGTTTTGCGAAGCTCCTCTATGGTTTGGCTGCCGAAACGCGAGAACAACACGAACGGGGATGCCTGCTACTCAGCGCCAACTTGCAGCGGGAGGCCAACGATGCAGTCATCGCCGATTTCCTGCGCGACAACCAAAATAAAGTGGAGGCCATTTTTGAAAAGGCGCTCTTGCGCGCCCGAAAGCAGAAAGAACTCAGCATAAAGCAGGATCCAAAAGCTCTCGCCCGATTCTTCGTGGTTACGATTCAGGGGATGAGAGCCATGGCAAGGCTTGACTCAGACAAGCAAGCCCTGGAGGAAGTTGCATGGGTAGCGCTTGGTGTGTTTCGTTAATCTCTGGATATTCGGAGTCTCCCTATTTGAAGCGACTCAGTCTTATATGCAGCTCAATTCCTGCAGTTGATATTCCAGATTGAATCGACCGGGACTGTAATCGGTGCTCATATAATGCGACGAGGAGCCGCCGATGCCGAAAGCTGAGTATGCAATTTTCGAAGCTCTGGATCCATTCTTTGAAGTCTTAGTGCTGTATCTGGAGCGCCCCGCGATGCAACGATGCGCAGTTGCATGATGTTTGGGGGGGCGCTTCGGATACAGCGACTTGAAGGAAGCCGCCCCCACGGAAGCCTATGCACTTTGCAT
>JBAUBR010000247.1:0-9370 GCA_049676965.1 Occallatibacter sp.
CCAGGATCGCCTCGGTCAGCAGTTGGCGCACAACCAGGCCGCGCCGCGAGCCCAGCGCCATGCGTACCGCGATCTCGCGCGAGCGGTCGGAAGCGTGGGCCGCGAACAGGCTGCCGAGGTTCGCGCACGCCGCCAGCAGGATCAGCCCGGCCAGCAGCATCAGTCCCAGCATGAACGCGCGCGCCGGGCGCCCCAGTACGTCGCCCACCAGTCCCGGCTTTGCCAGGTCGAACCTCAGTCCCGCGTCGTCGTTGGGATACATCTTCCTGAGCGACGCGGCAATCGTGTTCAGATCGCCGCTGGCCTGCTCCGCGGTAACTCCCGGTTTCAGGTGTCCCATGACGGCGGTAAAATGCGGACCCCGCTCATGCAGGGGGTTCCACCCGGTGGCAAACTGCGGCAATTCGACCAGGGGGGCAAAGAAGGCCGGCGAAAAAAACAGCTCGGTTCCGCGAAAACCCGGCGGCGCCACACCCAGAATCGTGTACGGATGGTGATTCACCTCGACCGTCCGCCCCACAGCCGACGGATCGCCCTGAAAGTGGCTCTTCCAGAAGTCGTAGTTCAGCACGATGTACGGCATGCTGTTGTCGCCGTGCTCGTCTGAGGCGTGAAAGAAGCGGCCCAGATACGGCTGCACTTCGAGCGTGTCGAAATAATTGCCCCCGACCAGATAAGGCCAGACCATCGACGGGTTTCCCGCGCCCGTATCCAGCCCCACCGCGCCCTGGACGGAATAAGCCGTCATCGAAGCGAAGCTGTGGTTGCGGTCGCGTAGGTCGAGGTAGTCGGGATAGGACTGCGACTGTGAAGGCTCCCGGCCCTGACCTATTCGCTGCACCATGTAGAGGCTCTGCGAGCGCGGGACGTTGAGGGGATGCAGAACAATGGCGTTCAGCACGCTGAACACGATGGCGTTGGCGCCGATCCCCAGCGCCAGCGTCAGCACCGCCGTGATCGCAAACCCCGGCGACTTCCTCAGCCGCCGCACCGTTACCTTGAGGTCTGTCAGCATAGACGCCTCCCGCGCTCGTTCCAATCTCCTGCGTTAACCGCTCCCATCGCCAATGACCCCTCCCCAATGCCAAGTGCAATTGAGGTGCCAGTCCCGGCTCCCCGATCCACAACAAAACACACACCTTTTGCGGCACTTGATCCGCCACGATTGTCCGCAATGGCTCGTTTCTGTTCGGAATTGGACGGTTTTTGGGCAGGAAAACGGGCGCCGCAGATTCCTGCGCACAACTACGCGTTGCTCGCCGGATCCGCCGGAATCTGCATTGGGACGAGGAAGTTGCTGGCCAGAACATAGTCGTAAAGGTGACTGAGCGGCGGTGCGGGATGAAGCTGGCGGGCGGAGACCCATCCGTTCGTATCGGTCCACTGCCAGTGGGTGGCTGAGACGCTCTGAACCACTTGCTCAAGATCCTTTGAGCTCATCGGAAAAGCGTAGATGCGGACGTTTTGTGCCAGGAGGCGAGACAAAGCTTCAAGAAAGCTGCCGGCCAGTTTAGTGTAGCGATACTCCCAAATGCGAATCAGCAGGGAAAGGCCTAAGACAAAGCGGATAGGCTCCTTCGTGTAGCGGTTAACGAGCGCCGTCATGCCGTAGAGTTCTCGCTCCCGGAACAGCAGGACGTCGCCGCAATGCGTGTGGAGGGCATCGATACGTTTCAGCAGGTCGGAGATTTCCGGAGGGGGATCCTCGTCCCTGAGCGGCATCGCGGAAAAGCAGAAGAAGCCGGCAGGCGCGGGATCTTTTTCAGTCAACTCTCCGCGGAGTTGTTGAATCCCCGATGCCAGCAGTTGATTATGGATTGCCGCATGGGCGGAATCCACGTGTTCGAACGATCCCGGCGCCAGCACGATAGCCTTCTTGTGGAGGACTTCGATAGGCGGCGCGGGCGACCCGCTGCATGGAAAACAAACGGCCTCGGCAAGGCCTGCGCTCACCAGTTGCGCCAGGATCGCGCGCTTGTCCCACCCATCGAAGGCGGCGCCGCGCACTTCCGCATAGTCGATTTCAATGCGTTTCTCCACGCCCTGAGCAATATTCTCGAAGAAAGATTCTTTCCCGTCCAATTGGTAGAACACAGCATGGATAAGGTTCACGCCCAGGATGCCGATAGCCTCTTGCTCGAGGGGGTTGGAAGGATCCCGCAGGTTGACATGGAGAACGATGTCGTTCGCCTGGCCGCCAGGTTGCAATTGGAACCGCAGGCCGACCCAACCGTGAGGCTCATTGGTTCCCGCGTAGTTGCGCGCGGAGATGGTATCGACAAAGGCAAAGAAGCGAGTGTTCGATCCACGGCTTTTGTTCAATTGGTTGATCAGTTGGGTCCATTCGCTATCCAGCATGGCTTGCAGGCGATCTCCGGAAACGTAACGCGCGCCCGAACCGTACAGATCGTCGCTGACTTCCTTGTCATATGCGGAGATCGATTTCGCAACTGTCCCGGAGGCTCCTCCCACAACCAGGAACCATCGCACCACTTCCTGGCCCGCGCCAATTTCGGCGAAGGAGCCGTAGCTGGTCGCATCGAGATTGATGCGCAGCGCTTTCTGATGAGTGTTGAGCTTTTCCGTGGATGCCATGGAACGTCCTCCTTGTTACTTTTCCTCTTCGATCGCCACGTGTGGTCGATTCATTCTCGCATTCCCGTTTTCCTCGCAGGAATTTGCCGGACTCATTCCTGAAGATCGCCAAACTTGGCGCGCATCAAACGCTGGGCGATCGCGAAGATCATCGCGGTGGAGACGCCGAACATCAGCGCCCCGTCGACCGCTTCCAATGGTCCCAAAAGCTTCCATGACGGCGTCATGATCGCATCGCCATAACCCAAAGTCGTGTAGGTGACCGCTGAGTGGTAGTACGCGAGTTCGAGCGATTTGAATTCTCCGCACATCACGAACAAGGCGGCCCACAATGCGATCTCGGTCAAGTGCGCAACAAAGGCGAATGAAATTGCCGTCACAAATATGCCAAGATCGATCCAGAGCCCCGATCCCACACGCCCTAGCCTTCTCTCGCGGCGAAATAAATTCACGGCAGCACCCAATGCCAGGGAGTGAATCAGAATTGTGCAGAGAGCGGCGATTGAGCCGGCCACCAACGGAAGCAAAACGGCGACTTGATCGTTGCGAATCATCCCGTTGCCAAGAACCGAACAATACACCAGTGTCCTGCGAAGCCTCTGAGGGCGCGATTGGACGAAGGTGTTGGTCGATACCTTCGTATCGGTTCCGGCAACCGCGAAATCCGGGGCGAGCGGTCATCCCGCTACGCGACCAACAGCCCATCGCATCGCATCGACTCTACAGCTCTCAAGGGTCTCATTGCCAAAAAAACAAACCATTTGTCGGTCGCGCAGAGGCGGCTGGTCGGAGGCTCGGCGGATAGAAGAATCCGATACCAAGGTATTGCAATACCATCGTCTACTTGTCTTCGAAATGCGTTTCTGATCTGATCGATGCATCAAGACCCGCGTGAGCAAGCTCTGAGCTCGAGACGTTTTCCGGAATCTATGCTTCATTCACTATTCAGCGCACTTGCGGCAAAAGGGTCCAGGAGCCACCCGGAGAAAGCGAGCACTCATTCGCAAGGCATTGGCGTTCGCCGGGAGATCCAGCTCGTTGACAGGCCCCCATTCACCCTGACCTCCCTGCCCGCAATGGCTTTATCGAATGGGCGGAAGAGCAATCGATCTCGGGATTTGTCGCCTGCAATTTGTCCAAGTGGCAGGCCAGATAGTCGAGGAGGAAGCGCCACCGGCGGCGAAGCAAGGTGTAGAAATGCCAAGGGAGGAATCGACATGCGGTTTCGAACCGGGGCTAAAGCGATGCTGCTCGGTGTCTCTTTGTATGGCGGACTCACCGCATCTGCACAGAACAGCGCACCCGCTACGCCTGCGCCGTACAACCCGATTGCTCTGGCCGAAGTAACGGGAACGCCGCGATCAGCCGTTCAAGCCGGACAGAAGAACTATCAAACCCTGTCGCAGAATCCGTACCTGGGAGGTGTTCCTTCGGGAAAACTCAGCGCCGCGCCAGTCGAGCTTTCTCTCGAAGACGCCGTCACCCTCGGGCTCAAGCAAAATCTCGGTGGAGTGTTGGCCACGGATGCCGTCCTAGATGCCCGGGGAGAGAAATGGCAGGCGCTGAGTGACCTGCTTCCGAACGTGGTCACCGACACGGGTTTCGGAGTTCATCAAGTCAATGTGAAGGCACAGTTCGGTCTGACCATTCCCAAAGAGCCTCCGATCATTGGGCCATTTGGCTATTTCGACTCGCGGGCCTATCTCACGCAATCGGTCTTCGATTGGACATCCATCGAGCGCGCGCGATCCTCGCATGCGCAGCTCCAGTCAGCCGAGTTCGGCTCCAAAGACGCTCGCGAGCTTGTGGTGCTGGTGATTGTCTCCAACTACCTGCTGGTCATCGCCGACCAATCGGAGGTTGAATCGGCCACATCGCAACGGGACACCGCCAAGGCGCTTTTTCAACAGGCATCCGACCAGAAGACCGCGGGCCTTGCCTCGGCCGTGGACGTTTTGCGCTCCCAGGTGCAACTGCAATCGCGCGAACAGAAACTGATCAGCGCCAAAAATGATTTGGCGAAACAGAAACTGGTCCTGGCGCGAGCTATCGGCCTTCCCTTGGCCCAGCCCTTCGAAACAACCACCCAGGTCCCTTACCAGGAGCTGACGACTTCGAGTCCCGATGAGACGATCCAAAGCGCCTTGAAGGCGCGCCCCGATTTTCAGAGTCAGATGAATCGAGTCCGGTCCGCTGAGCTCGCGAGAAAAGCAGCTTCCGCCGAGCGGTATCCGTCGTTGGGTGTGGAAACCGATTACGGTCTCTCCGGAGTCAACCCCGGCTCGTCGCACGGCACCGTCGATGCGGCCGCCACCCTCCACATCCCTATCTTTCAGGGTGGCAGGGTACACGGCGATGTCCTCCGCGCCGACGCTTCGCTGACGGAGGAAACGCAACGATTGGAAGACTTGCGAGCCATGATCGATCAGCAGGTTCGCGACGCCTATCTCGACTTGCAATCGATCTCGCAAGAGGTTTCCGTCGAGAAAAGCGCAATATCGCTGGCCACTCAAAACCTGGAACAATCTCGCGATCGATTCAGTTCGGGAGTTACAGACAACATTGAAGTGGTTCAGGCCCAGGATGCGCTGGCAATCGCCAATGATGCCTATATTGCAAGCCTCTACAGCTACAACCTGGCCAAGATATCCCTGGCCAGGGCGACCGGAGTCGCGGAGTCTCGATACCCAGAGTATCTGAGGGGGAATTGAGTATGTCTGAACAGAATCAACCAGCGAATCCACCGCCAGCAACACCCTCGGCGCGAAACGCGCCCACGGGCAATGCCGGCACAGATGACCCATTAATTTCCGCATACCCCAAGAGGCGCTCTCACAAACGTTGGATAGTTCTCGTCTTGCTCGTTGTGTTGGCCGTTGGTGGCGCCTTCCTCTGGCATTATCTTTCCGGCTTCGAATCCACCGACGATGCGCAGGTAGACGTCCATCTTTACCCTGTCAGCGCTCGCATCTCCGGATATGTCCAGAAAGTCAATGTCGACGACAACCAATGGGTCGACGAAGGTTCCACACTCGTGGAAATCGATCCCAAAGACTATGAAGTGGCACTCGCAAAAGCCCAGGCAACACTCGATACTTCGGAAGCTTCGGCGAAAAGCTCGAATATCGATGTGCCGGTATCTTCCGTCGATACCTCGAGCCAATTGAAATTCACGTCCTCGGATATCAAGAACGCTGAAGCGGCGATTCAGGCGGCGGAAAAGCAAGCCGCCGCCGCCCACGACCGCGTCGTGGAAGCGCAAGCGGAAAACGTAAAGGCTCAAGACGACGTTACCCGCTATCGCTTGCTGCTCGCCAAGGAGGAGGTACCGAAGCAAATCTACGACCATGCTTATGCCGCCGCGGCGACCGACGTCGCCGCCATAGCCGCGGCGGAAGCCGACGAGGCCGCGGCCGAACAAGCCGTTCAAGAAGCGCACAGCCGCCTCACCGAGGCTGAGGCACGCTACGAAGATGCCCAGGCCGGGCCGCAACGCGTTGACTCAACGCGCGCCAAAGCTCTTTCAGCCATGGCGGATGTAAAGCAGAAAAGAGCCGCCGTCGAGCAGGCGGAGTTGAACCTGGGATACACCAAAATACCTGCGCCTGTAACTGGCGAGGTCACGAAGAAGGTTGTCGTTGGACTGAATGTCGACCCCGGGGAGCAATTACTCACCGTGGTCCCCCTGGATCAGGTCTGGATCACGGCGAATTTCAAGGAGACCCAGCTCAAGCATATGCGCGTAGGCCAGAAAGCGACGATTGAGCTCGACTCAAATGGCCGCACATATAACGGTCATGTCGACAGCATTGCCGGAGCAACGGGCCCCATCTTCAGCTTGCTGCCGCCCGAAAACGCAACCGGCAACTACGTCAAGATCGTTCAGCGCGTTCCCGTCAAGATCGTTCTCGAGCCGGGCGAAAATCGCGATCACCAGCTTCGGCCCGGTGAGAACGTCGAAGCGAAGGTGTACCTGCGATGAGCGCTACAGCGCTGACCGTTCCGTCCGATCAGGTCGTCTGGCGCCCCAAGGTGAACCCTTGGGCGATTGCCGCCACCGTGTCGATGGCGGCGTTTGTCGAAGTCCTGGACACGAGCGTTGCCAACGTTGCGTTGCCCTACATCGCCGGAGGCCTGGGAGCCAGCTACGACGACAGCACCTGGGTACTCACCTCGTACCTTGCCGCGAACGCTATCGTCTTGCCCATCAGCGGATGGCTCGCGGAGTTGATCGGCCGCAAGCGGTACTTCATGATGTCGCTTGCTGTTTTCACGGTGAGTTCGCTGCTTTGCGGGTTAGCGCCCAACCTGCCGCTATTGCTCTTGTTTCGAGCTGTGCAAGGCGTCGGTGGCGGCGGACTGCAGCCGATGGCACAAGCCATTCTCAACGATACATTTCCTCCGGAGCAGCGCGGCTCCGCGTTCGCCGTCTACGGCATTACCGCGGTTCTCGCCCCTACCGTCGGGCCGATGCTGGGAGGCTGGATTACCGACAACTATTCCTGGCGCTGGATATTTTTCATCACCCTGCCCCCGGTCCTCCTCGCCCTTTATTTGACGCACATCCTGGTCGAAGATCCGCCGTTCCTCCGCCGCTTGAAGCGCGGGGGTATCCGGGTGGACTACATCGGAATATCCTTCTTGGCGCTGGGAGTAGGCTCGCTGCAGGTGGTTCTGGACAAGGGGCAGGAAGACGATTGGTTCGGCTCGCATTTCATCACCACCCTGGCCATAACCGCAACCGTTTGCCTTATCTCGCTCGTCATCTGGGAATGGTTGCGCAAAGATCCGATCATCGATGTCCGCATGTTCAAGAGCTTCAACTTCGCGGCGGCGAATTTGATGATGTTCATGATGGGCTTCATGCTCTTCAGCACCCTGGTCTTGATTCCCGAGTTTCTGCAGACACTGATGGGTTACACGGCGGAGCTTGCAGGTCTCGTCCTGTCCGGCGGCGGAGTTGTCTTGCTGGTGATGATGCCCATCGTCGGGCGGCTTTCATCCAAGATTCAAGCCCGATGGCTGATCGCGACAGGATGGCTGTGCATGGCTATTGGGCTGTTCTATTGCGCCAACCAGATCGATCTGTTCGTCAGCTTCAAATTTGCGATGTGGCTGCGCGTCGCCCAGGTGGTAGGTATCGGATTTCTATTTGTCCCCATCACCGCGGCGGGCTACATCGGAGTTCCTCCGGAGAAAGGTAATAGCGTCTCCGGCATGATCAATTTCATGCGCAATATCGGCGGCAGTATCGGAACTTCCGTCGTGACCACGATGATTGCCCGGCGGGCTCAATATCACCAGCAGATTCTCGTCGGCCACATCACACCCGATTCCCCCGCATATCGTTCGTCGCTCCATGCGCTGAGCTCGAAAATCGGGCACTCCGGGCTTCGCGCCGCGGACGCTCACGACCAGGCAATTGCGAGGTTCTACGAATTGGTGCATCGACAAGGCGGCGCACTGTCCTACATGGACATCTTTTGGGTCTTGGGCGCGCTCTGCTCCATCATGTTTGTTCTCGCGTTTTTCTTGAAGAAGAATGATCCAGGATCGGGCGGAGATGTCGCCGTGGGCTGAGGATAAAGCAATGGTTCAAGCCATAACAATTGAGCGCGAGTTCGGCTGCGGAGCATCCGAAATTGCCAGTCTGGTCGCGAGTCGCCTCGGATGGGGCCTGTGGGACGAACGGTTGACACAGGAAATCGCGCGCCTGACCGAGAGTACGCCGGAAGCGGTCGACCGGGTAGGATGGCGAACCGATCCCGTCGTATACCGGGTTTTCAGGGATTTTCTTCGCGGCGCGTTCGAGGGAGGCTTGCCGCCCACCAACCGGCTGCACTTGCTGGATTCGAGCCGCATCGCCGCTGTTTCGGAATCAGCGGTCAAAACCGCTTTCTCCAGCGGCCCCTCGGTGATCGTCGGCCGGGGTGCGCAGTATTTCCTCCGCAATCGCAAGGATGTCTTCCATGTGTTTCTCTTTGCATCTCGCGACTATAAGATCCGCAGGCTGATCTCCACGGGCGCAACCGAGGACAAGGCAATCGAACAGGTCGACTCAACGGACCAATCGCGAGCTGCGTTCGTCCGCCAGTATTTCGGGCTGAAATGGCCCGAACCCCACCTGTATCACGCAATGTTCAATACGGAGATGGGGGATTCTTGTACGGCTGCGATGCTTCTTCAGTGCGTCAAGCAGTTTGAGGCCGGCAGATGAAGTTCCGCCTCGGCCAGGGCGCCCGGAACAGCCGTGCGCGCGGCGTGGCGTCTAGCCGCTGCGATCCGCCCGCGTGGCCTTGAATACCTTAACGCAAAGCACGACCCGGAAACCACAACCCCTAGCGTAGTGTCCCAAAAGTTCGCTTTATAAATGGTGTCATCCTGAGCGAGCGAAGCGAGTCCAAGGACCTGCATTTGAATCGCTAGATGGGTCGAATCGATGCGAGAGATCTGCAAGGAACTTTTGGGACGCCATACTAGGAAACCTCTGAATGAGTCCATGTTTCGAAGGGTACGGGCTTCAGCCCGTGCGCAAAACGCGCCAAAACCGGCAGGGCTTTATTGATTCCTGCAAAACAAATGTCCGTTTTGGAACGTTTGGAAGGCTGAAGGTTTTGAAAGGGCACGGCTTCAGCCGTGCCACAATCACGCAATAAAATTGAGGGCTTTAGCCCCTGAGGGATCGCCATTCGATCGGGACAAATGTCCTTGTTTGGCCGCAAAGGTTCAGGACATTATTTATGCAGCCATCAATAGCCGCGGGCGTCCGACGCGC